>DATEDJ010000001.1:0-2130 GCA_035281725.1 Solirubrobacterales bacterium
ACCGCGGCGATCTCCTCGACCTCCGCCGGCTCGTGGTGGCCGAGGAAGACCAGGGTCACGTGCAGCGACTCCGGCCGGGTCGGCCGCAGCGCCGGATCGACCAGCTCGGCCCTCCCCCACGCGGTCAGCCCCTCGCGCACCCGCTCGGGCAGGTCGAGGGCGACGAACACCCGCTGCTTCTTCGGTTTCTCCCCCGCTTTTGCCATACGGCCAAGCTAGGGAGCCGATGCGCGCGGCTCAACGCCGCATCGCCCCAAATCAGTGAATTTAGGTTGCCGAATCCGTCTCCGAGGCGGGTTGAGCCACCTCCTCGCCTTCACCGAGCAGGCTCCGCAGCAGGTGCATGCCCACCAACGCCGACCGTTCGCGGATGTCGTGACGATCGCCGGGGATCACCGGATCGCGGGCGATCGCGGTCCCGTCGGCGAGCCGGGCGTTGAAGCAGACATAGCCGACTGGCTTCTCCTCCGTCCCTCCCGTCGGCCCGGCGACGCCGGTGATCGACACCGCGACGTCGGCACCGAAGCGCTCCAGCGCCCCCTTCGCCATCGCCTCGGCAACCTCCGGCGACACCGCGCCCTTCTCCTCCAGCAGCTCTTTCGGCACCCCGAGCAGCTCTTCTTTCGCCTCGTACGAGTAGGAGACGACGCTCCCCATGAAGTAATCCGACGCCCCGGGCGGATTGGTGATCCGCGCCGCCAGCATCCCGCCGCTGCAGGACTCGGCCAGGCCCAGCTTCAGCCCCTGGTCGCGCAGCAGCTTCGCCACCTGTTCGTCGATCGTCTCGCCGTCGAGGCTGAAGGTCTCCCGCTGGTGGCGCCGCTGCAGCCCGTCCCGCACGGCAAAGGCGATGTCCTCGGTCTCGTCGCGCCAGCGCACGTCGATCTCGATCTCGCCCCGTCGCAGGCAGGTGGTCACCTCGACCGCCTCCACGTCGACCCCGTCGTCGTCCTCGATCTCGCGCAGGCTCTTGGCGATTTCCGACTCGGGGACGCCGAACATCCGCATCGTCAGCCCGTGCAGCGGCGTCGCCCGGTCGAGGATCGCCCGCACTGCGTCGGTTTCCAGCGCCCGCGGCCACATCGGCTGTAGCTCCCGCGGCGGGCCCGGCAGCACGACCACCACCCGCTCTCCCGGTTCCCCGACCGGCACCACCAGCCCCGGCGCGGTCCCGACCGGATCGAGCGCCTCCGCCCCCTCCGGCACCATCGCCTGCTTGCGGTTGGCGTCCATCATCGCCGCCTCGTCGATCTTCCAGTTCCGCCGTTTGGCGAAGCGGCGCAGGATCGTGGCGATCTTCTCTTCCATCTCCACGTCCAGCTGCAGGGGCCGCCCGGCGAAGCGCCCGACGATCTCCGCGGTCAGATCGTCCGCCGTCGGTCCCAGCCCACCGCTGGTGACGATCAGATCCATCCCCTCGTCGGCGAGGAACCGCAGCGCGTGCTCCAGGTCATCCGGGCGGTCGGCGACGACGATGATGTGGGCGACCTCGACCCCGAGCTCCGCCAGCTGTTCGCTCACCCAGGGTCCGTTGGCGTCGGAGATCCGGCCGGTGATCACCTCGGTCCCGGTGACCACGATCCCCGCCCGTACGACCTTGGATCCCTCCATCGAGGGACCGAAACTACCGGACCGAGTCGGTCAGGAAAGGTCGCTGTCGGCGTCGGCCCCGACCGGGGACGGAGCCCCGCCCCCGCCGCCGGAACCCGGCCCGCCGACCACGCGGGCCAGATCGGCCTGGGTGATCAGCACCTGGCGCGGTTTGGAGCCCTCATAACCGGAGATGACGCCGCGCCGCTCGAGCATGTCGATCAGCCGGCCGGCCCGCGTGTAGCCGACCCGCAGGCGCCGCTGGATCATCGACACCGAGGCGGTTTCGGTCTGCACGACGAGACGGATCGCCTCGTCCAGCAGGTCGTCGGAGTCCGGATCGAAGTCGTCCTCGCCCCGGCCACCGTCGTCGCCGGCGTCCTCCGGCGTCTCCAGCAGCTCCTCCTCGAACTCCGGTTCGCCCTGCTTTGCCCAGTGGTCGGTGATCGCGAAGATCTCGTCCTCGGTGATGAACGCCCCCTGGACGCGGGCCAGCTTCGAGGTCCCGGCACCGCGGAAGAGCATGTCCCCCTGGCCGAG
>DATEDJ010000002.1:0-11373 GCA_035281725.1 Solirubrobacterales bacterium
GGACGGTGCGACCTGGGGCCCCTGCGGCCGGGGACGGCGGGCCCGGGCGTCTCGGAGGCGACCCGGGCAGGCTGAGGCCGCCTCCGAGACGCCCGGGTCGGGAGGTCTGCGGGGAGGGCCCCGTCACAGGGATGTGGCGCCCGCGGGGAGGGACGGCGCAGGACGGGGCGTCTGCGGGGAGGACGCCGGGTCCCGTGAGGAAGACGGGCGGATCCGTGAGGAAGAAGCCGGGAACCTCACGGAGAGGTGCGCCCTCGCGGGGGCCCTGCGCCGGCCCGCGGGGTGCGTTCGTCGCTTTTCCCATATACGGCAACAAGCGACGAACGCACCGAGGGGCCTCGGGCCCGGCCACAGCCTGCCAGGGCCGCCGCGAGATGGCCGCGTCCCTTTCCCGTCCCCTTACCCGTCCCTTGCCTCGTCCCACTCAATGAGTTCGCAGTTCCCCGTACCCAGCACAGCTAACTGCGAACCCGTCGGGTGGCCAGCTGCTCGACCAGCTCGGCGCCGCGGTCGGCGCCGTCGTGCTCGGCGCCCCAGGCGGCGATCTGGCGGGCGCGGGCGGCGTAGGTCGGGTCGGCGAGGACGCGGCGCGCGGCCCAGCGCAGCGGGCCGGGACGACAGAGGCGCCAGGGGAGCGACAGTCCGGCGCCCGCCCAGGCGACCCGCATCGCGGTCTCGCCCATGTCACCGGTGATCGGCGAGATCAGGACCGGGGTGCCGGCGCCGAGCGCCCGGGCGACCGTCCCGTGGCCGCCGTGGGAGATGACCAGCGCCGCGGTCGGCATCAGCTGGCTGTAGCTCAGCCAGTCGACCAGGATGGCGTTGGCGGGGACCTCGATCGGGCTCTGCGGGCGCACCCGATTGGTGGTGGCGACGACCCGGACCGGCTCCTCGGCGAGCGCCGCCAGGGCGGTGCGCACGAGCTGGTTCTCGGAGTCGTGGGCGGTGCTCGGGGCGACGAGGACGAGTGGCGCCTCACCCGCGGGCAGCTCGATATCCGGATGGGGGACCTCGAAGACCATCGGCCCGGTGACCTGGACCGAGCCGGGCCAGGCGCGCGGGTACTCGAGCTGCGGGTAGGTCGCGACCAGCGCCAGATCGGGGCTGATCCCGCCGTGGAAGCGGTCGAGCGGCGGCAGTCCGAGCCGCTCGCGCTGGCCGTTCAGGTCGCGCCGCCCGTGCTCGAGGCCGACGTCGAGCGCCCGCCGTCCCGCCTTCCACACCGCTCGGCCGATCGGCGTCCGCGGCGCCCGCAGGCCGACGGCGAAGAACGGCAGCCCCGGCTCGACCACCGGGTAGATGTGTGGGATCAGGGTCGCCAGCGGCACCCCGGCAGCCTCCGCGGCGAGGGTCGGGGCCAGCGTGAGGATGTCTGAGACCACGACCGCCGGGTCGAGGCGCTCGATCAGCGGCAGCAGCGCCCGCGCCGCGTCGGCGGCGTGGCGGCCGTCGTCGGTGTCGGGCTCGGGCGGCGGGAAGGTGCGGTATTCCTCGGCCGCGGCGAAGTCGATCCCGGCGCCCTCGACCGCGGCGCGCCGCTCCTCCCAGGTCTCGATCGTCACCTCGTGGCCCCGCCGCGCCAGCGCCCTGCCCAGCGAGATCGCCGGGAAGACGTGGCCGGGGTCGCCGAACGCGGCGACGAGCACGCGCAGGCGGCCGTGCGCGCCGCTGCCCTCGACCGTCTGCATGGCAAGCAGACGCTCTAGGCCGGTGCGCCGATCGCCTCGCCGGGCCGGGTGAAGACGATCTCCGGGATGTGGCAGTTGGGCGAGGTCCGCACCAGGTACCGCACCGCCTCGCCGATGTCGGAGGGGCGGATCATCTCCTCCGCCGGGAGGGTGCCCTTGACGAAGTCGGTCATCGTGGTGTCGACAAAGGCGGGGGCGAGCGCCGTGCAGGCGATCCCTTCGCCGCCGACCTCGCGCTCGGTCGCGACGCTGTAGTTGACCACCGCGGCCTTGGTCGCCCCGTAGATCGCCAGCCAGGGCTGGCCCGCTTTGCCGGCGATCGAGGCGGTGTTGACGATCAGCGCCTTGCGGTGCTCGGCGCCCGCCTTGCGCAGCAGCGGCAGCCCTTCGCGGGTGCCGAGGATGATCGAGCGCAGGTTCACCGCCAGCTGCAGGTCGAGGAATTTGGTCTCCACCTCGTGCATCGGCGCCCCGATCCCGACCCCGGCGTTGTTGACCAGCACGTCGAGGCGGCCGTAGCGCTCCTCGTGGGCGGTGAAGACGGCCTTCAGCTCGTCCTCGTCGGCGACGTTCGCGGGGACGGTCTGGACCTCGTGGCCGGCGTCGCGCAGGCCCGCCACCGCCTGCTCGAGTTTCTCCGGGCGTCGTGCCGAGAGCGTCAGCGCGTGGCCCTCCTCGGCCAGCACCGCGGCGATCGCCAGTCCGATCCCGCCCGAGGCCCCCGTGATCAACGCCGCTCGCTCCGCCATCCCTTTCTCCTCCCGCTCGACGACGCGGCCAGCCTACCTGGGGCGCGGAGCGGGGGTGGGGAAGGCCTCTGCGGGCCGCACACTCTGAAAACATGCCGCCGATGCGGCGCCCCCGTCCTGCTCTGGGCCTGGCCTACCTGTGCCTGCTGGCGAGCGGGTCGCTCCTCGTCGCCGGTTGCGGCGGCGGCGACAGCACCACGTCCCACGTCAATCCCGACGCCGAGTCGGGCAAGAGTCGTCCGGCGCCACCGAAGAGCGCCTTCCCCTCGGCCAAGGGGAAGACCTTGCGCGAATTGATCAATCAGCAGGGGAACCACACGACCGACCTGAAGATCGACGCCGAAGCGCAGGCGTTCTACCCGGGCCCGAATCGCTATCCGTTCACGATCGCCGAAAAGCTCGGCTCCTCCGGGAAGACCGGCGCGGAGATCCCCGGCGCCGAAACGGCGATCTACTTCGCCAAGGTGCCGACGGTCAAACCCGGCGCCAAATCGAAGGCGGGCAACAAGGGGTTGGTCGGGAAGGCGCAGGCGCAGGCGCTCGAACAGCCCGCCATCGGTCCCTTCCCGGCGCGGATCGAATCGCTGGCGACGGACCCGGCCTTCCAGGGCAAGACGACCACCGAAGACCCCGATGTGGCGAGCGTCGTCTACTCGACCGAGCTGAACCTGCCGGCCGAAGGCGAGTACCGTCCCGCGATCCTGATCAAGGAAAAGGACGGGGTGGGGGCGAAACTCCTTCCGAGCATCAATGTGGGTGAATACGCAAAGATTCCGAGGCCTGGGGACAAGGCGCCGCTGATCGAAACCCCGACCGCGAAGAGCGTCGGCGGGGATCTCGCCAAGCTGACGACCAGGATTCCGCCGGACACGCAGAACAAGGTCAACTACGCGGAAGTGCTCGGAAAGGAACCGATACTGCTCTTGTTTGCGACCCCTCAGTTCTGCCAGAGTCGGGTTTGCGGGCCCGTCGTCGACGTCGCCCAGCAGGTCCAGCACGAATTCGAAGGCAAGGCCAACTTCATCCACATGGAGATCTACAACGAAAACGACCCCTCACAGGGGGTGCGCCCACAGGTGCGCCGCTTCCACCTGCCGACCGAACCGTGGCTGTTCGCGATCAATCGCGAAGGGGTCGTGAGCGCGGCGATCGAGGGGGCGTTCGGGACGAAGCTGATGCACAAGACGGTCGAAAAGGTGGTGGGGGAATGAGCGACAAAGCCGCTTCCGAGGACGAGCTGCTCGTCTCCTTCGCGCAGGAGGCGCGGCGGCGCTGCGACGTGATCTCGGCGGGGCTGGCGACGGCGACGACGGACTTCGAGACGATGCGAGCGGAAGCGCACGCGCTGCGCGGCACCGCCGGGGTGGTGGGCCTGCGCCGGCTGGCGGAGCTCGCCGGGCTGATGGAGTCCGACCTCGCCGAAGCGAAGAAGACCGGCACCATCCGCGGCGGCCGCGACCACCAGATCGCCGACGCGGCGAAGGCGCTCGCCGAGGGCGCCGCGGCGGCGGCGAAGGGCGAGGAAGAGCCGCCCGACGTGGGTCGCAGCCTCGCCCAGCTGTTCAGCGCGTAGCGCGTGCGGACCGTTAGCGCGCCGGTGCGCCTCCTCCTGCTCCTGATCGCCGCGCTCGCGGCCGTGGTTCTCGTGGCCGGGTGCGGCGGGTCGAGCGACCAGACCCTGAGCGTCGGTGAAGGCAAGACGATCACCGTCCCCGGGGACGTCCATGGCTTCTACGGCGAACTCGAAGCGATCCTCGACCAGTTCCCCTACCAGCACTGGTACGTCAGCTGCGTGGTCGGTAAAGCGAAGAAGATCCTCGGTCCGAAGGGCGCCGAAGAACTCGAAGAACTGCCGCAATCCGAACGCCAGGAAAAGGCCCAGCAGACGGCCGCCGAAGCCGAGCCCGCCTGCGAAAAGACCGACCGCCCGACGATCGACCCGAACGCCTCAAGCGAGGAAATCGAACTCCTCCGCGTGAGCAGCGTCCCCGGGATCATCGAATTCGCCGAAACCAACGGCATGAGCGCGACCCAGGTCGCCTGCGTCGAGAGCTTCTTCAAGAAACTCTCCGACCAGCAGATGATCGAACTCCGCAACGGCACCGACAAGGTCCGCGAAGGCATACTGGTCTCCGTGTTCAAACCCTGCGCCCAGCTCAAGTAGCCAGGGCGCGCCGGGCGAGGACCCGGGGCGGTAGCTCAGTTGGTCAGAGCACGGGACTCATAATCCCTTGGTCGCTGGTTCGAGTCCAGCCCGCCCCATTTCCGATTTGATGATGTCCCGATTCAGTTCTGCCGGTTCACCTTCCAGGTCCCGCCGCCGTCGCAGGTGACTTCGGTTCCTGATTTGGCGAGCAGGTGCACCGTGACGACCACCAGCTTCGCCGACTTGAAGTCCAGCTTCGCTTCGAACACGCCGCGCTGCCGCGCTTCACCTTCTTCGCCGCCCTGCGTTTCGCTCTTCTTCAGCGTGTAGGTCTTGCCGACCTTCGGGTGGCGCTTGTCGCTGAGGCCGAGCGCCAGCTCCTGGTCGGGTCCGAGCATCGGGGCGTACTTCGTGCATTTGATCTCCACGGCGTAGGCGGTCAGCGAGAGGCCCTTGTCGCCGACCTGGACGGTGATCGCGCTGCTGTCGCCGAAATTCTTGTAGAAGCGGGCTTCGACCGGAAGGGTGCACCCGGGCGCCTCGGCGCCCTTGACGCATTTCCCGCCACGGCCGGCGGCGCCGGTGACGAAGATCGACAGGACGAGCACGGCGCCGAGCACCACCGCGGCGACGCTTCCGAGCGAGCGACAGGACGACACACTCCAGGTCTTCATTTGCAACTCCCCAATGCACTGTTGGACGGACCGGGCCAAGCTAGCGCGGGGATGGCGCCCACGGTCGGGGGCCAGAATTGGCCTGGGTAGGAATCCCCCAGCGGCGCGGAGAGGTCAGCGGACGACGCGGTAGCGGACGTGGGTGACGCCGCGTCCCTCGTGCACGGCGATCACCTCGAGCTCGTGGTGCCGGGCCGGATCGATCCCTTCGAAGAGGCGGCGTCCCTCGCCCAGCAGGCCGGGGACGAAGTGGAGCTGGACCTCGTCGAGGACGCCCGCTTCGAGGGCGGCGGCCCCGCAGCCGACGCCGTGGACGAGGACGTCGCGGTCGCCGGCCGCCTCCTTGGCGCGAGTGATCGCCTCGGTCACATCATCGAGAACGGTGACCAGCGGCCACTGCTTCACGTCATCCGCCGTGCGCGTGCGGGTGAGGATGAAGATCGGCACGCCGTCGTGATGGTCGCCGTTCCACCATCCCGCCGGTTCGACCGTCCCGCGCCCGGCGACCACCGCTCCGGTCGCCATCAGCTCGCTCATCACTTCACCGTTCACCCCGTCGGGGCGCCCGGGAACCACGTCGCGCTCGGGCCCCGCGCCGAAGCCGAGCCACCAGTGCAGCCGCGCGCCGTTGTCCCCGAGGCCGTTCTCCGGCGTCTCGTTCGGGCCCGCCACGAACCCGTCCAGCGACACCGACATGTCCAACACGCTCTTGCTCATCGAAGCTCCTCCTCGTCTCGCGGCGCGCTCCCTCCGACTGCGCCTCTACCCGGACGACGAAGGAAGACGCCCCGATTCGACACTCAATGCAACGTCGGGGCGAAGGAGATGCCGAGTATCGCTCCCTCGGGCGAGAGGAGGCGGGCGACGGTCTGGCCCCACGGCTCCTCTTTCGGCGGATGCAGCAGCTGGTGACCGGCGGCGACCAGCTCCTCGCTGGCGGCGTCGAGGGCGTCGAGGTCGGCGACCTCGAACTCGATGCTGACCTGGGGGACCGGCACGGCCGAGGGCCACTCGTCCTCGCCGAAGCAGGCCCGGGCGGCCTGGGAGAGGGGCCAGACGCCGAAGTGACGAGTGCCCGCCACGTGCTCGGAGTGGAAGTAGCCAGAGCCGCTGTCGTCGGCCAAGGGCATGTTGAGGGTGTCGACGTAGAGCGCGCGGGATCGCGGCGGATCCGGGGCGATCATCGCGATGCTGGTCACGAATTCGATTTCCATGGGTCTTCCTTTCGCTCTGCTTTGCTCGTCGTAGATGGAAGCTTCTCTTCTGCCTGCCGTCTTGAACGAATCGGACGTCTACCGGGAGGTGCCCCCGCCCCGCCTGGGCCGCGAGCGCGATCGCCTGCTTCTGGATGCGCCGCGGCGATGGTCGGCCGGTCCACGTCATCCCCGATGGCTCCACCGACATTGTCTGGCGCCAGGGAGGGGGGCCACCGTGGCCGGCCCCGGCAGCGCAGCGTCTGCGTGATCCCGGCCGCCGGGTCGACGAGATCGCGACGGCCCTCGGCTTCAGCGAGCGACAGCTGCGACGCCGCTTCCTTGCCACGGTCGGCTACGGCCCGAAGACCCTCCAGCGAATCCTGCGGATGCGGCGCTTCCTCAAGCTGGCGAGCGTCGATGGCCTGGCCGGCGGCGCGGCCGCGGCGGGCTACGCCGACCAGGCGCACCTCAGCCGCGAGGTGCGGGCCCTGACCGGCCTGACCCCGAGCGAGATCCTCACCCCTCAGCGGGCGATCAGGAAGACCGCGAAGGCCACGGCCAGGACGCCGCCGGCAACGAGCCAGGCGCGGGCGTAGGCGCCAAGGACGGAGTAGTCGCGAGGCCGGTGCCCGGTCGCGTCGGCGAGGTAGGCGGCGTTGGCCGGTTCCGGGACTTCCTCGGCGAGCGGGTCTTCGACCATCGTCTCGCCGAGCAGGGTGCGGGCCCGGTCGGCGTCCTCGGCGCGGACGTAGATGCGGCGGGGGCTGCTGGTGAGGAGGCCGGAACCGAGCATCGGGCCGTTGACCCCGGTCTGCTTGGCGAGGCTGCGGATGCCCTCTTCGCGCAGCAGGCCGCGGATCAGGGCCGCCTCCTCGCGCGTCTCGGCGAAGGCGATCTGGGCGAGGTCGTCGCCGGAGCGTCCGTCGTCCTCGATGATCTCCACGCCGAGAGGGTAGGGCGTGGGGTCCGGGCCGGCTACTCGCCGTCGGGGCTGAGGCGCAGCTGGCGGCGCGGATGCTCGTAGGTGATGCGGAGGTTCAGCTCGGGCGACTCGGCGGGCCAGGCTTCGTAGATCCCCGGCTGCTCCTCGAGCGGGCGCGAGGACGCGATCGCCACGATCGCGTGTTCGGCGGTTTCCGCGGTGACGTGGTGCAGCTCGCGTTCTCGGTGACGGCGCCGCTCCCACGCGGCAACGAAATAGGTCCGCATCCGCGCGACTCTACCCGTTAAGACGGACTTTGTAACTGACGTTTGGTCGGTAAAAATTCGGCCAATCGGTCAAGAATCCGGAAAATCGGTCATGGTTTGTCCTCTTCGTTCGGGCCGATTCCGAGCATCACCGCCAGCAAAAGGCAGGCGAGGACGAGGATCACCGAGCCGACGGCGACGAAGGCGCCGGTAGCGAAGCCGAGGAGGCCGACGACGATGAGGACGAGCGCGACAGCGATGGCGATGCTGCGACGCATCGGCCGATCCTATGGGTCGGCGCGCCCCGGCCGCCCGCCGGGCGGCGCGCAAGATCGCCGCCGGAACGCGAGGCCGTCCTACGGCGGTGCGATACCTACGCGATGAAGCGCGGCGTCGCGATCGCTCTGGTGACCGTGGTCGTTGCGGGCGGCTGCGTGGTCGCCGTCAACTCGCTGATCGGAGGCGGCACGGTGCGCGCGCCGCGCGGCGCGGCCGCGCTGGGGACGACCGCGGGCCACGAGGTGGCCGCCGTGAACGGGAAGCCGGGCAAGGACCGGGGTGCGGGCGCCAACGGCGGGACCAGCGCCGCCAGCCCCGGGATCAGCTTTGCCGCGGTCGGCGACACGATGCTCGGCAACACCCCCGAGCTCCCGGCCGACCCCGACGCCTACCTCGACCACGTGAAGGGCCAGCTGACCGGCGACGTCGTCTTCGGCAACCTCGAGGGCACGCTGACCGACGTCTCCGATTCGCCCAAGTGCGGCGGCGCGCCCTCCGGCTCCTGTTACGCCTTCCGCACGCCGCCGAGCTACGCGCGCTACCTCGCCGCCGCCGGCTTCACGGTGATGAACAACGCCAACAACCACTCCTACGACTTCGGCCAGGCCGGGCTGGAACAGACGATCGCGGCGCTGCACAAGGCCGGGATCGCCCAGGACGGCCTGCCCGGCAAGGTGACGGTGGTGAAGGCGGGAGGGGAGAGGGTCGCCTTCGTCGGCTTCGCCCCCTACGCGCAGACCGGCTCGCTGCTCGACCTCGCCGCCGCCCGGAAGCTGATCCGCTACGCCGCCCGGCGCAACCCGATCGTCGTCGTCGCGATCCACGCGGGGGCGGAGGGGTCGGACGCCCAACACGTCACCGGCGCCGAGGAGAGCTACCTCGGCGAGGACCGCGGCAACCCGGAGGAGTTCGCCGAGATGGCGATCCGCGCCGGCGCCGACCTGGTCTTCGGCTCCGGCCCGCACGTCCTGCGCGGGATGGAGATCTACCGCGACCGGCTGATCGCCTACAGCCTCGGCAACTTCTCGGGTTTCCATAACTTCGCCACGGAGGGGGTGCTGGGAGCCTCGGCCGTGCTGCACGTCAGCGTCGACAAGGACGGCGCGTTCCGCTCCGGCCGGATCGCCTCGGTCCGACTGGTCGAAGCCGGGCATCCGGTGCTCGACCCGTCCGACGAAGGCGCGCACCTGATCGCCGAGCTCTCGCACGAAGACCTCGGCAAGGCCGCCGTGCGAGTCGACGACGATGGCCGGATCCTCGGCACGGTCTCCGGCGGCTAGCGTGCCGGCCGTGGGACGCCGCGCCCGTTTCCTGATTGCCGCAGTGAGCGCCGCGCTGGCGCTTGTGGTCGGCTGGTCCGTGGCCGCCGGTCCGGCTCCGCCGCCGGCGTCTGCCGCGACGCGCTCGCCGGCTACGACGTCGCTCGGAGCCGTCGTCCCCAAGTCCGTGATCGAACCGACGCCGCCGCGGCCGCAGCTCCGCACCTGCTACCTCGGCATGCCACGGCCCTTCGAGTGCGGTCACATCGTGGTCCCGGCGCTGCGCGGCGACCCGGCGCTCGGCACGACCAAGGTCGCCTTCGCGATCCGCCGGCGGCGCGACACCTCGCAGCCCAGCCTCGGCGCGATCGTCGCCATGGACGGCGGCCCCGGCTACGCGGCCACCGCCAAGCCCTACGCCGCCTCGTTGATCGCGGCGCTCGGCCCGGTCCTGCGGCGGCGCGACCTCGTCCTCTACGACATGCGCGGCACCGGCCGCTCCGATGCGATCGACTGCCCGGCCCTGCAGGCCGGCCTGACCCAGGAATCGATCGCGATCGGCCAGTGCGCCAACCAGCTCGGCCCGCGCTACGCCGGCTACACCTCGGCCGAAGGGGCCGAAGACCTCGACCTCCTCCGCCGCGCCCTCGGCCTCGGCAAGATCTTCTTCTACGGAGACTCCTACGGGACGTTCTTCGGCCAGGCCTACGCGGTCCGCCACCCGGGCAGCCTCCGCGGCCTGATCCTCGACTCCGCCTATCCCGGCAACGACCCCTACTACCGGACGCTCCTGCCCGCCGGGCTCGAGGGTCTGCGGATCGCCTGCCGCGACGCGCCCACCTGCGGCGGCGACCCGGTCGCCCGGCTCACCCGCGTGGTCGGCATCTTCCACCGGCGCAGACTCTCGACCGAGCCGCTGATCTCGTTCCTGCTCGAGGCGGGGACGCTGGCGCCGCGCTCCTACCTCAGCCTCGACGAAGGCGACCGCCGCTTCCTCGCCGGCGACCCGCGGCGGCTCGACCGGCTACTCGCGCCCGGCCCGGCGGGCGAAAAGCTCTCCGAATACAGCAACGGCCTGGCGATCTCGGTCGAATGCAACGACTACAAGCTGCTCTGGGACGCCGCGGCGCCGTTGTCGCGACGGATCGCCGAACTCTCGGCCGCCGTGCGCGGCCTTCCGCGCAACTTCTTCGCGCCGTTCGGGCGCAAGGAGTACCTGCTTTCCGAGGCGGCGCGGCTCACTCCCTGCCTCTACTGGCCCGGGCCCCCGGCGGGTGGATTCCCGGCGCCGATCCCGAGTGGCTGGCGCGCGCCGCGCAGCTTCCCTACCCTGATCACCGCGGGCCAGGTCGACGACGTGACTTCGGTCCGCGAGGCCCATCAGGTGCAGGCGCGCTTCCCGCGCTCACACCTCTACGTCGTCCCCGACCGCGGCCACGTCTCCAGCCTCTACTTCCCGTTCCGCTCGCCCGCGGTCGGCGTGATCCGCCGCTTCATCACGGCGCACTGAGGGTCGCTTCCACGGCGGGCACGTGGGTTGACGGCGCGATTCGTCGCCCGGTCGATCAGGGACGGCGAGGGTCCCGGGCTTCTCGTGGCGGCCCTGGCAGGCTGTGGCCGCCACGAGACGCCCGGGACGCGGGCCTTCCGGGGGGAATGGCACGGGTTCGTGACCCTGTCGGTCGCGCTGCAAGCCTTGGTGTTGCCATGGCCACACCAAGGCTTGCAGCGCGTCGACGATGCGCGGTGAGGTCGTCATGGAGGCCCAGATCCACGCGGGGTGAGTTGACGACACCAGGGCGTGGTCAACTCACCCCGCGCGTTCTCAGGTCCTGAGGAACCGTGTAGTTCCGCGCGTCTCCGTGACGAACCTCCCGTCCCCGTGACGCCTCCCCGGCGTCTCATGCACATCCCCACGAGACCCGGCCCTCTCGGCGGCGGCCTCAGCCTGCCCGGGTCGCCGCCGAGAGGGCCGCGTCCCCCGCCGTCCCTTACCGCCCCCGTCGGCCGCCCGCCCGCCGCGTCCCTTCCCCGAGCCCCCACCGCGGAATCAACCATCTAGTGACCTGAGTCGTTAGTTCGCAGGCCCATCGTCGTCGGCGTCGAAGTCGTCTCCGACGCAGGCGACGATTGGAGGAATCATGGCCGGGCATGCGGTGGAAGTGGTGCTGAAGGACGAGGACCGGGAGGTCCT
>DATEDJ010000003.1:0-23951 GCA_035281725.1 Solirubrobacterales bacterium
CGGCGGCAGCGAGGTTGCGGGCCTTGTCGGCGGTAGAGTTGAGTTGTACGGCAGCGACGCGCATTGGTGCGTTTTACGGGGCTTTCCCGGGATGGCGAACCCTGATTGACTCGTCAATCAGGTGGTCAGTATAGGTGCCCGACGGTCAGGAATCCGCGTCGGGCGGCTTCGGGAAGCCCATCGCGCGGGCGATCACCCAGTCGAAGACCGGGGTCGGCACGATCGGCCGGAGGCGCGCCATCACCTGCGCGTCGATGCCGATCAGGTAACGGGAGCGCGGTCGGGGCGCCTCCAGCGCGTGCTGGACCCGCGCCGCCACCTTGTCCGCCGGGATGCCCCGCTCAGCGGTTTCGCGGACAACCTCGCGGTAGCGCTCGATCGTCGCCTCGTAGAGCTCGCGCATCCGCGGCGTCGAGTTGGCGAGCATCCGTTCGGCGTCCTCCTCGCCACGGCTCCAGATCGGCGTGTCGATCGAGCCGGGCTCGATCAGCACCACCCGGATCCCCCACGGGGCCAGCTCCTGGCGCAGGCTGTCGCCGACCGCCTCGAGCCCGAACTTGGCGGCGTGGTAGGCGCCGGTCAGCGGCAGGGCGACGCGGCCGCCCACCGAGCTGACCATGACCACCCGCCCGCGGGCGGTCCGGATCGCCGGCAGCATCGCCTGGGTCACCGCGACCTGGGCGGTGAGGTTCAGCTCGATCTGGCGACGGAAGTCCTCGATCGGCAGCGCCTCCAGCGGCCCGGCGACCGCGCCGCCCGCATTGTCGACAAGACCGTCGAGCCCGCCCGGCTCGCCCTCGATCCGCTCCGCCGCGGCGGCGATCGCCTCGGCGTCGGTGACGTCGAGCAGCAGCGGCTCGAGCCGCGAGGAGGACTCCTCCCGCAGCGCCGCCGCGTCCTCCTCCTTACGCACCCCGGCGAAGACCTTCCACCCGGCCGCGTCCAGCCGCCGCACGGTCGCCCGCCCGATCCCGGAGGAGGAGCCGGTGACGAGAGCCGTCTTCATCGGGCGAGGATACGGCGGGGCCGGGCCGCGGTCAGATTGGGCACGCTTCGCCGGTCTCCTGGCGGCAGAGCGCCTCTTCGATATCGAGGGCGACCCGGCCGCGTTCGTCCCATTCCGCCGCCGATTCGCCGTCGTGCGGCGCTTCTGAGTCCTCCCAGACGGTGAAGCCACCACCTCCCATGACGTTCTTATCGAGATGGAGGAGGCGGGGTGGGATGTCCTGAGGTCGGTCAGCTTCACCTTCGGAGATCGCAAAGTGGACGACGGCCCCGTGATGACCGCGGGCCGTCCCCACCAGGACCCCTTCGGAGGCTTCCCGCACCGACACGCGATAGGGCAGACCTTCGATCGCTTCGGTAGCTTCGCCCATCGGGTCTGCGCCAGGCCCGAAGATCCGCTCGGCCACGAAGCCCGCGGCTATAACCGCCAAGATGACGAGCCCGACCCCCGCCACCGCCCTCATCCCCGGCGGCGTTCGAGCTCGGCGACGAGCAGCTTGGTGTGGAGCGAGGCGATCAGGTCCTTCAGCGGCTGGGCGCCGGATTCGAGCATCTCGACCACGCGCTCCGGTGGCACCTCGCCCGCCAGGCGGTTCATCACCATGTCGACCTCCTCGCGGACCAGGTCTTCCAAGGCGGTCTTGTAGCGCAGGGTGTCGTAGACGGTGAACCCGATCTGCTCGTCGTAGCCGCCCGCGCGGAAGCGGCTGATCGCCTCGATGATCGTCACGTCGGAGGGCGAGTAGCCGCGGCCGTTGGGGGTGAGGACGCCGATCTCGGCGAGCCGGTCGAGCACGTCGGCGGGGACGCCGTAACGGCGGCGCACGTCGGCGGCGCTGGTGCGGGTGCGCTCGCCGGCGAGGGCGCGGTCGAGGATCTGGTCCTCCAGCGCGAGCAGCGCCTCGGCCCGGTCGGTGCCTTCGTCGAGCACCCCCTTGATCGCCTTCAGCGGCATGAAGCGCTCCTCCTGGAGGCGCTTGATCAGGCGGATCCGGTCGACGAACTCGGGCGGGTAGTACGCCATGTTGCGGCTCGTCTTCACGCCTTCCGGGAGGAGGCCCTCGCGCAGGTAGTGCTTGATCGTCGGCGCGGGGACGCCGCTGGCCTCGGCCAGCTCCCCCATCCGCAACAGCTCGGTCGCCTTGGTCGCCATCTCCGGCCCCGCCTCAGGCGGTCGCGGCGGCGGAGCGGGCGGTGATGCCGAGCAGCTCGCGCGCCTCGGCGGGCGTGGCCGGGCGACGGCCGACGTCTTCGGCCATCTGGCGGGCCCTGCCGATCAGGTCGCCGTTCGAGCGGCACATCGTCCCGTCCGGCAGGTAGAGGTTGTCCTCGACCCCGGCGCGGACGTTGCCGCCCAGCACCAGTGCCGCGCCGAGCAGCTTCCACTGGTCGCGGGAGATGCCGATCACCTGCCACTGGTTGGGCCCTTCCGGACCGCCGGGGATCTGGTCGGACATCACGGTGACGTTGCGCGGGGTCGGCCGGATGCCGCCGAGGACGCCCATCACCAGGGAGATCTGCAGCGGCGGCTCGAGCAGCCCCATGTCGAGGAGCGGGTCCAGGTTGGCGACGTGCCCGGCGTCGAAGCACTCGTGCTCGGGCTTGATGCCGAGCTCCCGCATCGCGGTGAGGAACTCGATGATCGTGTCGAAGCTGTTCTCGAAGACGGTGTTGAAGACGAAGTCTTTACGCCGGCGCGAGTACTTCGCGTAGTTCATCGAGCTCATGTTGAGCGCGGCCACCTCGGGCCGGCACTCGCGCAGGTACTCGATCCGCTTCTCGATCGAGATCCCGATCGCGCCGGTCGAGTAGTTGACGATCACGTCGTCGACGGCGCCGCGGATCGCCTCGGTGATCGCCTTGAAGTCCTCGACCTCGTAGGAGGGCGTGCCGTCCGGTTTGCGGGCGTGGATGTGGATCTGGGACGCGCCCTCCTCGACCGCGCGGCGGGCCTCCGCCGCGTACTCCTCCGGCGTGTAAGGGATCGCCGGGCACTGGTCGCGGTTGGCGATCACGCCGCTGATCGAGCAGCTGATGATCACCGGGTCGTCGTAGCGGCTCACTTTCGGGCCTCCCTCCCTAGACCGGCATGACGCCGTGTCGTTTCGGCGGCTTCGTGACGTGTTTGTTCCGGGCCATGCGCAGGGCTTTGACGATCGTGGGACGGGTCTCGCGCGGATCGATCACGTCGTCGATCATCGCGTTGCCCGCCGAGATGTAGGGGTCGATGTTCTGGCGCACCGCGTCGAGCATCGCCTCGCGGGTCGCCTCCGGATCGTCGGAGGCCTCGATCGCCGAGCGGCCGATGATGTTGACCGCGCCCTCGGCGCCCATCACCGAGATCTCGGCCCCGGGCCAGGCGACGATCAGGTCCGGCTCGTAGGCCTTCCCGCACATCACGTAGTAGCCCGCCCCGTAGGCCTTGCGGACGATAACCGTCACCTTCGGCACCGTCGCCCGGCTGACCGCGTAGAGCATCTTCGCCCCGTGGCGGATGATCCCGGCGTGCTCGACCTTCGAGCCGACCATGAAGCCGGGGACGTCCTGGAGGAAGACCAGCGGGATGCTGAAGGCGTCGCAGAGGTTGATGAAGCGGGCGGCCTTGTCGGCGGAGTCGTTGTCGAGCACTCCGGCCAGGTGCTTCGGCTGGTTGGCGACGATGCCGACCGGCTGACCGCCGAAGCGGGCGAAGCAGGTGATGACGCTCTTGGCGAACTTCGGCTTGAGGTCGAAGTACTCCCCGTCGTCGACGATCTCGGCGATCACCTCGTACATGTCGTACGGCTTCCGTGAGGAGTCCGGAACGATTTCGAGAAGCTTCTCCGACATCCGGTCCTCGGGATCGACGCTCGGGGCGACCGGCGGCTTCTCTTCCCAGTTCGGAGGGAAGAACGAGAGGTACGACTTGACCGCGTCGATGCACTCTTCGTCGCTCTTCACTTCGAGATCGCCGACGCCGCTGACCCGGGTGTGGACGCGGGCGCCGCCGAGCTCCTCCATCGAGATCTCCTCCCCGGTCACCGCCTTGACCAGGTGCGGTCCGGCGAGCGCCATCGCGCCCTGGCCGGCGACCATCGGGACGAAGTCGGAGAGCGCCGGGATGTAGGCGGTGCCCGCCGCGCAGGGCCCCATCATCGCGGCGACCATCGGCACCACGCCCGACATTTCGACCTCCTCGCGGAAGAGCTGGCCGGAGCCGGCGAAGAGCGAGCCCGCCGCCTCCTGGATGCGGGCGCCGGCCGAGTCGAGCAGCCAGACGAACGGCATCCGCTTCTGCAGTGCGATCTCGCGCAGGCGCCCGACCTTGAGCTCGCCGGTCATCCCCATCGAGCCGGCCATCACGGTGAAGTCGTAGGCGGCGACGCAGCAGGGGCGGCCGTCGATGTCGCCCCAGCCGGTGATCACGCCGTCGGCGGGGGCGTCGACGTTGTCCATCGCGCGCTGGGCGAAGTGCGGGCGGCCGTGGAGGCCGAGCTCGACGAAGGTGCTCTGATCGACGAGCAGGTCGATGCGCTCGCGGGCGGTGAGCTTGCCGCGCTCGTGCTGCTTGGCGATCTTCTCCTCGCCGCCGCCGAGGTGGGCCGCCTCACGGCGCTCGTGCAGTTGCTCGGTGAGCTCGGTGAGCGGCGCGGTGCCCGGAAGCAGGTGGCGGTTCTCGGTGTCGGAGTCGGTCACAGGGTCCCACCCCACGGCGTAAGCTGCGCGCGATGCGCCTCCTCGTGCCGACGACCCTCTGCGCCCTGGCCTTGCTGGGGTGCGGCAGCGCGACGGCGGCCTCGGCGGCCGCGACGACCGTGCACGACTTCAGACTCGCCTACAAGCGAACCGGCGGCGTCGCCTCGAGCACGCAGACGCTTGCGGTCAGACCCGGCCGGCGCGCCACCGCGACGACCAGCGGCACCCCTACGGGCAGGACGCGCACGGAGTTCCGCCTCGATATCCGTCGCGTCCGCTCCCTTCAGCGGAGCCTGTCGCAAGCTGACCTCGACTCGATCCCGCCCGCCGGTCCGAGCGGCTGCGCCGATTGCTACGCCTACGACCTCCGGTACGACGGGCACCACCTCGAACTCGAAGAGGTCGACGTCCCGCCTCGTCTGCGCGCAGTGTTCGACGAAATCGATGCGATCATCGTCGCCCACGCGGCGGCGCCGGTCGCCCCCGCCGCGCGCGGCTGAGCCCGCCCGACTCACCGTCCCTCCCACTTCGGCTCGCGCTTTTCGAAGAAGGCGGCGACGCCCTCGCGAAGGTCCTCGGTGGTGAGGGTCAGCGAGAGCTGCGAGCGGAGGAACTCGAGCCCGTCGTCGATCGCCATGTCCTGCTGGCGGTACATCGCGTCGTGGCCGAGCTTCATCAGCAGCGGGCTCTTCGAGGCGAGGCGGGTCGCCCAGTCGCCGACCGCCTCCTCGAACTGGTCCGCCGGGACCACCTTGTTGGCGAGGCCGAAGGTGACCGCCTCCTCGGCGCTCAGTCGGTCGCCGAGCAGCATCATCTCGTTGACCTTCTTGCGCGGGACGTTGCGGTAGATGAGCGCCATGATCATGTAAGGGAAGGCGCCGACGTTGATCTCGGGGGTGCCGAAGCCGGCTCCCTCCTTGGCGATCACCAGGTCGCAGGAGAGCGCGAGGCCGAGCCCACCCGCGAGCACGTGGCCGTTGGCGGCGCAGAGCGACGGCTTGCCGAGCCGCGGCATCAGCCGGAAGAATTCGAGGAAGAGGTCGGAGCCGTAGTGCTTCTGCATCAGGCTCGCGTCCGCGGCGAACCCGCCGAGGTCGGCGCCCGCGCAGAAGACCTTGTCCCCCGCCCCGGTGAGGACGACCGCGCGAACCTCTTCCGAGTCGCGCGCCATTTCCATCGCTGCGACGACCTCGGTGAGCATCGCGCCGGAGAGCATGTTGCGCTTGTCAGGGTCGTTCAGCGTCACCGTGGCGACGCCATCGGCGACCTCGTAGAGAACCTTGTCGAAGCTCCCGGCACCCATGCGGCCGGAACCATAGCGCGCTTTATCAGAAGTAGGAAGTTCTACTTACTGCTTGGCTCGCCGCGCCCCGCGGGTTCACTGCCGGATCGTGTCGTGCCCGCCGCCGCCGACCAGCTTGTCGCGTCCGGGGCCGCCGATCAAGACATTGTCGTCGGCGTCGCCGATCAGCTTGTCGGCGTAGCGCGAGCCGGTCACGTTCTCGATCGAGACCAGGGAGTCGCGACCGGCCGACCGGAGGCTCTCGTGCTTAGCCAGGTCGACCGCCACCCCCGCCGGTTCGGTCGAGTAGTCGACCGTGTCGGAACCCGGTCCGCCGTCGGCCGAATCGTGCCCCTTTTCGGGCAGGATCGTGTCGTTGCCGCCGTCGCCACGCAGGGTGTCGAAGCCGATGCCGCCGGCGACGTAATCGTTGCCGGCGCCGCCTTCAAGCGTGTCGATCCCGCGTTCGCCGGTGATCACGTCGTTCCCGGCGCCGCCCTTGATCGTTCCGTCGCCTTCGTTCTCGATCAGCTGGTCATCCCCGCCACCGCCGTCGATGTACTCGTTGCCGGTTTCGCCGTCGACGAGGTCGTTGCCGCCTTCGGCGAAGATCGTGTCGCTGCCCTTGCCGCCGTAGACCTGGTCGGGGCCTTCCCCGGCGCAGATCGTGTCGTTGCCGCCGAGGCCGTGGATCACGTCGTTCCCGCCGCCGGTGAGGATCACGTCCCCGGCCTTGGTCCCGGTGATGTCGTCGTTCCCCTCGGTGCCGACGATCGTCGCGCGCTTCCCGTCGCAAATCGGAGGGCTTTTGTGCGAGCTCGACGCGGCGGGGAGCGCGAGCAGGCCGACGGCGGCGCCAAGGACGGCAAGCGCGGCGAGCGGACGGATGCGGCCCATGCGCCCCGAGGATAGGGATAGGCGGCGGCCGGCGAGCGACACCGGCGTCCCCGATCCAGCCGACCGGCCCCACCGCTCAAAAAGGCGTGTGTTTAATTTCGGTTGCACAGCACCCAAAAGTCGACACAGAGATCCTTGAGCAATGCATCGGGGCGCCGGTGGTGGGCGCGGCGGGGTGGCTGAAAGTCGGCCGGGCTTTCATCGAAAGTAGGAAGTGCTACTGTCTACTCGCCTTCGGGGCGGGCACGGGAGCGCCCCGGTCAATCGACCAGAGGAGAGAACCGTGGCGACCGCGACCCCAGACGGCTCCAGCGTCATCAAGCCCGACCACGCGGCAGGGCGCAAGCACTTCATCTTCAGCCAGGAGCACGAAGACCTGCGTGAGTCGATGCAGGCCTGGGTGAAAAACGAGCTCTACCCCCACCGCAACGAGTGGGAGGAGACCTACTGGCCCACCTCGGCGATGGAACGGGCCGGCGAGCTCGGCTTCCTCGGCCTCTGCTTCCCGGAGGAGTACGGCGGCCAGGGCGGCGACTACTACTACTCGCTGGTGCGGGCCGAGTGCATGAGCTACTCAGGCTCCGGCGGGACCAACATGGCCTTCGCGGTGCAGTCCGACATGGTGCTGCCGCCGATCCACCTGCTCGGCACCGAGGAGCAGAAAAAGCGCTACCTCGAACCGGGGCTGAAGGGCGAAAAGGTCGGCGCGCTGGGGATCACCGAGCCGGGTGCCGGGTCCGATGTCGCCGGGATCCGCACGACCGCGCTCCGGGACGGCGACGAATTCGTCATCAACGGCTCGAAGACGTTCATCACCAACGGGCCGCGTGCCGACTTCATCGTGCTCGTCTGCAAGACCGACCCGGAGGAGCGCCACGCCGGCATCACCCTCTTCGTCATCGATCTCAAGGACGAGGGCGGGAACCTGGTGCCCGGGTTCAGCGTCTCGGCCGAGCTCGAGAAGATGGGGATGCACGCCTCCGACACCGGCGAACTGGCCTTCGAAGACGTCCGCGTCCCGGCCGACTCGATCCTCGGCGAAGAGGGCAAAGGCTTCTACCACATCGCCTGGGAGCTCCAGGGCGAGCGCCTGGTCGCCGCCGCGGGCTGTCACGCGGGAGCGGAACGGATGATCGAGAAGGCGATCGAGTACGCGCAGGAGCGTGAAGCCTTCGGTCGCCCGATCGGCAAGTTCCAGGCGCTTCGTCACAAGATCGCGGAGATGGCGACGAAGACCGAGGCCGCCAAGGCTCTGACCTACGCGACCGCCTGGCGCTTCGCCAACGGTGAGTACCCGGTGCGCGAGATCACGATGGCGAAGCTCAACTCCTCGCGGGTCGCCTGCGAAGTCGCCGACGACACGATCCAGATCTTCGGCGGCTACGGCTACATGAAGGAGTACGAGGTCGAGCGCGCCTACCGCGACGTCCGCCTCAACCGGATCGGCGCCGGCACCGACGAGGTGATGCTCGACGTGATCGGGCGGAGTTACGGGCTGTAGCGGTCCGCTGTTTCAGGTCCGCAGCAGCAACGTCACGAAGAGACCGAAGTTGGCGAGAATCGTCGTGGCCCAGAGCCACCACATGAGCGACCGTATCTCCCGCAGGTCTCCTTCGACCCGATCGAAGCGCCCGTCGATGCCCTTCACCAAGTCGTCGATCCGCTCATCGCTCCACTTCGACCGCTCGGCCATGGATCGAACGTACTCCTCCCCGACCCAGATTTCTCGGTTCGTTACAGAGAATTTGCACTTGGCCGCGCCGTGAGCGATTCGGTCGTGAAAGACAGCGGTGCGCGGGCGGTGCTGCCGCCGTTCGGCGAGGAGCACGAGGAGCTGCGCCGGACCGTGGCGCGCTTCGTCGCCGCCGAGGTGGCGCCGCACGTCGACGAGTGGGAGGAGGCGCGCGGATTCCCCCGCGAGCTGTACCGAAGGTGCGCGGAGCTCGGTTTCCTCGGGCTGAAGTTCCCGGAGGCCTACGGCGGCCAGGGCGGCGACCACCTCCATGACGCGGTGTGGGTCGAGGAGCTGGCGCGCTCGGGCGGATCGGGCGGCGTCGCGGCGGGCCTGAACGCGCACGCCTCGATCGCCCTGCCGCCGATCTTCAACTTCGGCGACGAGGAGCAGCGGCAGCGCTGGCTGGTGCCGGGGATCGCGGGCGCGAAGATCGGCGCGCTCGGGATCACCGAGCCGGGTGCCGGGTCCGACGTCGCCGGGATCGCGACCACCGCGCGCAAGACCGCCGACGGTTACGTGGTCAACGGCTCGAAGACCTTCATCACCAACGGCGTCCGCGCCGACTTCCTCGTCTGCGCCTGCAAGACGACCGAGGCGGGCGGACACGGCGGCATCTCCTTCCTCGTCCTCGAGCGCGAGATGCCCGGCTACGAGGTGGCGCGGAAGCTGGAGAAGCTCGGCTGGCACTCCTCCGACACCGGCGAGCTCTCCTTCACCGACATCGAGGTGCCCGCCGCGAACCTGCTCGGCGAGGAGAACGAGGGCTTCAAGCTGATCATGGCCAACTTCGCCTGGGAGCGGCTGCTGATGGCGATCGGCGCGGTCGGCGCGATGCAGCGCCTGATCGAGATCGCGGTCGCCTACGCCGCAGACCGGGAAGCGTTCGGCCGCCCGATCGGCAGGTTCCAGGCGATCCGCCATCAGGTCGCCGAGATGGCGACCAAGGCCGAGGTCTCCCGCGCCCTCACCTACGACGCCCTGCGCCTCTTCCACACCGGCCAACCGTGCATCCGCGAGGTCTCGATGGCGAAGCTCCTCACCCAGCGCGCCGCCCTCGAGATCGCCGACCAGACCCTGCAGATCCACGGCGGCTACGGCTACACCCGCGAGTACGGCATCGAGCGAGCCGTCCGCGACGCCCGCCTTGGCCCGATCGGCGGCGGCACCGACGAGGTGATGAAGGAGATCATCGGTAAAACCATGGGCCTGTAGCTTTCGAAGCGTCGGGGAATCGAGCGAAAGCGGGGGCGGATGTTCGGTCTACGGATGAGGTTCCTCTTGGGTGCGGCGATTGCGATCGTCGCCCTGGCGACGGCGAGCGCCCAGGCGGCCAGGCCGTTCGAACTGGGAGCGCAGACGCTCTATAACGCGGACGGCAGCGGCAAGCTGTTCGCGAACGGCTCGAACACGACGTGGGAAAGGTGCAATCCGGACCTCTCGGTCTGCGAAGCGGCCGGCACGACGCGGGAAATATCCACCCAGGGGGCGCCGGACGGGACCGTTTTCAAGCTGCAAGGAAACGCGACCGGCGCGGTCTGGCACGGCAACCTGTCAATCGTCGCGCCGCCTTCCGTCCAGGGCGTCCTGAGCGCCAACGAACTGGTCACTCCGGTACCGACCGGCTGGCAGGGAGGATGGGACGGCAGCTTCGACCAGACCCAGCTCGCGGTGTGCGAAACCCCAGCCGGCGAAGACTGCACGTCGATCAGCGACCGCAAGTACGTCGGAGGCTGCGAAGGCGGCGGCGCCGTCCTCGACCTGTCCTTAGTCGGCCGGTACCTCCGAATCGCCGACCGGAGAATGGGTCCCGGGACCATCGAAACGCTGGATGCCTACACCTCGCCGTTTGGTCACCCGATCATGCCCGCCGAGGGCGACACCGCCGTCGCGATCGTCGGCCAGATCGGCCCCGCCACCCACGAACGGACCGCGACCTGCGGTCCGAAGCCGCTGGTCGAAGCCTGGATCTCCTCGAGCGGCGTGGCCAAGGTCCTCTGCGCCTTCGGCTGCCAGGCGACCCTCGCCGCCGGGCATGCGGGCCGCACCGTCCGGGCGACGCTGCAGGTCCCAGCAACTGGTCTCCCGCCGTTGCCGGGAACTTCGAGCGCACCGGAACCGAGCGGGTCCACCTTGGCGCTCTCGCCCGCCGCGCTGAAGCGTCTCGGCGGGGGCCGGACGCGCTTCGCCGTCGAAGTCGGCGGCCAAGTCTTTGCCGGCACCAGCGTCAAGCTGCCGTCCCCGAAGCACGCCAAGAAGCACCACAAGCACAAGCACCGGCGAGGCAAACGATGATCTACCTGCTCAGGCACGGCGAGGCCGAGGACCGCGATCCGGGCCGTGACGACGCGGGGCGGCGGCTGACCGAGAAGGGGGAGCGGCAGGCGCGGGACGCCGGACGGGCACTCGCCGGGCTGGGCATCGAGATCGACGCTTGTCTGGCCTCGCCGAAGGTGCGGGCGTTCGAAACGGCGCGGATCGCCTGCGAGGCGCTCGGGGTCGCGGTCGAGGAGACGGAGGCGCTCCGCGGTGGGCCCTTCGACTCGCTGAAGCTTGTCGCCGGGCGTGGCGACGTCTTGCTGGTCGGGCACGAGCCGGACTTCTCGGCCGAGGTCGCGCGGCTCACCGGGGCCAACGTGAACTTGAAGAAGGGTGGGATCGCGGTGGTCGACGGATCCACCCTGGCCGCGCTCTGGCGGCCGAAGGAGCTGCGCCGGATCGCCGGTTAATGGGCGATCAGGAAGACGGTCCCCCTGATCAGCAGGAGGGCACCGAGGACGATCAGGACGCGGCCGCCGGTGCGGGCGGCATTGTGGGAGATCCACTCGCGGAAGCGGACGATCGCGCGTTCGGTCCACTCCGGCGCGACCCAGAAGCCGAAGAGGGGCAGCTCGAGGAGGAGCTGCTGGATCAGGCAGAAGACGATCACCGTCAGGGCAGTGGTCGGGCCGGGCCAGTCGAGCTTCGCGATCTTGTTCAGGGCGATCAGGTAGGAGGCGCCGGGGAGCGAGAGCAGGGCGCCGACGGCGAACGTGACCCGCATCGAGCCTTTCCCCAGGAGGCGTTCCGGCAACGATTCCTTCTGCTCCTTCGGGCCGTGCTTCTCTTCCTTGCGCTCGCGTCGGTGGGCTTTCATCTCCGATGCGCGCCCCGACGTGACCACCCAGCCGACGATCACCAGGATCGCGCCGAAGACGAGGTCCTCGACCGGGGTCAGCGTCTTTTTGCTCGATTCCACCTCCGAGCTGTTGTGGAGGGAGAAGACGATCGCCATCCCGAGGCCGATGCTGGTCAGGTAGGCGCCGAGCAGGTAGCCGGTGATCAGCTTCCGCGGCTCGGGCAGCAGCATCATGATCGTCACCGCCGCCAGCAGCGTCGGGTTGAACATCGCCAACAGCGAGAGCAGGAAGATGCTGAAGACGTCGCCCACGGCGCGATTCTCCATGCACCGTTCGGACGTCACAACTGTGGAATCCAAAACTGGCCGGCGAGCCAGGATCGCCGAGGCCGTGTAGCCTCCGCGCCGACTCTTACGAGCAAGGAGGGGAACCGATGGGACTTCTGGACGGCAAGGCCGCGATCGTGACCGGGTCGGCGCGTGGGATCGGGCGGGCGACCGCCGAGCTCATGGCCGCCGAGGGCGCGAAGGTGCTGATCAACGACCTCGACGCCGACGTCGCTGAGCAGGCGGCCGGTGAGATCAGCGGCGAGACCGCGGTCTTCAGCGGCGACCTGACCAAGGACGGGGCCGCCGACGAGCTGGTCGCCGCCGCGATCGACGCCTTCGGCGGGGTCGACATCTGCGTCAACAACGCCGGCTACACCTGGGACGGGGTCGCCCACCGGATGACCGACGAGCAGTTCCAGGCGATGCTGGACATCCACACGATCGTGCCGTTCCGGGTCGCCCGGGCGCTCGCCCCGCATTGGCGCGAGGCGGCGAAGAAGGAGCGCGAGGAAGGCGTCGAGGTGTTCCGCAAGCTGATCAACACCTCCTCGACCACGGGGATGATGGGCAACGCGGGCCAGGTCAACTACGCGGCCGGCAAGGCCGGCGTGGTCGGCATCACCAAGACGCTGGCCAAGGAGTGGGGCCAGTTCAAGATCAACGTCAACGCGGTCGCCTTCGGCTTCGTCGAAACCCGCCTCACCGCCGCCAAGGAGGAGGGCGGGGAGATGACCTCGCCGACCGGCGAGAAGATCGAGCTCGGCATCCCCGAGCAGATGCGGGCGATGGCCGCCGCGGTGATCCCGCTGGGCCGCCCGGCGACCCCGACGGAGGCCGCGGGCCCGGTCCTGTTCCTCGCCTCGCCGCTCGCCGACTACGTGCACGGCCAGTGCCTGAACATCACCGGCGGCATGTTCGGGGGGATGTACACCTGACCGGAACCGCCTCCGAGCCGCTCTACCTCCGCTACGCCGATCAGCTCTGGCCGGTCACCAACCGGCTGGCGGGCGCCCACACCTTCCTCTACCGGAAGACCGGTGGGCGCCTCGGCGCGCGGGTGCGGGGCGGGCGCGGGCGGATGTTGCTGCTCGACCACGTCGGCGCCAAGAGCGGCGCCCTGCGCACCTCTCCCTTGCTCTACATCCCGGACGGGGAGAACCTCGTCCTCGTCGCCTCCAAGGGCGGCTTCCCCCAGCACCCCGCCTGGTTCCACAACCTGCGGGCGAACCCCGAGACCTACGTGCAGGTCGGCGGCGAGCGCCGCCGGGTGAAGGCGCGGGTGGCGACCGCCGAAGAGCGCCCGCGCCTCTGGGACCTCGCCGTCGCCATCTGGCCCAGCTACGAGGACTACCGCCGCCGCACCGACCGCGAGATCCCACTCGTGGTCCTCGAGCGGGCTTAGTAGGGGCTTAATTCAGGGGGCCGCTCGCTCTGTTGAGGGGTGGTGAGGACGGGAAGGGACGGGGAAGGGACGCGGCCATCTCGCGGCGGCCCTGGCAGGCTGTGGCCGCCGCGAGATGGCCGGGTCTGCGGGGAGAGGCGAGGGTGCGGGGCGCCTGCGGGGACCGGGGTGCGGAAGTGCTGAGGGATCCGTGAGGGAGAAGCCGGCAACGTCACGGCGACGTGAGGGAGAGGTCACGGAGGGCCCGAGGCCCTCGGTGCGTTCGTCGCTTGTTGCCGTATATGGGAAAAGCGACGAACGCACCCCGCGGGCCGGCGCAGGGGCCCCGCGGAGGCGCACGTCTTGGTGAAGTCCCCGGCATCTCCCTCACGCATCCGCCCGTCTCCCTCACGGGAACCCGGCGACTCCCCGCAGACTCCCCGTCCCTGCGCCGTCCCTCCCCAATTGCGCCACATCCCTGTGACGGCCCCTCCCCGCAGACCTCCCGACCCGGGCGTCTCGGAGGCGGCCTCAGCCTGCCCGGGTCGCCTCCGAGACGCCCGGGTCTGCCGTCCCCGGCCGCAGGGGCCCGAACGACACCGTCCCCAGCCGCAGCGGCCCCGAGCCACACCCGTCCCGCGCCACAGCCCCGCCCCGCCAGCTGTTCCTTATGGTCGCCAGGCGACCATAAGGAACAGCGGAAGGCACCAGGCCGCGGATCGACCGCTAGCCCTTTCGCTCCTCCGCCGGCAAGCTGCCGCTCTCGTTCCGCACGTGCTCGGGCGGCCACGGGCCGGCCCAGTTGTCGCGGGCGCCGTCGATCGTGATCGTCGTCCCCGAGTAGAAGTCCCCTGCCGGCGAGGCGAGGTAAGCGAGCAGCCAGGCGATCTCCTCCGGCCTCCCGGTCCGCCCGATCGGGATCGAATGGGCGACTTGGGCGACCAGCTCACGCGGATACTTGGTCAGCAGCGTCTCGGTGGCGAATTGGCCGGCGGCGATCGAGCAGGTGGTGATGCCGAAGCGGGACCACTCGATCGCCAGCGTCCGCATCATGTTCTCCACTGCCGCCCGGGCGGCGCCGGAGTGGACCATCCCCGGCATCCCGTTGTGCGGCGAGAGGGTGACGCTGAGGATCTTCCCCCCGTCGCCCGGCATGAACGCCTTGGTCGCCGCCGCGTGGGACATCAGCCAGGTGCCGGTCACGTTCAGCTCGATCACGGTGCGGAAGCCCTTCGGCGAGATCGCCTCGGCGGGCGAGAGGAACTGGCCGCCGGCATTGTTGACCAGCACGTCGAGGCGCCCCTGGCGCTCCAGCAGTCGCTCGAAGAAGGCGTCCACCGAGTCCTCCTCGCGGATGTCGAGGGTCTCGTGATGGAAGGTGCCCGGCAGCTCCGCGGCGAGCTCCGCCGTCTCGGCCAACGGCTCCTCGCGCCGCCCGCAGCCGACCACGGTCGCCCCGAGCCGCGCCATCTCCAGCGCCGTCTCGCGGCCGAATCCGCTGCCCGCCCCGGAGACGACGACCACGGCGCCGTCCAGCAGACCGTCCCTGAACACCTGCGAACGCGACTTTTCAGCCATCGCCGGGGACCCTACCGTCGCGATCCGCATGCGTACCCTGGGAGACCACATGGACGTCCACGTCGAACCACAGCCGCTGAGCGGCCCGCTGCCCGGAGGGCAGGCCGGCGTCACCGTCGCCGTCGAACCGCTGATCGCGGGTCACGTCGACTTCCCGCGGGCGGCGATGGTGGACCAGGGCGGCAGCTTCAAGACGCTGCGCCTGGCGCGCGCGATCACCTCCTCGAAGGCCGCCGAATCGGTCCCCGTCCCGGCATTCCTGATCCACCACCCGAGCGCCGGCCCGGTGCTCGTCGACACCGGCCTCCACCCCTCGATCGCGAGCGGTGGCTCGGAGAACTTCGGCGGCCTCGCCAACCGCTTCGGCCGGCCGTCCCTGGAGCAGGGCGAAGACGTGCCCTCGCAGCTCCGCGCCAAGGGGATCGAGCCGCGCCAGGTCCCGGTCGTGGTGATGACCCATCTGCACCTCGACCACGCCTCGGCGATCTCCGAGTTCCGCGACTCGACCTTCGTCGTCAGCGCCGCCGAGTGGCAGGACGCCGCGCACGGCTCCAAACCGGCGCTGAACGGCTACCGCCGCGCCCACTTCGACCTCGCCTTCGACTACCGCACGGTCGACTTCGACGGCGACGGGATCGGCTCCTACGCGACCTTCGGGCGCACCTTCGACCTCTTCGGCGACGGCTCCGTGCGGGTCGCCTTCACCCCCGGCCACTCGGCCGGGCACTGCTCGGTGATCTGCCGGCTCGCGGGCGACGACTTCGTCATCGGCGGCGACGCGATGTACATGGCGGGGCAGCTCGACGGCACCGAACCGCCGCCGCCGCGCCCCTTCGACGCCCACATGCTGCGCCGCTCACTGCAGGAGCTGCGGCTCTTCCACGCTCAGTTCCCGGGCGCGGTGATCACGCCTGGGCATGATCCGGACTTCTATGCCCGGATCGCTCCCCGCTTCGAGTAGCGATCCCCTCGTACATCTCGCGCACGCAGGCGAAGATCTGGTCGGCGACTTCCTGCTGGCGCTCGCGGCTCGGTTCCGCCTCGACCGGGAAGGTGAGCGGCTCGCCGTACTCGACGGTGACGCGGGGGAAGCGCAGCCGCTTCCAGCCGCGCACCCCGGCCGAGCCGTGGATCGCGGTGGGGATGATCGCCACGCCGGTCTCCAGGGCGATCCGGCCGATCCCCGGTTTGGCGCTGCCCAGCTCGCGCGAGCGCGAGCGGCCGCCCTCGGCGTAGACGAGCAGCAGCTCGCCCTGGTCGATCAGCTCGTAGGCGGTCTCGAAGGCTTTCTCGTCGCGGTGGCCGCGCCGCACCGGGAAGACACCGCCGACCTTGAGGATGTAGGTGAGGACGGGCGGGCCGAAGAGCTGGGACTTGGCCATGAAGCGGACCTTGCGCCAGAGGTAGACGCCGACGAAGAAGTGGTCGGCCTGGCTGAAGTGGTTGGGGGCGAGGACCGCGGCGCCCTTGCGGGGGACGTTCTTGCGGCCGATCGCGGTGACCCGATAGAGGAGGAGCGTCGGGATCGTGACGACGATGCGGGCCAAGGTGTAGGTCCAGCCCGCGCCCTTGCGCGCCGAGGCGTGGAACTGGTCGAAGTACTCCGCCGGGCGGTCGTCGAGGTACACCTGTGGCTTCATCTCGGACATGGGCAAGGGCGGGGACGGACGATCCCCCTGGTGGTTCCTACTCTCGGCGCGAATGTCGGTTACGGGCGCGCCGCGGGACCCGACGAACGGCGGGGACGGAGGGCGGCGCGAGAGGCGGTGACGAGGGCAAAATCGCGGAGCTGCACGGCTCGGTGGAGGAAGCCGCGCGGGTCGCGGCCGGTGGCGCGGTGCTCAAGGTCGATCTCGTACTCCCCCACCCGGTAGCCGGCGCGGACCGCGTCGACCGTCATCCCGATCTCCATGCCGAAGCCGCGGGCGAAGGGGAGGACGGCGCGGAGGGTCTCGGCGCGGAGGGCGCGCTGGCCGGAGATCGGGGCGCGCGCCTCGAAGCCGCAAAGTCGCCGCTCCGCCCAGCGGGCGAAGCCCAGGGCGACGCCGAAGCCGCCGCCGACCCGCCGCGCGAACTCCGCCACCGCGAGGTCGCACTCCCCCGCCCGCACCGCATCGACGAGCGGCCCGAGCCGCCCGGCGCTCTCGCCCAGGTCGCCGTCGCAGAGGAGCACCAGGCGCGGCGCCGGCTCGGCGCTCAGGGCCGCCTCACAGGCCGCGGTCACGTTGCCGCCCTTGCCGTGCGGCCTGCGCCTGGTCACCACCTGCGCCCCGGCGACCATCGCCCGCTCGCCGGTCCCATCGCGGGAGGCGTCGTCGCCGACCCAGATCGCCGCCCCGGGGAAGGCCTGGCGCAGCGCCGCCACCGTCGCCGCGATCCGCTCGGCCTCTTCGTGAGCGGCGACGACCACGGCGAGCTGGCCGCGGTCGTCCGGGGGCGCGCTCTCCGAGGTCGATGACATCCATCCATCTTCGCCTCGGCGGCGGCTATTGTCCCGCCGATGCCGAACATCGAGGCGCACATCACCGGCAACATCTGGAAGATCGAGGTCGCGGTCGGCGACTCGATCAGCGAGGGCGACACGGTCGTCATCCTCGAGTCGATGAAGATGGAGATCCCGGTCGAGGCCGAGGACGACGGCACGGTGAGCGAGATCCGTTGTGAGGAGGGCCAAGCGGTGAGCGAAGGCGACGTCCTCGTCGTGCTCGAGTAGGTCGGCGATGCCGGAGCGCTCGGCCGGGGGGCCCGAGAGCGAGACCGGAGGCGGCGCGCCGGAGCGACTGGCGGGCGGCAAGCTGCTGCTCGACCGGCCGGCCGAGGCGGTGGCGCGCCTGCGCATCGCCAACCCGGAGCGCCGCAACGCGCTCGACCACGAGATCCTCGCCGCGATCGCGGCGACGCTGCCGCGGCTGGACGACGGGATCGCCACCCGCTGCGTGCTGATCACCGGCACACCGCCGCTCTTCTCGGCCGGCTATGACATCGCCGAATTCGCCGAGGACGCGTTCGCCGACGAGGCCGAGGCGCTCGTCGCCCACCCCTTCCAGGCGGCGATGGAGGCGATCGTCACCCATCCCTGGCCGACCGTCGCCGCGATCAACGGGCTCTGCCTCGGCGGCGGGCTGGAGCTGGCGATCAGCTGCGACCTGCGGATCGCAGCCGCCGGGGCGAAGCTCGGCATGCCGCCCGCCAAGCTCGGCCTCATCTACGGCCACACCGGGCTGCGCCGCTTCCTCGAGACGATCGGCCTCCCCCGCACCCGCGAGATGTTCTTCACCGGCCGCAACCTGATGGCCGAGCAGGCGGAGCGGATCGGGCTCGTCAACGAGGTGGTCGGCGACGAGGAGATCGAGGCGGCCGGGGTACGCCTGGCGAGTGAGATCGCGGTCGGGGCGCCGCTCTCCACCCGCGGCAACAAACGGGTGATCGACGTGCTCGCGGCCAACCCGGTCCTCTCCCCCGCCCAGGAAGAGGAGCTGGTCGAGCTGCGCCGCACCTGCTTCGGCTCGACCGACTTCCGCGAGGGCATTCGAGCCTTCGCCGAGAAGCGCCGTCCGGTTTGGACAGGGGAATGAGGGCGCGCCGTCCACGTCGGGCCACCCGCTAGCGATGCCGCGCAAGAGCGCCAAAGCCCGCCGCGAGGAGCTCGCCGCCACCGACCCGGTGATGGCCGACCTGATCGGGCGGCTCGGCCCGCTCGACTTCGCCACCCGGCTGCGCCGGCGCAGAGAGGAGCGGCCCGCCGACGCCTTCGGCGCGCTCCTGCGCTCGATCGTCGGCCAACAGCTCTCGACCAAAGCCGCGCGGGCGATCTACCTGCGCATGCTCGACCTCTACGACGGCCCGCCCACCCCGGAGGCGACCCTGGAGCTGAGCGAAGCCGACCTGCGCGGGGTCGGCTTCTCGCGGCGCAAGGTCGAGTACGTCCACGACCTCTCCGCCCGCGTGCTGGACGGCGAGCTGGAGCTCGACCGGATCGGCACCCTCGGCGATGAGGAAGCGATCGAGGAGATCTCGGCGGTGCGCGGGCTCGGCCGCTGGACGGCGGAGATGTTCCTGCTCTTCCACCTCGGCCGACCTGATGTCATCTCAGGAGGGGACCTGGGGATCCGCAAAGCGATCATGGTCGAGTACGGGCTGGGGGCGATGCCGACGCCGAAAGAGGTCGAGGAGCGGGCCGAGCGCTGGAGCCCCAACCGCAGCCTCGCCAGTCTCTACCTCTGGGAGTCGTTACACGCTGTCCCTGGTTAGGCACGCGTCGTTACCTCTCTCTCCCCATTACGCATTAGCCCAAATGTCCGGCAAGTCCCCACCCGCGGCGAAAGGATGAGGCCGCATCGCCGAAGATAGAAAAATGCGCCTTCGCTTTTGGATCGGACTCATCGCCGCGATCGTGGTCGGGGCCGGTGCCGTGGTCGGCGCGATCCTCACCTACAACCACGACGAGAACGAATTCCACACCCGCCAGAAGGAAGAGGCGGTGCGGGCGGCGCGCCAGGCCCAGTCGGTGGGGGCGCTCTCGGTCGGCGAGCTGGCCGCCGCGGCAGCGTTCATCAAGGCCGACGACAACAGCCTCTCCAAACACGAGTTCGCGGTGATCGGCCGATCCCTGGTCACCGAAAACGTGCTCCACGCGGCCGCCTTCGTCGATGTCGTCCACCAGGACGAACGGGCCGCATACGAACGCGAACAGGGCTTCCCGATCGTCGAACGCGGCCCCGACGGGGAGCTCGTGCGGGCGAAAGGGCGATCGGTCTACTACCCGCTCACCTACTCGGCCTCCCACGACAACCGGCTCGCCGCCCAGGCGCGCGGCTTCGACGTCGGCACCGATCCCGCCCGCGCCCCTTATCTGATGCGCGCCGCCGACGACGGCCGCGCCACCGCGACCGGGGTGATCCCGCTGCTGGTCGGCGGCACCGGCATCAACGTCTACCGCGCCGTCTACCGTGACGGGGCGCCGACCGCGACCGTGGCCGAGCGCCGCCGGGCGCTGGTCGGCTTCGCCGCGGGCAGCTTCCTGCTCAAGGACCTCGCCTCGGCGGCCGTCACCACCCTCCCCAACGACGTCACCGCCCAGCTGCAGGTGGCCGACCACACCGTCGTCGGGCCGCAAGGGGCGCTCGAAGACCCGGCCCGGGCGCAGATCCAGATCGCCGACCGCACCTGGCTTCTCGTAGTCCACGACCCCGACCGCCCCGAGGTCAGCGTGCCGATCCTCTTCGGCGCCGCCGGGATCGCCCTCGCCGCCGTGCTCGGCTCGCTGATCTACGTCTGGAGCCGCGAGGAGCGGATGCGCAAGCTGCAGCGGGAGGCCGACGAAGACTCGCTCAGCGGCCTGCGGACGCGCCGACGCTTCGAGGAAGAGGTGCGGGCGGCGATGGCCCGGGCGCGACGCGACGGCAGCACCGGGGCGCTCCTGATGCTCGACCTCGACGACTTCAAGTCGGTCAACGACTCCTACGGCCATCCGGCGGGCGACCGCCTGATCAAGGAGGTCGCCGCGGTGCTGCGCCGGCGCACCCGCGAGGGTGATGTGCTGGGACGGCTGGGCGGCGACGAGTTCGCGGTGGCGCTGCCGAGCTGTCGGCCCGACGAGGCGAGCGTCGTCGCCGAAGCGATCGTCGGGGCGATCCGCGGCCACCAGCCCGACGACCCGGACCTCGCCTCGGTGACGGTGAGCGTCGGCGTGGCGCTGTTCGGGGATGACCCGGTGATGAGCTACGCGACCCTGGTCTCGGAGGCCGACACGGCGATGTATGCGGCCAAGGACGGGGGCGGCGACGGCTTCCGCATGTTCCACCCGGACGCGCTCCGGGTGGACACCGGCGGGTCCCTGAACTAGCGCCCGAGCTCGGCGCGCAGGCGCAGAACGCGCCCGGCGGCGGCGAGGAACGGGGGCCGCTTCAGACCTCCCTTGTGGAGCTGGGCGACCAGCGCCTGGTGGCCGGCGAGGGCGCTCGGTAGGTCGTCGAAGAGCAGGAGGTCGTCGCCCGCGGCGGCGCCGTCGACCGCCACTTCGCGCTGCCCGCCGAATTCGGCGACGGCGGTGGAGCCGAGGCTGTCGGTGATCGTCACCCCGCGGAAGCCGAGCCGACCGCGCAACTCACCGGTCACGATCCGACGGCTGAAGGCGGCGGGACGCGGCGAGAGCGCCGGGTAGATCGCCGTCGCCAACATCACCAGACGGCCGCCGGCGGCGATGTAGGCGCGGTAGGGAGCGAGCTCCGTGTCCCGCAGTTCGCTCTTGGTGAGGTCGAGGGTCTGCGCTTCGAAGTCGGTGTTTTCGGTCGCCGCACCGAGGCCGGGGAAGTGCTTCGCGGTCGCCGCCACGCCGCCCTCTTCAAGGCCCGAGGCGAACGGCACCGCGGTTTCCGCCACCCCCGAGGCGTCGGCGGCGAAGGCCCGTTCGGTGTCGGCGATCACCCCGCCGGGTCGGCCGACGTCGAGGACCGGGGCGAGGTCGACGTTCACCCCGAGGCTCTTCAGGTTCGCCGCCGTGAGCCGGCCCTGCTCGCGCGCGTAGGCCGGGCCTTTGCGCCCCATCTCCGCCGCGGACGCTTGCGGCGGTCCGTCGACCCGCTTCACTTCGCCGCCCTCCTGGTCGGTCATCACCAGCAGCGGCAGGCGGGCTAGCCGACGCGGGCGCGGGACCGCCTGGACTTCGTCGATCAGCGCCCGGCCGGCGGCGCGGGTCGGGAAGTCGGCTTCGAAGAGGACGACGCCGCCGACCTCGCCCTTGGCGATCGCCTGGCGCAGCTCCGGGGTCAGGCCGGTGCCGTCGATCGAGACCACGATCCGCTCGCCCGCCAGTTCGCCGGGGCGCAGCGTCTCGGCCAGCGTCGGCCGCGATCCTTCGGTGGATCCGGCGGTCGAGCCGCCCGACCCGCCGCTCGCGGTCGATCCTTGGCCCGCCTGGTCCGGTCGCCCACCGGGGTCGGAGCCGCCGCCGACGATCGCGCCGACGGCGAAGCCGCCGATGGCAAGCGCCGCGAGCACGGTCAGGGTGAGCCGCCGGCGCCGCGCCCTCGACCTCTCCATGGCGCCGATGCTAGCCAGGGCCGCCACCACGCCCCTGGATTCCCACCAACTCGCACCCCCCGACCGGAGTGCACGTATCCGCGCGGCGCCATAGCCTTGACGGAAGATGGACCCCTGCCGCAAAGGAGCGTCATGCCCCCTCTGATCACCGCCGACGAAGCCCTCGCCCTCGGCCGCCTCGCCGATCCGGCCGAGATCGAAGCCTTGGTGGAGCGCGCCTGGGAGGTGCGCCAGGAGAACTTCGGCGACTCGACCGACATGTGCTCGCTGGTCAACGCCAAGTCGGGAGGGTGCGCGGAGGACTGCGGCTTCTGTGCCCAGTCGCGCTACGCAGACGCCGACACGGTGATGCACGCGATGATGGAGCCGGAGCAGATCCTCGAACACGCGAAGGCCGCCGAGGCCGCCGGCGCCCACCGCTTCTGCATGGTCACCCAGGGCCAGGGGCTCTCCAAACGGGACTTCCAGAAGATCCTCGAAGGCGCCGAACTGGTCGCCGAGAAGACGAACCTGAAGCGCTGCGCCTCGATCGGCCACATGTCGGCGGAGCGGGCGAAGGCGCTCAAGGACGCCGGGATCCAGCGCGTCCACCACAACGTCGAGTCGGCGAAGTCCTACTACCCCGAGGTGTCGACGACCGTCCGCTATGAGGGGCGCCTGCGCACGATCAAGGCGGTCAAGGAGGCCGGCCTGGAGACCTGCGTCGGCGGCATCCTCAACCTCGGCGAGACCGAGGAGCAGCGGGTCGAGATGGCCTTCGAGCTCTCCGAGATCAACCCGACCTCGGTGCCGATCAACCTGCTGATCCCCAAGGAGGGGACCAAATTCGGCGACCGCGAAGTGATGGAGCCGATCGAGGTCGTGAAGTGGATCGCGATCTTCCGCCTGATCATCCCGGGGGCTCTCTTCCGCCTCTGTGGCGGCCGGGTCGAGAACCTCGGCGAGCTGCACCAGCTCGCCGTCAAGGCCGGCCTCAACGGGGTGATGATGGGGAACTTCCTCACCACGCTCGGGGCCGAGCCCGCCGAGGACCGGGCGATGTTCGAGGAGCTCGGGCTGAACGTGGCCCGCCAGCCCGACAACGGCTCCAACCCCCGCCCCGACAACCGCTCCGGCTGGCTCGAGGGCTCCTCGCCGCGCACCCCGATGGAGACGCTGATCGACCACCAGGACGAGGCGCCGATGTGGGATCCCTCGACTCAGCTGCGGGTCGTGAAGAAGGGCGAGCGGACGCCGAAATACCCGACCGCGGCCTAGGGGCGCGGCGGTGACCGACGTCGCGGCCCGCCTGGAGGAGCTGCGCGAGCGCGGCCTCTACCGGCGGCTGCGCTTGATCGAGGGGCCGCAGGGCCCTCGCGTGCTCCTCTCCGGACGCGAGGTGCTGCTGCTCTGCTCCAACGACTACCTCGGCCTGGCCGCCGACCGGCGGGTGCGCGAGGCGGCCGCCGAGGCGGCGCTCGAGTGGGGCGCCGGGGCCGGCGCCTCGCGGCTGATCAGCGGCAACATGGCGCCGCACCGCGAGCTGGAGACCCGCCTCGCCGCCTTCAAGGGCTACGAGCGGGCGCTCCTCTTCGGTTCCGGCTACCTGGCCAACAGCGGCACGATCGCGGCGCTGGCCGGGCCCGGCGAGACGGTCTTCTCCGACGAGCTGAACCACGCCTCGATCATCGACGGCTGCCGGCTCGCCCGGGCGGAGACGGTCGTCTACCGCCACAACGACGTCGGGCACCTGGAGTCACTGCTGCGCGAATCGGCGGGGTCGCCGGCGCTGATCGTCACCGACGGGGTCTTCTCGATGGACGGTGACATCGCGCCGCTGCCCGAGCTGCTGGAGCTGGCGCGCCGCCACGGCGCGCGGCTGATGGTCGACGAGGCGCACGCGACCGGGGCGCTCGGCCCCGGCGGCCGCGGC
>DATEDJ010000004.1:0-71037 GCA_035281725.1 Solirubrobacterales bacterium
CTGGCTTCACCAGTACCGACGCCTTCGCGTCCGCTACGAGCGTCGGGCCGACATCCACGAGGCGTTCCTGGCGATCGGCTGCTGCCTGATCTGCTTCAAGCAGCTTCAGGCGGCAGAGTCATTTTGAAAGGGGCTCTAAGGCCCCCCACCCCCAACTTTGGGGTCCCACGTTTAGGGATCGCCCCGATGTGCGGGGCGGCTCCTCCGCGGAAGCTGGCGGCATCGACCACGCCAGATCCGAGGAGGAACGATGAATACGATTCACACCACCACCGCCCGACGCTCGCCGGCCGTCCTGCGAGCGCTGGTCGGCTGCAACGTCCACCTGCCCGACGACCCCGGTTACGACGCCGGCCGCGCCTGCTTCAACCTCACCGTCGATCAGCGCCCGGCGGCGATCGTCGAACCGCGCAACGCCGAGGAAGTCGCCGCGATCATGCGCTTCGCCGCCGCCGAGGGGCTGCGGGTGGCGCCGCAGCGGACCGGCCACAACGCCGCCCCGCTGGGGCCGCTGGAGCACTCGATCCTGTTGAAGACCAACGCACTCGACCGGATCGGCATCGACGCCCCGGCGCGCCGCGCCCGGGTCGGTGCGGGGGCCCGCTGGGAGGACGTCGTCCCGGCCGCCTCCGAACTCGGCCTCGCCTGCCTGCACGGCTCGACCCCCGACGTCAGCGTGGTCGGCTACAGCCTCGGCGGCGGCATGGGCTGGTACGCCCGCAAGCACGGCCTGGCCGCCAACCACGTGGTCGCGATCGAGATCGTCACCCCCGACGGCCAGATCCACTGGGCCAGCCACAAGCACGACGCCGAGCTGTTCTGGGCGCTGCGTGGCGGCGGCGGCAACTACGGCGTCGTCACCGCGATCGAGTTCGAGCTGCTGCCACTGGAGACGGTCTACGCCGGGGCCCTCTTCTTCCCGTTCGAGCGGGCGGGCGAGGTGCTGCGCGCCTGGCACGAGTTCACGAAGACGGCGCCGGACGAGGTCACCTCGGTCGGCCGCATCCTCCAGTTCCCGCCGGTCCCGGAGGTCCCCGAGCCGATGCGCGGCAAATCGTTCGCGCTGTTCGAGGCGGCCTTCCTCACCGACGAGGAGGAGGCCGCGCGTCTGCTCGAGCCGCTGCGGGCGCTCGGGCCGACGATGGACACCTTCGCCTCGGTGCCCCCGGTCGGGATCGCCGAGCTCCACATGGACCCGCGCGATCCGGTCCCCTACGGCTCCACCCACGCGATGCTGGGCGAGCTCGACTCGACCGCGATCGACCGCCTGGTCGAGGCGGCCGGGCCAGGATCGGGTTCCACCCTGGTCTCGGTCGAGATCCGCCACGCGGGCGGTGCCCTCTCACGCACGGCCCCTGAGGCGGGCGCCGTCGCCACCCTGCCCGGTGAGTTCGCCTTCTTCGCGGTCGGCATCGCCATCCCGGAGATGGCGGTGAAGACGAGCTCCGACCTCGACCGGGTGGCGTCCGCGCTGCATCCCTACGAGGCCGGCCACTACTCCAACTTCGTCGAGGCGACGACCGACGCGGCGGGCTTCTTTCCGGCGCCCGTCGCGGCGCGCCTGGAAGCGGCCCGCGACACCTACGACCCCGAGCGCCTGATGCAGGCCAACCACGAGATCGGCGCCGCCCGCTGAGCGCGGGCGCGTCGGAAAGGAACGAACGATGAAGACGATGGACAAGGTGATCGCGCTGGGGCTGGCGCTCGGCGCGATCGTGATGGGGATCGCGGCGCTCGGCGCGGGCTCCGCCGCCGCCGCCCCGACGACGAGCACGAGCGGCTACAAGATGGCCACCTTCCTGGTCGAAGTCGAAGGCACCCAGGACGCCGAGATGCACCTCTCGCGCGAACCGGGAGGGCCGTGCGGCATCAGCGATCACTCGATCGGCCGCGAGCACCTCTCCTTCCACACCAAGCACCCGGTCGAGATCACCGCCTTCGACACCCCCGGCGGCGGCTTCAACCCCGAATTCTTCGCCGGCAGACAGCTCTACGTCCCGACCGTGGCGACGCTCAGCCGTAGCTTCACCCCGCTGATCCAGTCCTTCCGCACCGCGGAATGCACCGAAGACAACGGCGGCGCCGACCCCGGTGCCGAAGAAACGAACCCCGACTGCGGCACCCGCCACGTCGACTTCCCGGTGAAGCTCCAGTACAGCCGGACCAAGCACGACGGGCTGCTGCTCAGCTCCGGGTCGACCGACGAAACGGTGTTCCAGGAGTGCCCGCAGACCGCCTCGATCGAAAGCTTCCCCTGGCTGCTGGTCGAAAAGGGGGCGCGCGAGGGCAACTACATCACCGCCCAGCTCTCGCAGAAGGACCTGTTCGATCCGGACTTCCGCAAGTGGATCTCGCTGGCGAACGGCTCGAAAAAACGGACGAGCGCGCACGAATGGCATAAAACGACAATCCACTGGTCCGTCTCGTTCACCCGACTAAAGGAATGACCGCATGGCAATAGACCTTCTGTCCCGCGGCAGCAGCGGCTATGAGGAGAACCGCGGCGCGTTCAACGTGCTGCTGAGCCAGGAACCCGCGGCGATCGTGACGCCCCACTTGACCGGCGACGTGGTCGACGCGATCGAGTACGCCAAGGCGGAGGGTCTCCGGGTGGGAGCCCAGCGGACCGGCCACGCGGCCGAACCGCTGGGCGACCTCTCCGGCACACTGCTGATCCGGACCGCGGCGCTGAACACGGTGTCGATCGACGCCGAGCGCCGCATCGCCCGGGTCGGCGCGGGGGCGCTCTGGGGTGACCTCGTCCCGGGCGCCTCGGAGCTGGGGCTGGCGGCCTGCCACGGCTCCTCGCCGACGGTGGGGGTCGTCGGCTACAGCCTCGGCGGCGGGGTCGGCTGGTACGGCCGCAAGCACGGCCTCCAGTGCAACCAGGTCACCGCGATCGAGCTGGTCGACGCGACCGGCACCGAGCGGCGGGTCGATGCCGCAGCCGACGCCGAGTTCTTCTGGGCGATGCGCGGCGCGGGCGGCGACTTCGGCGTCGTCACCGCGATCGAGTTCGAGCTGCTGGCGATCTCCGAGGTGTTCGCCGGGGCCTGCTTCTTTCCGATCGAGCGGGCCTCGGAGGTGCTCCACGCCTGGCACGAGTTCACCAAGACCGCGCCGGAGGAGGTCACCTCGATCGGCCGGATGATGAACTTCCCGCCGATCCCCGAGATCCCCGAGCCGATGCACGGAAACTCGTTCGCGATCGTCGAGGCGGTGGCGCTGCTGCCGGAGGCCGAGGCGACCGAGCTGCTGGCGCCGCTGCGCGGGCTCGGCCCGAGCATGGACACCTTCGCCACGGTGCCCCCGGTCGGGATCGCCGAGCTGCACATGGACCCGCCCGAGCCCGCCCCCTACGCCGGCCAGAGCCTGCTGCTCGGCGACCTGCCGGACGACGGGATCGACGCCCTGCTGGGCGCCGTCGGCCCCGATTCTGGGACCAAGCTGCTCTCGGTCGAGGTGCGCCATCACGGCGGCGCGATGGGCCGCGGGGGGGCCGACCACGGGGCGATCGACGCGCTGCCCGGCGAGTACCTCCTCTTCGGCGTCAACATCGTGCCCGTGCCAGAGGCGATGCCACCCTCGAAGCAGTGGCTGGGGGCGATGAAGGACGCGATGTCGCCCTGGGACGCGGGCCGCTACCTCAACTTCTCCGACGAGGACGAGGACATCGCCGTCGCCTTCCCGCCCGAGACGGTCGAGCGCCTACGCGCCGCGAAGCAGACCTACGACCCCGAGAACCTCTTCCACGCCAACCACCCCGTGGTCTCCGGCTGACCCCAGGCCGGCGTTCGCAGTAATCCCCGCTATCCGGGGATTACTGCGAACGCCACTCTCAGGACTGGGGTGGGGCGCCGACGGCGTGGGCGCCGCCGTCTACGTGAAGGATTTCGCCGGTCGTCGCGCGGCTCAGGTCGCTGAGGAGGAAGAGGGCCGCGTCGGCGACCTGGGTCGCGTCGTGGGGGTCCCAGCCGAGCGGGGCGGCGTCGCCCCAGAGGCTCTCCAGGTCGGAGAAGCCGGAGATCCCCGAAGCGGCGGCGGTGTGGACCGGGCCTGCCGAGATCAGGTTGGCGCGGATCCCCTGCGGCCCGAGGTCCTTGGCGAGGTAGCGGTTGACCGACTCGAGCGCCGCCTTCGCCACCCCCATCCAGTCATAGGACGGCCAGGCGACCGAAGCGTCGAAGTCGAGGCCGACCAGCGCGCCGCCGCCGTCCATCAGCGGCGCCACGCACTCGGCCAGCGCCTTGTAGGAGTAGGCGCTGGTCTCGAAGGCGATCTTGGCGCTCTCCCGCGGGGTCGCCATGAACTCGCCGCCGATCGCGTCGCCGGGAGCGAAGGCGATCGCGTGGACGGCGCCGTCGACGGTCCCCCAGCGCTGCTTCAGCTCCGCCGTCAGCGCGGCGATGTCCGCGTCGGAGTTGACGTCGAGCTCCAGCACCTCGGGCGCCGGGTCCAGCCGCGCCGCCGAGCGCTCGGTCATCCGCTTCACCCGGCCGAAGCTGGTCAGCAGCACCTCCGCCCCCTGCGCCTGGGCCCGCTCGGCGATCGCGAAGGCGATGCTGTGGCGGTTGACGACGCCGGTGATGAGGATCTTCTTTCCCTCCAGGATCACGAACGCTCCTCCCTCTCCATCTCGAACTCGATGCCGAAGTGCTGGTGCAGGAATATCGCCGCCTGCTCGGCGACGAACCGGTGCCCGCCGCTCGACGGGTGCAGCCCGTCGGCGGAGAAGGTATCCGGATCGCGCAGCGCCTCGTGCCCGGCGATCGGCAGGCAGAGGACTTCGTAGCGATCGGCGGCGATGCGGGTGACCTCGTTCAGCTCCGCCGTCGCCTCGATCAGCCGCCGTTCGGTGCGCGGCCTCATCTCCATGAAGTGCCAGGTGTCCGGCGCGGTCGCGGTGACCAGGGCCGCCTCCGGAGCGCCCTCGCGCAGCCGGTGGAAGATCTCGTCGATCCGCTCCGCGTACCCCGACACGTCGGGCCGGGTCGTCAGCAGCACGTCGTTGGCGCCGCAGATCACCGAGACGAGGTCCGGCGCCAGCGCCAGCCCGGGCTCGATCTGCCGCTCGAGCACTTCGGCGCTGGTCGCCCCGTCGACCGCCAGGTTCTCGTAGCGCAGCTCCGGGTTCACCCGCCGCATCCCGGCGGCGAGCAGGTCGGCCCAGCGCTCGGCGTCGATCGAGTCGCGGCCCGCGGTGAAGCTGTCGCCAAGCGCCACGTAGGCGCGGACGACGCGACGACTCAACGGCCCCTCAAGGACCGCAGCGCCCAGGCGAGGCTCGCGCGGCTGGCCTCCGGCGCGATCACCTCGTCGACCCAGCCACTCGCGGCGGCGGCCGGGGCGGTCAGGTGCTCGGCCGCGTAGGCGTCGGCGAGCTCGTCGCGGGAAAGCGTCTCGTCTTCGCGCAGGCGCCGGCCGTGGACGATCCCGACCGCCTGGCGCGCGGCCATGATCCCGATCTGGGCGCCGGGCCAGGAGAAGACGACGTCGGCCCCGAGGTCTTTCGAGTTCATCGTGATCGCGGCGCCGCCGAACGCCTTGCGCAGGACCAGCGTCACCTTCGGCACCGAGGCGCCGGCGAAGGCGCGCAGCAGCGAGGCGCCGTGGCGGATCACCCCGGCCTCCTCCTGGACCTTCCCCGGCATGAAGCCGGGGGTGTCGACGAAGACGACCAGCGGCAGGCCGAAGCGGTTGCAGTCCTCGACGAAGAGCGCCGCCTTCTCCGAGGCGGCGGCGTCGATCACGCCGCCGAGCTGGCGCGGCTGGTTGGCGATCAGGCCGACCGGACGGCCCTCGAGGCGGGCGAAGGCGGTGACCATGTTCGGCGCCCATTTCGGCCAGATCTCCAGCAGGCTGCCGCCGTCGAGCACTGCGTCGGCGACGTCGCGGACGTCGTAGACCTTGCGCTGCTCGTCGGGAACGAAGGAGCCGGGGTCCTCGCCGTCGGGGTCGACGACCAGGTGCGGGTGCGGCGCGCCGCCGATTTTCTGCGGCAGCAGGCCGAGCAGGTGGCGGGTCTGGACGACCGCGGCGGCGGCATCGTCGGCGACGATGTGGGCGACGCCGTTCTTGCCGTGGACCTTGGGGCCGCCGAGCTGCTCCATCGAGATCTCTTCGCCCATCGCCTCGGCGACGACCTTCGGCCCGGTGAGGAACATGCGCGAGTCCTTGGTCATCACGACGAAGTCGGTGAGCGCGGGCGAGTAGGCGCCGCCGCCGGCGCTGATGCCGGAGAGGATCGAGATCTGCGGCACCTTGCGCGAGAGCTCGACGCTGGCGCGGAAGATGCGGCCGTAGCCGGCGAGGGCGGCGTGGCCCTCCTGCAGGCGGGCGCCGCCGGAGCGGACGAAGCCGACCACCGGCGCCCCGGCGTCGCCGGCCATCCGCATCGTGCGGACGATCGTGTCGGCGTGGACTTCGCCGAGGCTGCCGCCGAGGAAGGCCGGGTCCTGGGCGTAACAGAAGACCGGCCGGCCGTCGACCTCACCGGCGCCCGCGGCGACCCCGTCGCCCGGCATCGCCCGCTCGCCGAGGCGCGTGCTGCTCACCCCGCTGCGCAGCGGGTGGAAGCTGCCCGGGTCGCAGAGCATCTGCAGCTGCCCGAGCGGCGTGTCGGCGGGAGCGGAAGGCGGGGCTTTGACGGCGGTGGCCATGGCTGGGTAGGTGGGTGCTGCGGGGATCAGTTGGCGGAGAGGACGAGGACGGCGTTATGGCCGCCGAAGCCGAACGAGTTGGAGATCGCGACGACGGGACCGTCTCCGTTGACAATCGGTTTAGCTGAACCTTCGACGTAGTCAAGGTCAAGCCCCTCTTCGGCCTCTTCATACCCGACGGTCGGGGGAGCTTCGCGACGCCTGAGGGCTTCGATCGTGGCGATCGCCTCAACCGCCCCGGCGGCGCCGAGCAGGTGCCCGATCGCCGACTTGGTCGAGCTCACCGGGATGTCGGCGGCGCGCTCGCCGAGGGCCGCCTTGATCGCTTTCGTCTCCGCCGCGTCGTTCAGTGGGGTCGAGGTGCCGTGGGCGTTGACGTAGTCGACGTCGACCGCGCTGATGCCGGCGTCGGCGAGCGCGAACTGGATCGCTTTCGCCGCCGCCTCGCCCTCCGGCTGCGGCGCGGTCAGGTGGTAGGCATCGGCGGTGACGCCGTAGCCGATCACCTCGCCGAGGATCGTCGCGCCGCGCTTTTCGGCGGCCTCCATCTCCTCCAGCACCAGGACGCCGGCGCCCTCGCCCATCACGAAGCCGTCGCGGCGGGCGTCGAAGGGGCGCGAGACGCCCGACTCCGAGGTCGCTTCCATCGCCGCGAAGGCGGAGGTGGCGACCCCGGTGATGCAGGCCTCGGCGCCGCCGGTGACCATCGCGTCGGCGTCGCCGACCTGGATGATCCGGGCGGCGTCGCCGATCCCGTTGTTTCCCGCCGCGCAGGCCGAGGAGACCGCGTAGGTGTGGCCCTGGAGGCCGTGGCGCATCGAGACCGCGGCGGCGGCGGCGTTGCCCATCATCAGCGGCACCGCCAGCGGCGAGACCGCCTTCGGGCCTTTGGTGATCAGTTTCTCCTGCTCGCGCTCGAGCGAGACGAGGCCGCCGATCCCGGTCGCGATCACGCAGCCGACCCGGTAGGGGTCGTAGGGCAGCTCGCCCTCCTCACCGAAGGCCTGCTTGACCGCCTCGTCGCCGGCCACGATCGCCATCTGGGCGAAGCGGTCGGCGCGCCGCACTTCCTTTTTCGAGAGGAACTCGGTCGGCTCGAAATCGAGGCAGCGGCCGAAGCCGTCCGCGATCCCCGATTCGCCCGCCATCCAGCGGTCGATCAGAGGGTCGCTGCCGATCCCCAGCGGGGTGACGGCACCGACCCCGGTGATGACGACGCGGCGCGTCATCCCGCTTTCGCGACGACCAGGTCGATGACGTCGCCTACGGTCTTCACGTCCTTGACGTCGTCGCCTTTCAGCTCGACGCCGTACTCGTCCTCGACGATCTGGGCGAGCTCGACCAGGTCGAGCGAGTCGACGTCGAGGTCCTCCAGGGTCGCCTCACGGGAGAGGGCGTCGCGCTCGGTGCCGAGCTCGACGAGGCCGTCGTAGATCGTCTTCTCGACACTCTCACTGCTTACCTGCGTTGCCATTTGGGTTCCTTTCCCATGTCTGGGTCCTATGTCACTAAGCGCTGAGGCCGCCGTCCACGGTCAGCGTCGTTCCGGTCACGTAAGAAGCTTCGGCGGAGGCGAGGAAGCGGATGCAGGCCGCGACCTCCTCCGGGGTCCCGACCCGGCGGGCCGGGATCGCCTTCGCCAGGTCGCCCTCCAGGACATCCTCGGTGAAGGCGGTCTCGATCACACCCGGGGCCACCGCGTTGACGGTGACGCCGCGGCGGGCGACCTCGGCGGCGACGGTCTTGGTGAAGCCGATCACGCCGGCCTTCGAGGCCGAGTAGTTGGCCTGGCCGGGGTTGGCGCGGATGCCGGCCACCGAGCTGACGTTGACCACGCGGCCGAAGCGGGCGCGCATCATCTTCGGCAGCGCCGCGCGGGTGGCGCGGAAGGTCGACGTGAGGTTGGTGTCGATCACGGTCGCCCAGTCCTCGTCGGTGAGCGACGGCGAGAGGTTGTCGACGCGGACCCCGGCGTTGTTGACAAGGACCAAGACCGGGCCGTCGTCGCCGGGCTCGACGATGCGGGCGATGTCCGCGGCGTCGGCGACGTCGCCCTGCCAAAGGGTGGCGGTGCCACCCGCGGCCTCGATCTTCGCGACGACGTCCTCGGCCCCCGCTTTGTCGCTGCGGTAATTGACCCGCACCGGCCAGCCGTCGGCGGCCAGCATCAGCGCGGTCGCCGCGCCGATCCCGCGCGAGGCCCCGGTGACCAGGGCGCAGCCCTCCGGACGGGTCGACTCAGACACCGACGCTCACCGCCCCTCCCCACTCGATCACGGTCGCGCCCCAGCTGAGGCCGGCGCCGAAGGCGCCGAGCAGCACCCGCGAGCCCTGGCGCATCGCGCCGCTGCGCTTCGCCTGGGCGAGCGCCAGCGGGATCGTCGCCGCCGAGGTATTGCCGAGCTTGGCGATCGAGTCGATCACCCGGCCGGGGTCCAGCCCCAGCCGTTCGCCGACCGCGCGCAGGATCCGCGCGTTGGCCTGGTGGTAGACGAAGAGATCAATGTCGCCCAACGTGAGGCCCGCCTGGGCGACCGCCTCGGTGGTCGATTCCGCCATCAGGTCGACCGCATACTTGAAGGTCTCGTGGCCCTGCATGCGGATCACCAGGTCTGAGCGGTCGATCTTGATCAGGTCGGCCTGGGAGCCGTCGGAGCGCAGGACGATCGGCCCGACCCGGCTCTCCAGGGCGCCGCGCATGAGCACCGCTCCGGCGCCGTCGGCGAAGACGGCGGCGGTGCCGCGGTCGCTCGGATCGGTCAGGGGCATCATCAGGTCGGCGCCGATCACAAGGACGTTAACGGCGCGCCCAGATTCGATCTGGCCGCAGGCGACGGAGACGGCGCTGAGGAAGCCGGTGCAGGCGGAGTTGACGTCGTAGCAGGCGGCCTCGGTAGCGCCGAGGACGTCGGCGACGCGGGGCGCGGCGGCGGGCATCAGCTCCTCGTTGGAGGTGGTGGCGAGGACGATCAGGTCGACCTCCTCGGGCCGGACCTCGGCCTCGGTGAGCGCCTCGGCCCCGGCGGCGGCGGCGAACTCGTAGAGGCGCTCGCCCGGCTGGGCGGAGCGGCGCTCTTCGATCCCGGTCCGTTTGACGATCCATTCGGCGTCGATGCCGAGCCGCTCGGCGATCACCGCGTTGGGGACGACGGTGGCGGGCAGCGCTGTGCCGACGCCGGCCATCTCGGCGCCGCAGCGGACCAGCGGCGCGGCGGCGAAGGCGGGGGCGGCGAAGGGCTCAGGCATCGGCGGTCGCCTCGGCGGGAAGCTCGATCTCGTCGGCGAGCGAGCGGCTCTCGACCTCCTCGCCGAGGGTGCGACGGGAGAGGCCGGTGAGGATGTCCCCGGGGCCGGTCTCGAGGAAGGCGGCGGCGCCGGCCGCCTGCATCGCGGCGAGGGTGTCGCGCCAGCGGACCGGCTCGGTGAGCGCGGCCAGGAGGTCGGCACGGATGTCGTCGAAAGGGGCGGCGGTGATGCAGGAGAAGGCCCCCGCGGCGGTGTCGAACTCGGTCGCGGCGAGGGCGTCGCGGTAGCCGGGGACGGCGGGCTCCATCAGCGGCGAGTGGAAGGCGCCGGCGACCGGCAGGCGGATCGCCTTCGCCCCTTCGGCGCGCAGCGCCTTGCGGGCTTCGCCGACCTTCTCGGAGTCGCCGGAGAGGACCATCTGGCCGGGCGCGTTGTCGTTGGCGAGCGTGAGGCCGAACTCGTCGGCGACCTTGCGGACCACCTCGTCGGTGCCGCCGAGGGCGGCGACCATGCCACCGGGACGGACCGCCGAGGCCTCCTCCATCAGGCGGCCGCGGACGATCGCCAGGCGCAGGCCGGCGGCGGCGTCGAGGGAGCCGGCGGCGACCAGGGCCGGGAGCTCGCCGAGCGAGTGCCCCGCGTAGAAGCCGGCGTCCGGCTCACCCGCCGCCTTCCAGTGGGCGAGCCCGGCGATGAAGAGGGCGGGCTGGGCGAAGTGGGTGCCCGCGGCGATCTGCTCGAAGGGATCGGCGCCGAGTTCCTCGGCCGCCTGCTCGACCAGGTCGGGGCGCTGCGCGGCGCTGACCGCCGCCATCGTCGACGTCTGGCTCCCCTGGCCGGGGAAAAGTAGGGCGGTGTCTGGGGGGGTGCTGGGCACTTGTAAGGAGTATTGGTCCGGCCAGGCGCGGGGGTGACGCGAAGCCGCTCCAGGTCCCTCCATATGGGGGGCGACCCATGCGGGCGGAGGGTGGATCAGACGAGGATCTTCAGCCGCTGGGCCTGGCGGGTGGCCTCGGCCCGATTCCTCACGCCGAGCTTACGGTAGATCGCACTGGTGTGCTCCTTCACCGTGTGCGGCGAGAGGTGGAGGAGGCCGGCGATCTCTTTGTTGGTCGAGCCGGTTGCGATCAGCGAGAGGACCTCCTGCTCGCGGTCCGAGAGCGGCGAGTCGAGCGGTGCTTCGGCGAAGACCTCGTGGCCCTGGCTGACCCGGCGCACGGCGCGGACGACGTCGACCGCCGACCAGTCCTTGGAGATGAAGCCGGCGGCCCCCGCGGTGCGGGCGACGTTGGGCGAGATGATTCCGGCACCGGAGATCAGCAGTACCCGCGTGTTGGGGCTGACCTGGTGGATCTCCTCGCAGACCTCGGCGCCCGACTCGGTGCCGAGCAGCATGTCGACCAGGGCGACCTCGGGCTGCGCTTTGCGGCAGACCTGGACCGCCTCGGCACCGGTGGAGGCGGCAAGGCAGCGCTCGACCCAGCTCTGGCGCTCCAGCAGCAGGCGGAACCCCCACTGCACGACGTCGTGGTCGTCGACCACGAGGACCCTGAGGCCCCTGTTCGCGGCGGCCTCCATCTTTCAGTCACCCACCGGGACGACGAGGCGGACCTTCCAGCGGTCGCCGGCGGGGGAACCGAACTCGACCAGGCCCTCGTGGCGGAGCGCCTCCAGCGCGGCGAGCCGCAGGCCGAGGCCGCTGCCGCGAGTCGAGCGGCCGTCGCCGGCGCCGTCGTTCTCGATCGAGAGGCTGAAGGTCTCGCCGTCGGAGGCGACGCTGACGTCGATCGCGGTCGGCTTCGCGTGGCGGTCGACGTTGCGGAGCGCCTCGTTCAGGACCAGCTGGGCGACCGGCTCGAGGTCGGCCGGCACCGCCACCCCGTCGGCCCAGTCGACCCGCAGCTCGGGCCGGCGCTCGACCAGCCGGTCGAGCAGTTCGCCGAGGCAGGCTTTGGTCGGGCGGGCCGGGGTCTCCAGCGGCCGGGTCAGCGCCCGGCGCAGGTCGGCGACGACCGAGCGCAGCTCCTCCTGGCAGCGGCGCCGCTCGGCCTCCGAAAGCTCGTCCTCGGAGCCGAGCGCGAGGGCGACGCCGAAGAGCCGCTGGATCGCGTTCTCGTGCAGGTCACGGGTCAGCTCGACCCGTTCGTGCAGGCGGCGCTCGCTTTCGCGCTGCTCGGTCGAGTGCTCGACGCTGGCGGTCAGCGCGGCGAGCCGACCGAGGGTCATCATCGTCTCCCGCTCGCCGTCGTCGAGGGGGAAGTCCTCGCCTTCGCGGTCGGCGAAGATCACCCCGAGCCAGCGCCGCGCGGCGCTGATCGGCGTGCAGGTCAGGTAGGCGCTTTCCGGCAGCTCGGCGTATCTCGCGGGAACGTGCTCGGCGAGGTCGCCGTCCACCCCGTTCACGTTGACCTCGACCACCCGGTCCTCTTCCAGCGCCTGCTGGGCGATCGGCGTCTCGTCGATCGTGCCGCCGATCCGCTTCATCAACTCCGGCGCGATCCCGCAGGCGCCCACCGGGATCACCGACCGATAGGTCTCGTCATGGAGCAGCAGCACCGCCCGTTTCATCGTCGTCAGCGTCACCACCGCCTGGCACACCCGGTCGTAGAAGACCCCCGATTCGGTCGCCTCGTCGAGTTCCGCCAGCAGCCCCACGAGCACCTCGACCGTCCCCGCCCGCGGGGCAGGCGCCGCGGTAGTAGTTCCCCAGGTGCTCATCTGCAACAAAGAGATTACGACTCAGCCGAAGTCACCTCGGATTTCGGGTGAATTCACATTAGTGGTAATCTTTACCCACTATGGCCTACGTCGTCGCGACCAAAGGTGAGACGTTCGAGGTTCGGGAGTCGCACAACACCCCCGACGGGCCTCGCAGTCGCACCCTCGCAACCTTTCGTGAGTTGGATGAGGAGACCATCCGGAAGGTCGTCGATCGGGCCGAAAAAACGCCGTCCCGCGAGGAGCTGATCGAGGCGGTCCTCCGCGCCGGCGCGCCTCTGGCCCTTGCCCCAGTCGAGGCGGCGGCGCGTGCCCTGCTGCGCTCGCTCGCGCGCGGCGAAATGCTGAGCGCACGGAACCGGCGGCTCCTCCTCGACGCGCTCAACGGCGAATCGATGCAGGCCGCCGAATGGCTGGACGTCCCGCTCGCCGAGAGAGGCGCGGCCCTCCGTGATCTTCTTGGGCTCGGCGATGCGATCCCGATCCGGCGTCGACCCGATGAGAGCAGTTTCCCGAGGATCGATTCGACCCGATGACGCCGGATCAGACTCGCCAAGATCAGCCCGCACCGCTGGCCGACATGGTCGTGGCGATCGACCAGGCCCTGGCGGCAGCCAAGGTCCCGCATGCGATCGGCGGCGCGATCGCGTACGCCTATTACGGTGAGCCTCGAGTCACCATCGACGTCGATGTCAACGTCTTCATCTCCACCGAACGTTGGCCGAAGGTCAAGAAGGCCCTGGCTGAGATCGGGGTCGACGTCGCTGCGGACGAGACAGCGCTGGCCCGCGATGGCCAGGTTCGCCTCTGGTGGGGACGCATCGCCGTCGACCTCTTCTTTGCATACGACCCCTTCCACGACGAGATGGAGGGGGCAATCCGCCGGGTGTCTTTCGGCGATGCCCGGATTCCGATTCTCGGACCCGAGCACCTCACGATCTGCAAGGCGATGTTCGACCGACCTAAGGACTGGCTCGACATCGAGGCGATGGTGGCCTTCACGGACCCGCTCGATCTCGACTCGATCAGGTCCTGGTTGATCCGGATGGTCGGCCCAGACGACCAACGACTCGACAAATTCGCCGAGATCGTCGGTCGCCTGGAAGCTTGAACGGCTACTCAGGGGCGGCGGCGGAGTCGGCGACGATCGACATCGATTCGTTGCGGACGCGGCCGGCGGGGATCGAGGGGTCGGCGGCGATGAGTTGCTGGAGGGGGTCCTGCTTCTCGGCGCCGGTGACCAGCCAGACGATCTCGCGGGCTTCGGCGAGGGCGCGGTAGGTGAGGGTCATGCGACGGTGGCCCTGGTATTCGGTGGTGGTCATCGCGACGCGGCGGTCGGTGACCTCGAGGACCGGGTCGCCCGGCACGAGGGAGGCGGTGTGGCCGTCCGGGCCGAGGCCGAGGTGGACCAGGTCGAGGCGGTCGGGCAGCGAGGTTTCGTATTCGTGCGCCGCTTCGTCGAGGTCCCTGTGTGTGACCGGCATCGGCCGCAGCGCCGACTGGTGGTCCATCGAGAGCCCGAGCACCATGTGGGTCAGGTTGCGGTCCTCGGAGCCGGGCGAGGCGACGCGCTCGTCCACCTGGAACAGCTCGGTCTCTCGCCACGGCATCTCCTCGAGGTCGCCGAGGATCGCCAGCATCGACCAGGGCGAGCGCCCGCCGCTCATCGCGAAGGAGAAGGAGCCGTGGTCGGCCACCGCCTTCGCCCCCGCCGCCGCGATCAGCTCGGCCGCCCGCCGCGCCGCCGCCTTTTCGTCGGCGACGACCTCGAGATCGAGTGGCATCGTCGGCCCCCCGCCCTCAGTTGTCCCGCTCTTTGTGGCCGCCGAACTGGTAGCGCATCGCCGACAGCACTTTGTCGCCGAAGTCGCCGAGCTCGCGTGAGTAGAAGCGCTCGTGCAGCGCCGTGGTGAGGACCGGGGTCGGCACGCCCTCCTCGATCGCCGCGATCGAGGTCCAGCGCCCCTCGCCCGAGTCGGAGACGCGGCCGCTGAACTCGGCGAGCCCGGGGCTTTCGGCGAGCGCCGCCGCGGTCAGGTCGAGGAGCCACGAACCGACCACCGAGCCGCGTCGCCAGACCTCGGCGATCGCCGGGATGTCGAGGTCGAATTCGTAGAACTCGGGCTGGTCGAGCGGCGCCGTCTCGGCATCGTCGAGCCGTTTGGTTTTCCCCGCGTCGGCATTCTCGAGGACGTTCAGCCCCTCCGCGTAGGCGGCCATGATCCCGTACTCGATCCCGTTATGGACCATCTTCACGAAGTGGCCGGCCCCGTTCGGGCCGCAGTGTAGGTAGCCGTTCTCGGCCGGGCTCGGGTCGCCGGTCATGCCCGGCGTGCGCGGCGCCGCGTCGACTCCCGGGGCGAGCGAGGCGAAGATCGGGCCGATGCGCTCGACCGCCTGGTCAGGCCCGCCGATCATCAGGCAGTAGCCGCGCTCGAGACCAAAGACGCCGCCGCTGGTGCCGCAGTCGACGTAGTCGATCCCTTTCTCGGCGGCCCGTTTCGCCCGCCGCATGTCGTCGCGGTAGTAGGAGTTGCCGCCGTCGATGATCGCGTCGCCGGACTCCAGCACCCCTTCCAGTCCCTGGACGGTCTCTTCGGTGATGTTGCCCGCCGGGACCATCACCCAGACCGAGCGCGGCGCGGTCAGCTTCGCCGCCAGGTCCTCCAGCGAGGAGCAGCCGGTCGCGCCCTCCCCCTCGAGCGCCGTCACCGCGTCGGGGCTGACGTCGTAGGCGACGATCGTGTGGCCGTCTTTCATCAGCCGGCGGGCCATGTTGGCCCCCATGCGGCCGAGGCCGACGATTCCGAGCTCCATCTCCATCCTCCTGGTCTGGTCGGCGCTGCTTGCGAGCGCCCCGCATCCTAGTGCCGTGCCCGGTGACGGGCGCCCGGCTCTGGCGCAGGCATCGACGTGGCCGGCAAGGACGCAGACCCGAAGGCGTGGCAGAGCCCGTCGAGCGGTCGAGGACGCCGCCGGGCGCGGCGAGGGCCAGCCAGAGAGGGCGAACGGCACCGGGCACGGCACTGGGCGGTAGCCTGCGCGCCACGATGGCGAAACGGACGAAGGGACATCGCGACAAAGCCGCCGACGTGCTGGCGATCTTCGGGATCAGCGGCGACCTGGCGAAGAAAATGACCTTCCGGGCGCTCTACCGGATGGAGAAGTCCGGGGTGCTCGACATCCCGATCGTCGGGGTCGCGCTTGACGACTGGGATGACGAGGCGCTGCGCGCCCACGCCCGCGCGGCGGTCGAGGCTACCGTCTCCGAGCCCGACGGCGAGGCGCTCGACGCGATGCTCGCCCGGCTCTCCTACGTCCAAGGGGACTATGGCGACGACGCCACCTTCGCAAGGGTGAAGAAGGGGCTCGGCAACGCCAAGCAGCCGGTCTTCTACCTGGAGATCCCGCCCTCGCTCTTCGCCACCGTGGTCAAGGGCCTCGGCAGGGCGGGGCTAGTGGAGCACGCCCACGTGGTGATCGAGAAGCCGTTCGGCCACGACCTCGAATCGGCGCGAGCGCTCAACGACGAATTACGCGAGGTGCTGGAAGAGGGCCAGATCCTGCGCATCGACCATTACCTCGGCAAGGAGCCGGTGATGGACATCGCCTACCTGCGCTTCGCCAACTCGATCCTCGAGCCGGTCTGGAACCGCGAGCACGTCTCCCACGTGCAGATGACGATCGCCGAGAACTTCGGCGTCGACGACCGCGGCCGCTTTTACGACGCGGTCGGGGCGATGCGCGATGTGATCCAGAACCATGCCCTGCAGGTGCTGGGGCTGATCGGGATGGAGCCGCCGAGCTACAACGACCCCGACTCGATCCGCGACAAGAAGCTCGAGTTCTTCAGGGCGATGCGAGCCGCCGACCCGAAACGGTACGTGCGCGGCCAATACGACGGCTTTCTCGAGGTCAAAGACGTCGCTCCGGACTCGACCACGGAGACCTTCGCGGCGGTCGAACTCAACGTCGACAACTGGCGCTGGAGCGGCGTCCCCTTCTTCATCCGCGCGGGCAAGAACCTTCCCTGCAAGTCGAGCGAGGTGACCGCTGTCTTCCGTCGGCCGCCCCAGCTCGGGATCGGCCACGGCAAGACCCCCGAACCGAATCAGCTGACCTTCCGCATCGAGCCGGAACCGGGCGCGCGGATGCGGCTGTTCCAGAAAAAGCCGACCGCCGAGGTGTTCGAGCCCGCCGACCTCGAGGTGCTCTTCGAACGCGAACCCGGCTCCGACCCAGAGCCCTACGAGCGCCTCCTCGGCGACGCCCTGAACGGCGTCCACACCCTCTTCACCCGCCAGGACGCGATCGAGGAGACCTGGCGCGTCGTCCAGCCCCTGCTCGACCACCCCGGCAAGGTGCATCCGTACGAGCCAGGCACCTGGGGCCCCGACGCCGCCAACGAGCTGGTCAAGGGCGTCACCCACTGGTCCGAGCCCTGGCTGCCGGGCGGCTGAGAGCTCCTCTTTCAGGGACGCTCGGTCGCTGTGGCGGATCGGCGGACCCCTTCTCTCACAACAGCAGGGAGGTTCGTTCAGGGGTCCGCCGACCCGCTCTCACGCTTCGGGGCCGTGGAGCGAAACCGTCGCTATGCGACGCAAAGGCTCCACAGCAAGCTGGGGTCCGAGGTCCGGCAGCTCTTCCCAGAAGGAATCGGCGCCAAGCTGAACCACCGCCGGCGCTTGTGAAGGGAGGTCCGATGGACCCTGAACGAACCTCCCGGCTGTTGTGAGTGAAGGGTCCATCGGACCTCGCTCCCCGCAAACCCCGTCCCTTGCAGGCATTTCTCCTCGGCCCAGCCGAATACCTAGTGGCCTGCTAGGTTTTTGGGCGCCCTAAGTAGGGCAGCCTAAGAACCATGATCCCCACCTTCGTCATCACCCTGCGCGAGGGCGTCGAGGCCTCGCTCATCGTCGGCATCATCGCCGCCTTCCTGGTCAAGGAGGGGCGTAAAGACGCGCTGCGGCAGATGTGGGTCGGGGTCGGGATCGCCGTCGTCCTCTGCGCCGCGGTCGGGGTCGGCCTCGACCTGGTCAACGAAGAACTTCCGCAGAAGCAGCAAGAGGGGCTGGAGACGGTCGTCGGTCTGATAGCGGTGGTGACGATCAGCTACATGATCTTCTGGATGACCCGCCACTCGCGCGGGATCAAGGCCGAACTGGAGGGTGAGGCGGCGAGCGCCCTGGCCCGCGGCTCGGCGATGGCGCTGGTGGCGATGGCCTTCCTGGCCGTCCTGCGCGAGGGCTTTGAGACCTCGGTCTTCCTCCTCGCCGCCTTCCAGAACTCGACCAACACGGCCGCCGCCGGGGGCGGTGCCGTCCTCGGCCTGGTCGGCGCGGTGGCGATCGGCGTCGGCCTCTACCGCGGCGGCATCCGCATCAACCTCTCGAAGTTCTTCAAAATCACCGGCCTGATCCTGGTCTTCGTCGCCGCCGGGCTGCTGGCCACCGCCGCCCACACCGCCCACGAGGCGGGTTGGATCAGCAGCTTCCAGTCGGAGGCGGTGAGCCTGCGCTGGCTCGTCCACCCGGGCACGGTCACCGAATCGCTGCTGACCGGGATGCTCGGCCTCCGCCCGGCACCGACCCAGATCGAGGCCTTCGTGTACCTGGTCTACGCGATCCCGATGGCGCTCTTCGTCCTCTGGCCCCGCGGCAGTCGCACGGCCCGCCGCAGCGGCGCCGGACGCAGCGTCGGCGCGGCCCAGACCCCGGCCTAGCCCCATGGCGCTCTCCCGGCGTCGTCTGCTCACCTCGGCCGGCATCGGCGCGGCCGGAGTCGGCCTCGGCGCCGGCGGCTACCTGATCGGCCACGACTCGGCGGAGGCCGAGGCGGCCGAAGCGACCGGCTCGGTCGCCTTCCACGGCGAGCACCAGGCGGGGATCGCGACCCCGACCCAGGACCGCCTCCACTTCGCCTCCTTCGACCTCGAAACGGAAAGCAAGGCCGAGCTGCGCGAACTGATGGAAGAGTGGACGAAGGCCACGGTCGAGATGACCGAGGGCAAGATGATCGGCAACTACGCCGGCAACCACGACGAGCTGGCGCCGCCGGAAGACACCGGCGAGGCGGTCGGCCTGCCGGCCTCCAACCTGACCGTCACCTTCGGCTTCGGCCCCGGCATCTTCGACCGCCCCGGCCTCGGCCTCGCCGCGCAGCGCCCGACGGTGCTGAAGCCGCTGCCGCCGCTCCCCGGGGACGAACTGAACGGGCTCGAATCGGGCGGCGACATCTGCATCCAGGCCTGCGCCGACGACCCCCAGGTGGTCTTCCACGCGGTCCGCGACCTGGCCCGGATCGGCCGCGGCACGGTGACCATGCGCTGGTCCCAGCTCGGCTTCGGCCGCACCTCATCCACGACCCGCACCCAGGAAACGCCGCGCAACCTGTTCGGGATGAAAGACGGCACCGCCAACATCAAGGCCGAGGACGGCGAGGCGATGGACAGGTACGTCTGGGTCGACGAAGGGCCCGCCTGGATGCGCGGCGGCAGCTACCTGGTGACGCGCCGGATCCGGATGATCCTCGAGGTCTGGGACCGCTCGCCGCTGAAAGACCAGGAAGAAACGATCGGCCGCAAGAAGTACAGCGGCGCGCCGCTGGGCGAGGAAGACGAGTTCGACCCGCTGCCGCTGGACGTCAAGGGCGACGACGGCAAACCGGTGATTCCGGAAAACAGCCACGTGCGGCTCGCCTCGGCGACCGAAAACGACGGCGTGCGCATCCTCCGCCGCGGCTACTCCTTCACCGACGGGGTCGACCAGAGCCTCGGCGAGCTCGAAGCGGGGCTCTTCTTCATCGCCTTCCAGCGCGACCCGGAAAAGCAGTTCGTCGCCCTGCAGCGCAAACTGGGACAGTTCGACGCGCTGAACGAGTACATCCACCACGTCGGCAGCGCGGTCTTCGCCGTGCCGCGCGGGACGAAGCCCGGCGGCTACGTGGGTGAAGGTCTGTTCAGCTGAGGGCGGCGGCCGGATGAGAGCCGGCTGAACCTTTTCCGACCAGATTCGTCGGTCTTTGTTAGGGTCCCCTAAGCAGCACCCACCTGTGCCCGGGCTCCGTGACGAACGCCAAGTTGCGTCACGGGCCCGGGCACTCCCAACTTCCTCACCGCCACCAACTCTCACCAAGGAGCTTGCCGAGAATGAACCGAGTCCCTGTCCGCGCCCTGATCGCCGCCATGGCCCTGGGCCTGATGGCGCTCTTCGTGGCCGCCTGCGGCTCGAGCAGCAGCGATGACTCTTCGGGCAACTCCGAACAGCTGGCCGTCAAGCTCACCGACGCCGGCTGCGAACCGCACGACGCCAACGCCAAGGCGGGCCCGATCGACTTCAAGGTCGAAAACGGCGGCTCCGCCAGCGTCACCGAGTTCGAGGTGCTGGAAGGCGAAACGATCCTCGGCGAGCGCGAGAACATCACCGAAGGTCTCTCCGGCAGCTTCTCGCTGACCCTCGAAGAAGGCGAATACACGATGCGCTGCAACGGCGGCACCGAAGAAGACGGGACGCTGAAGGTGACCGGCGAACTGGAAGCGAAGAGCAGCCCGGAGGTCGAAGAAGCGATCGACACCTACAAGAAGTACCTGCTGAAGAACTCCGAGGAACTGACCGAAAAGACGAAGCCGTTCGTCGCAGCGGTGATCGCGGGCAACATCGCCAAGGCGAAAGAGCTCTACGCGGCGCCGCGCGTCAACTACGAGCGCATCGAGCCGGTGGCGGAGTCCTTCGGCGACCTCGACCCGCGCATCGACGCGCGTGAGAACGACGTGCCGAAATCCGAATTCCGCGGCTTCCACCGGCTCGAGAAAGCGCTCTGGGACGAAGAAACGACGAAGAACATGGAACCGGTGGCCGAAGAGCTGCTGGAAAACGTCGAAGAACTCGAAGAACTGATCAAAGGCAAGGTCAAGATCCACGCGGTCGAGATCGCCAACGGCGCCAACGAGCTGCTGACCGAGGTCTCGACCTCGAAGATCACCGGTGAGGAGGAGCGCTACTCGCACATCGACCTGGTCGACTTCAAGGGCAACGTCGAAGGGGCCCGGGACGCGTTCCAATCGATCGCCCCGCTGATGGAAGAAAAAGACCCGGCGCTGGTGGAAGAAGTCGAAAAGGACTTCGAAGCCGTCTACGCGGCGCTGAAGCCCTACGAAACGAGCAAGTGGCCCGGTTTCGTCCTCTACACGGAGCTGACCAAAGCCGACACCCGCAAACTGGCGCAGGTGATCGACACTCTGGCGGAGAAATTGTCGCTCGTTCCTGCCCAGATCGCGCAAGGCGAATCGGCTTAGCGCCGACTCTCCGGCGGGCTCAGTGCGACCCGCCGGAGAGATCCCTAGCCTGAGACGCCGATGGATCAGGCCCAACAGATGAGCTTCGGAAGCAGTCCCGGCGAACGCGCGGACGCGCTGCTGGCCGAGCTGGGCTACGCCGAGTGGCGGGCCGGGCAGCGCGAGGCGGTGATCGCGGCGCTGGAAGGCCGCGACTCGCTGATCGTGATGCCGACCGGCGGTGGCAAGAGCCTCTGCTACCAGCTGCCCGGGCTGGCCTCGGAGGACCTGACGATCGTCGTCAGCCCACTGATCGCGCTGATGCGCGACCAGTGGCTGCGGCTGACCCAGGCCGGGCACCCGGTGGCGATGGTCTCCTCGGCGATGGACGAAGAGGAATCGCGGGCGGCGCTGGAATTGGTCCGCGACGGCCGCGCCCGGATCGTCTACTGCGCTCCCGAGCGCTTCGCCTCCAGCTTCTTCCTCGAGGCGATCGGCCATCGCAAGGTCGACCTCCTGGCGGTCGACGAGGCCCACTGCGTCTCCGAGTGGGGCCACGACTTCCGTCCCGACTACCTGCGGCTGCCGCAGATCGCCGAGCGGCTCGGCCGGCCGACGGTGATGGCCTGCACGGCGACCGCGACGGTGCCGGTGGCGGTCGAGATCGCCCAGCGCTTCGAGATGCGCGAGCCGCTGCGGGTGCGGGCGGGCTTCGACCGTCCCAACCTCTCCTTCGACGTCGTCGCGCTCGAGGGCAAGGGCTCGAAGGCGCGCCGCCAGGCGCTGCTCGAGACCGGCCTCGCCGATCCCGCCAACCGCCCGGCGATCGTCTACTGCGGCACCCGCAAGGACACCGACGAGGTGGCCGAGGACCTGCGCGGCACCGGCCTGCGGGCGCTCGCCTACCACGCCGGGATGGAAGGCCCCCAGCGCTCGGTGGTGCAGCGGCGGTTCATGTCCGGCGGCGAGGACGCGGTCGACGTGGTCGTCGCCACCAACGCCTTCGGCATGGGCGTCGACAAGGCCGACGTGCGCTCGGTCTGGCACATGGCGATCCCGACCAGCGTCGAGGCCTACTACCAGGAGGCGGGCCGCGCTGGCCGCGACGGCAGGCCCGCGAAGGCGGTGCTGCTGGCGATGAAGGCCGACCTCGGCCGGCTGGTCCGCTTCAACGAACAGCGGGCGGGCGACCCGGAGCTGGCGATCGCCCACGAGCGCGGCTGGCGCGCCTACCGGGCCATCAAAGAGTACGTCTACGGGACCCGCTGCCGGCGCGAAGCGCTGCTGCGCCACTTCGGCGACCGCCGCGCCGAGACGCCGCCGCTGGAGCGCTGCTGCGACATCTGCGACCGGCTCGAATGGCTGCCGGATCCGGACACGATCGCGACCCGTCGCCCGTCCGGGTCGAAGTCCTCGGTGGCGCCGGCGCCTGACCTCTCCCCCGCCGACGCGCCGCTCTTCGAAGCACTGAAAGCCTGGCGCCTCGAAGCCGCCCAAGGCAAGCCCGCCTACACCGTCGCCAGCAACAAGACGCTGGCCGGGATCGCCGCCCGCCGCCCGGCCGGCCGCGCGGCGCTGATCGAGATCTCCGGCGTCGGCCCGGCCTTCGTCGGCAAGTACGCGGAGGACGTGCTCGCGTTGGTCGCCGAGCACGCCCCTCCGTTGGCCGCATAGCCCTCCCGGCCGTTAAGTCGCTTGCACCCCGCGGCCTCGTCCCGTCTGGGGTCTACAGCCGAGTTCCCTGAGCGGCCGAAGCGCAAACCGCCTTGCAAGGGCCCTTGCGAGCGCGCGCCCAGGGGACCTCTCTTGGCACCCTGATGACGTGCCCGGCTCGCCTCACCGACGGGCCGCGTCGGCGGCCGTCCTGATCGCCCTCGTCGCCTGCTGGGTCTGCGCCGGAGCGGCGAGCGCCGCGACGGCCGGCTCCGCACTGAAGGGCGGCGTCCTCGTCCCGCAGGGCAAGCAGATCTACTTCGGCGTCTCCGACACCGGCGACCCGGCCAGCTTCGGCGAATTCAGCACGGCCGTCTCCAAGCACCCTGCGGTGATCGAGTCCTTCCGCGCCTGGGGCAGCGACCTGCGCGACTCGATCCAGCGCTGGGAGATCGCCCGCGCCCGACCGATGATCCACATCACCACCGCCGACCCGCAGACCGGCACCGAGATGCTGAGCCTGGCGGCGATCGCCAACGGCGCCGGCGACGGCTACCTGATCCGCCTCAACCACCTCTTCGCGGCGAAGAGGATGCGCGCCTACGTGCGGCCGCTGGGCGAGCCGAACCGCTGCCTCAACGTCTACGCCGCCTACGAATGCGCCGGCAAGCCGCGCGAGGTCGAAGACTCGGTCCGCAACTACCGTCGCGCCTTCCGCCGCATCTACGTGATCGTCCACGGCGGCGGCAAGGCGAAAGCGATCAACAAACGCCTCTTCGAAGCCGGTCTGCCGCCGCTCAACTCGACCCTCGGCGGGCTGCCGAAGGCGCCGGTGGCGATCGTCTGGAGCCCCCTCCCCTCCGGCTCGCCGACGACGAAGAAGAACCTGCCGCAGAACTATTTCCCGGGGAAGCAATGGATCGACTGGACGGGGACCGACTTCTACGCCTCCTATCCGGAATGGGGCGCGCTCACCCGCCTCTATGAACGCTATCCCGAAAAGCCGTTCGCGATCACCGAGTTCGGCGTCGAAGCGGGCGACGATCCGAACTTCGTCTCCCACCTCTTCGCCTGGGTCCACGCCCACCCGCGGACGAAGATGATCGTCTACTACCAGGACTTCGGCTCGACCTCGAACTACCGGATCCAGAACTACGCGGAAAGCCTGGCGGTGCTCACCGACCGGCTGCACGACGGGCTTTTCCCCGCCTATGCGCCCGGTGCGCCGCACCTGCCGCCACCGCCCCCGGGTGGGCTCGAACCGGGTTAGGGGCGACGAAGGCGTTCGAGATCCGCGGTTTCACCGGGTGGATCGGTGCCAGCGCAGTGATGCTCGAGTAGCCGGTCACGTAGAGGTTCTGGCCGTCGGAGATGATCGGCGTGTACGTCCCCTTCGGGTAGCTGAAGACCCGCCTGCCCGAACGCATCATGTACCCGATCGTCCTCTGGTTGGTGAACTCGGCGACGTAGACGATTTCGCCGATCGCCGAGAGCGAGCCGACCACCTGGCCGCCGGTCGAGCGGCTCCAGCGCACGCTGCCGGTCTTCGCGTTCAGCGCGTAGATGTTGCCGTCGAAGGAGCCGATGTAGACGGTCGGCGGGCTGTGCTTGGTGCTCGCGACGGCCGGGGCCGAGTAGGCGTAGCCACCAGTCGAGTAGGTCCAGGCGAGTGCACCGTTCGACATGTCGAAGCTGTAGACGCGGTCGTCGTTGTTGCCCGCGTAGACGCGGCCGAAGGCGACCGCCGGGGTCGAGTAGAACTCGCCGCCGCTGATCCCCGTCCCCAGCGAACCGGTCGACCAGATCAGCTTGCCGGTGTCGGCGTCGACCGCGTTCATGCTGCCGCCGTAGTCCCCGACGAAGAGCCGGCCGCCGTAGTAGGCGGGCGCCGACTTCACCGGGCCCGACAGCTGGGTCGCCCAGCGGATGTGCCCGTTCACGGTCGAGACCGAGTAGAGCTTGCCGTCTTCGCAGCCGAAGTAGACGCTGCGGTCTTTCACCAGCGGCGATGACTCGGCCCGCCCCGGCAGGCGCGTTTTCCAGATCACCTTGCCGTTTTTGGCGTTCAACTTGACGATGTGGCCGGGGACCAGGTTGACGATGTAGAGGCGGTGCTTGTAATAGGTCGGCGAGGAGGCGTTGAGGCGGCCGATCCGCCGTTCCCAGATCTTTTCCCCGGTCCTGGCGTCGAGGGCGAAGGCGAAGCCCGAGTTGTTGACCGCGTAGAGGACGCCGCCGACGTAGATCGGCGGGTACTCGAGCAGCGGCCGCTCGGTGTAGCGCCACAGTTTGCGGAAGGGCGGCTTGATCCCCCTCGCGGGCAGGTAGCGGGTGCGCTGCGGGTTCAGCCCGTACATCGGCCAGTTCACCGTCCGCGGTTTGCCGCGCGCGGGCTTGGGGGCTTCTTTCGGCTTTTCCGGTTTGAAGTGGCGGATCGCTTCTTCGTTGTGGACGTCGGCCGGGCGCTTCAGCTCCTCGTAGGCGACGATCACACCCGCTACGCCGAGGACCACCACCGCGATCAGCGTGATCGCCCAGCGGCGATGCTCGCGCCACAGCCTGCGCGGGTGGACGAGAAGGGAGACGGTCGAGCGGAGGCGTTTAAGCACGCCAGCGCTGCGGGTCGGAGTCGGGGACCGGGTGGGCCTCGCCGAGCCCGGCGAGGTGGTCGAGACAGGCGAGGACGATCTGGAGCATGAAGCCTGCGGTCCCCGCCCGCAGGTTCTCCCGGCCGACGATCTCTTCGACCAGCTCGAAGGCGGTCGGCTCGGCTCCGGCGACGAGCCCGTCGCGGACCCGGCCGAGCAAGTCGTCGGCCTGGCGACGCACGTCGGCGATCTTCACCTCCGGGTCGCGGAACGGTTTGCCGTGCCCGGGGAGGCAGAGGTCGACCTCGAGCGGCTCGATCACGTCGAGGCTGGCGAGGTATTCGCCGAACGGGTCGGGCGTGTGGCCGTAGTCGAAGAAGAGGACCGTGCGGCCGAGCAGGTGATCGCCGGAGAGCATCAGCTTGCGCTCCGGTTGGTGCAGACAGACGTGTGAGGGGGCGTGGCCGGGGGTCTCATAGATCTGCCAGGCGCCGATGTCGGTCTCCACCTCGACCCCGGGGACGAGCTCGCGGTCAGGGGCGCGGATCGCATCGATCTCCTCTTCGGATTTGTCGGTGCGCTCCTGCCGGTAGCGGTCGAGCGCGGCAAGCGGGACACCGCTCATCCGGCCGACCTCGATGCGCCGCTCGAGGGTCGCCTGGGGGTCGTCCGCCTGCATCCGGATGTGCTCCCACTTCGGGTGCATCCACAACTCACAACCGGTCTCCTCGCAGATCGATGCGGCGAGCCCGTAGTGGTCGGAGTGCGAGTGGGTGCAGACGACGAGCTCGATGTCTTCGACCCCGAAGCCCGACTGGGCGAGCGCCACGTCGAGCATCCGCAGCCGTCCCCGGCCGCCGACACCGGTGTCGACCAGCACGATCCCGGCCCCCCGCTGCACCGCCCAGGCGTTCCCGTGCGGCACCCCCGGCCACGGGCAGGGCAGCTTCAGCCGCCAGATCCCCGGCTGGATCCGTTCCGTACGCGGCTTCACCACAGTCACCTGAGCCATCCGCAGATCCTCTCAGGTGCCCCGCCCGGATCGGCCGGGCACGGCGAGAGCCGGGGAAGGGTCACAGGAGGCGCGAGACGTGAAGCTTCCGCGAGGCTTCGGCGCGGTGTCCCTGCCACCGCCTTTGCTCAAAAAGATGTGCGTTTAGTTTCGGGTCCACAGCAACCGAAACTAAACACACATCTTTTTGAGCGGTGAGCGCCGCGCGGGAAGCCGCGGAACCGTCGCGCCTTCGTCCCGAGACCTGCGCCCCTCCGGAACCTCCCCCCGCCCGGCGGCTGATGGGCGGCCTTAGCCCGCCAGGGCCGCCCATCAGCCGCGAGGCGACAGCTTCCCTGCCCACAGAGCCCCGCGGCGCCAGCCTCCCCATCCGCCGAGGCCCGGGGCGCCGGGTTCCACCCTCAGCGGCCCGCGGCGCCACCGGCAACCGGCGCGCCGGTCAGCTGTCGTCGGGGGCCTCGCGGAACTGCATCGCGCCGGCGATCGCGAAGCAGAGGGCGCCGGTCAGGGTGCCCCAGTTGGCGATCGCGACCGCGATCATGTCGCCGTCGGCGCGGACGAAGGAGGCGACCGCGGCGACCATGAAGAGGACCGAGCCAGCCTGGTTGACGACGACGATCCACCAGCCGAGGCCCTCGCCCCACACCTTCCACCAGGAGCCGGCGATGTCGACCATCGCCAGTTGGCCGGAGATCAAGAAGAGGGCGCAGCCGATGATGTCCGGGCTCCAGACCAGGCGGTCCTCCTGCGCCGGGCTGAGGTCGCCGATCAGCGAGTCGAGGAGGTTGAAGCCGAAGACAATGGTGCCGGCGAAGAGGACCGCGGCGGCCAGGTAGTCGTAGTTGCGCGGTTCGCGCGCCCACCAGCGCCACGGCCCCCGCGCCCAGCTGCCATCGCGCCGCCGGTGCGGGGCGTTGATCGCCAGCAGCACCGAGCTGTAACCGCCGGTGGAGAAAAAGACGCCGCCCACCAGGTAGACGGCCGCGACCATGCGCGGCCCGCCGATGTCGGCCTGGGCCAGCGCGGCGCCGATCGCGAACAGCGAGCCGCCGACGAGGAAGGCCCCCGCGGCGACCGCGTTCGCTCTACGCAGCGCCGAAGGTCTCGGGGTCTGGACCGATGCGATGGCCGGTCTCGAGGCGGGCGATCGCCGCCAGGTCGTCTTCGCCCAGCTCGAAATCGAACAGGTCGAGGTTGGCGCGGATCCGCTCCGGGGTCACCGACTTCGGGATCACCACGTTGCCGAGCTGCAGGTGCCAGCGGAGGGTCACCTGGGCGACGGTCTTCTGGTGGTGGGCGGCGATCGTCATCAAGGTCTCGTCCGCGAGCACCTCGCCCTGGGCGAGCGGGCTCCAGGCCTCGGTCGCGATCCCGTGCTCGGCGTGCCAGGCGCGCAGCTCGTCCTGCTGGCGGAGCGGGTGGAGCTCGATCTGGTTGATCGTCGGCATCGTCCCGGCCTCCTGCTGGAGGCGTTCGAGGTCGGCGATGCGGAAGTTGGAGACGCCGATCGCGCGCGACCCGCCCTCAGCGTGGATCCGTTCGAAGGCGCGCCAGGTGTCGAGGTAGAGGTCGCGCGAGGGGACCGGCCAGTGGATCAGGTAGAGGTCGACGTGGTCGGTGTCCAGGGCTTCGATCGAGCGGTCGAAGGCGGCCAGGGTCGAGTCGAAGCCCTGCTCGGAGTTCCATAGCTTGGTGGTGATGAAGATCTCCCCGCGGGGCACCCCGGAGGCGGCGATCCCGGCGGCGACGCCGCGCTCGTTGCGGTAGGCGGCGGCGGTGTCGATGTGGCGGTAGCCCGCGGCGAGCGCCGCCTCGACCGCGCGCTGGGTCTCGTCGGGAGGGATCTGGAAGACGCCGTAGCCGAGCTGCGGGATCTCGACGCCGTCGCTCAGCCGGACGTGCGTGACGTCGGCCACCGCGCTAGGAGGAGGCGAGGCCGATCGCGATCAGCGGAAACGCGATCATGAAGCCGAGCATGGCGCCCATCGCGGCGCCGGAGCCGAAGGTCGCGGTACGCGAGCGCGCGCCGGTGAGCGCGCCGGTCACGCAGACGAGGGCGGCGAGTCCGGCTCCGATCCAGAAGATGGCAGGCATCAAGTCGGCAGCCTACCGAACCGATAACCCAGGAGGAATCCATGAGAGCTTCCTGAACTCACCTGACATGAACACCACCCCGGCGAAAAACTCGAAGCTGATCCTGGCGGCGATGATCTTCGCGGTGTCGATGACCTTCATCGACCAGACGATCGTCGCGATCTCGCTGCCGACGATCCAAGGGGACGTCCACCTCTCGACCACCGGGTCGCAGTGGATCATCAACGGCTACCTGCTCTCGCTCTCGGCGCTCTTCGCCTTCGGCGGGCGGCTCGCCGACATCGCCGGACACCGCCGCATGGTGGTCATCGGCGTGATCGTCTTCGCCACCGCCTCCGCCCTCTGCGGCGCCACCCCGACCGGCTCCGCCGCCGAGGCGTGGCTGATCTTCTTCCGCATCGTCCAGGGCGCCGGCGCGGCGATCATGTTCCCGGCGGCGCTGGCGATCGTCCTCGACGCCTTCCCGGTCGCCCAGCGCGGCCGCGCGATGGCGATCTTCTTCGGCATCGCCGGCGGGCTCACCTCGATCGGCCCGATCGCCGGCGGCTACCTCACCGAGTGGACCTGGCGCTCGATCTTCTGGATCAACGTCCCGGTCGCGATCATCGCCCTCTTCCTCACCTGGAAAGCAAAGCCCGCCGACGAACGCCACCCGGGCAAGATCGACTACAAGGGCACCGTCCTCGCCTGCGGCGGCATGGGCCTGCTGGTCCTCGGCCTGCAGCAGTCGGCGGTCTGGGGCTGGGGCGACGTCAAGACCTGGGCCTCGATCGTGATCGGCCTGGCGATCCTCGCCTGGTTCGTCATCGACCAGCTGAACGCCACCAATCCGCTGCTGCGCCTGCGGATCTTCGAGAACCGCGCCTTCGCGATCGACAACGCCGTCCTCTTCTTCCTGATGATCGCCTTCGTGCCGCTGTTCTTCTTCGCCAGCGAGTACGCCCAGATCTCGCTCGGCGAATCGGCCTCGGAAACCGGGCTCTACCTCTTGATCTTCTTCGCCGGGTTCGCCACCGCGACCCAGCGGGGCGGCCGGATCCTCGATCGCGTCGGGGCACGCAACGCGGTGGTGCCCGGCCTCGCGATCGGCGCGGTCGGCTTCTGGCTCTGGGGCAACTCGATGACCCACCTGTCGGTCTCCGAACAGTGGTACTGGATCGTCATGGCCGGGGCCGGGGTCGGGCTGGTCCTCTCCCCCGCCAACACCGACGCGCTGAACCGCGTCGCGCGCAGCCGCTACGGCGAGGCGACCGGGATCACCCAGACGGTCCGCAACTTCGGCTCCAGCCTCGGCCTGGCGATCCTCGGCTCGCTGCTGATCACCTGGAACAAGTCGAACCTGGAGAGCGCCCTCGGCGCCAAAGGCGTGCCGAAGGGGAAAGCCGACGCGGTCGCCGAATGCGTCTCCCAGGGCGAAGCGTCCTGCCAGCAAATCGCCCACACGCTCGGCTCGAAGGCGGGCGAGGTCTTCAGCGCCGTGCCGATGTCCTTCGCCGAAGCGAGCCGGGATGTCTTCCACGGGATGGCCATCGCCCTGGCGATCGCCTTCGTCATCGCGATCAAATTCATGCCCAGCGGCAAAGTCGAAGAAGGCGAAGTCCCCGAGGACGAGCCCGACGAGGTACGTTTGGCCGCGTGAAGCGGCCGCGCCTGCTCGTCCTCGTCGCGCTGCTGCTGCTCGCCCTCGCGGCGCTCCCGACCGCGGCGCTCGCGGCGACACCGGAGGTGGAGTCGGCGGCCGAAGAACTGGCGGAAAAATATGTCCCGATCACCGAGCTGCGGGAAGAGACCGACCCGCCCTGCGACACCTCCCAGGAGCAGTACCAGCCGACCAGCGTCGACACCGTGCTCGGCAATCCCGACGTGGTCCTCCAGCACGCCGCCGACGGGGCCGAAAAGGGGCCGCTGGTCGACGTGCGGCGGGCGCCGAGCGCCGCCGACATCGCCGGGCTCGGCGAGGGCTGGTACCTGAACCTCGAAGGCCGCGTGCTCGGCGACACCTGCGTCTACGCCCGGGCGTTCAAAAAGCTGATCGACGAAGGCAAGGCGCCCGCCGTCACCTACGCCCACATCGCCCGCGAAAAGGGCCACTCCGGGTTCGCCCTCCAGTACTGGTTCTTCTGGTACTTCAACCAGTTCAACGACCTCCACGAGGGTGACTGGGAGGGGATGCAGATCACCTTCGAAGCCGACCATCCGGCGGTCGCACTGCACGAAGAACCGAGCGAAATCATCCTCTTCCAGCACGCCGGCGGCGAGCGCGCGAAGTGGACCGACGGCAAGGTGCAGAAGGAAGGGACGCACCCGATCGTCTACCCGGCGGCGGGGTCGCACGCGACCTTCTACGACTCCGCCGTCTACGTCGAGAACGGCCAGCACGGCTCCGGTCTCGGCTGCGACAACACCACCGGGCCGCTGCGCGAACTGAAGCTGGCGCCGATCATGATGCCGAACGGGATCCGCACCCGCGGCCCCTTCGCCTGGACTAGCTACGGCGGCCGCTGGGGCGAACGCGAAAAGGGCTTCAACAACGGCCCGACCGGGCCGCAGACGAAGACCGTGTGGCGCGAACCGTTCGCCTGGATGGAAAAGCAGCGGACCACCAGCCCGCGCCTTCCCGGCGGCACGATCGCCGGCCCGCAGGTGACGAAGGCGTTCTGCGGCGCGGTCGCCGCCGCCTCCGAACTGATCAACCTCGACGCCGAATCGCCGGGTGCCGCGGCGGCGACGGTGATCGTCCTGGCCGTCCTCCTGATCCTCTTCGTCGGCGTCACCAAGTGGCGCCCGGTCGACATCGACACCCTGCGCCGACGCCGCGCCTTCGGCCAGATCCTGCGCGCCGCGCGCCAGTTCTACGGCCGCCACTGGCGGGTGCTCTTACCGGTGGCGCTGGCGGCGCTGGTGCTGATCGGGGTGACCAACCTGTTGGCCGGGCTGATCTCCGAATCGGCGCCACAGCCGGGCGAAACCGGCATCAACCTCGCCTGGGCCGACCTGCTCGAACAGTTCATTCGACCGGTCGCCCAGGCGCTGGTCGCGGCGATCGCGATCGTCATCGCCCGCGAAGCGACGTGCGACAAGGAGGTCGGCTTCGTGCAGGCGCTGCGCGGGGTGAAAGAGCGCTTCTGGCGCGTCGTCGGGGCGCAGCTGCTGGCGACGATCGGGGTCCTGCTGCTGGCGTTCACCGTGATCGGCCTCCCCTTCGCGATCTGGAAGCTGGTCGGCTGGGCCTTCGTGCAGGAGGAAGTGATCTTCACCGACAGGGGCTTCCGCGAGTCCTTCCGCGCCAGCTCGGAGCTGGTCCGCGGGCGCTGGTTCCGGACCGCACGGGTGATCCTGATCTTCTACGTGATCGGCATCGCGACCGGGCCGATCCTCACCTTCGCCCTGATCTTCACCGCGCTGCCGCTGTTCTGGATCAACGTGATCGGCTCGCTCGTCTTCGCCCTGCTGATCCCGTTCACGGCGCTCGGCGGCACCTTCCTCTACTTCGACCTGAGTGTGCGCGAGGAAGAGGAACCGTCGAAACCGCGCCGCCGGCGTGTGAGGAGGATCGTGGGACCCGCTCTCTCACGAACTGCGGGGAGGTTCGTTCGGGGGTCCCACGATCCTCCATCGGCAGCCGGCGGCACGGCGATCGATTAGGTTGGCGGGCGTGAAGCTCCTCGCCTTCTCAGATCTGCACCGGGACGTCGGCCAGGCGGCGAAGCTGGTCGAGATGTCGGGCGACGCGGACGTCGTCATCGGGGCGGGTGACTTCGCCTCGATCCACGAGGGTCTGGAGGAGACGATCGGGGCGCTGGCGCCGATTGAGAAGCCGACGATCCTCGTCCCCGGCAACAACGAGACGGTCGCCGCGCTGCGCGCCGCGGCCGCCGGTTGGCCAGCGGCGACGGTCCTCCACGGCGAGGGGACGACGATCGAGGGGACCGAGTTCTTCGGCCTCGGCGCCGGGGTCCCGACCACGCCCTGGGACTGGAGCTTCGACCTCTCCGAGGAGGAGGCCGCATCGATGATCGCGCCGGCGCCGGAGGGCGGCGTGATGGTCCTCCACTCGCCGCCGAAGGGCCACTGCGATGGCGGCGGTCCCGACACCCACTTCGGCAGCGAGGCGCTGCTGGCGGCGGTCGAGGCGAAGCGGCCGCGGCTGGTCGTCTTCGGCCACATCCACGAGGCCTGGGGCTGCCAGAGCGCGGTCGGCGACTCGCCGCTGCGCAACCTCGGCCCGCGCGGTACCTGGATCGAGATCTAATGAGCTCGAAGCCGGCCCGCGCGGGGCTGGTACTGGCGACGCTGATCGGCGTCGCCGGGGTCGCCAACCTGAACCTGGCGGTGGCGAACGTCGCCCTGCCGGACATCGGCAAGCACTTCGACGCCGGCCAGACGATGGTCGACCTGATCGCGGTCGGGTACTCGCTCGGGCTGGCGGCGTCGGTGCTCTACCTCGGCGCGATCGGCGATCGCTACGGCCGCAAGACCCTGCTGGTGCTGGGGATGGCGCTGACGATCCCGGCCTCGATCCTCGCCGCGCTGGCGCCGACGGCGCAGGTGCTCTTCCTCGCCCGGGTCTTCGGCGGGGTCGCCGCCGGGATGGCCTACCCGACCACGTTGGCCTTGATCACGGCGCTCTGGTCGGGACCGGAACGGACCAAATCGATCGCGCTTTGGAGCGCCCTCGGCGGCGGCATGTCGGCGCTCGGGCCGTTGGTTGCCGGGGCGCTCCTCGAAGGCTTCGATTGGTGGTCGGTCTTCATCATCAGCGCGCCGCTGGCCGCGATCGCCCTCTTCTTCGCCTGGCGCTTCGTCCCCGCCCACGTCAACGAGACCACCGAGCCGGTCGACCACCTCGGCGGCATCCTCTCGATCGCCTTGGTCGGCACCCTGATCCTGGCGATCAACCTGGCGCCGGAACCGGGCAAGGGGATGACGGCGGTGATCCTCGGCATCATGGCGCTCGCCGCCGCCGGATTCTTCATCCTGCGCCAGCGCCGCGCCGCCCACCCCTTGTACGACCTCCACATCGCGGCCCGGCCGACCTTCTGGGTGGCGGCGCTCGCCGGGATCATCGTCTTCGGCTCGCTGATGGGGGCGATGTTCATCGGCCAGCAGTTCGTCCAGAACGTGCTCGGCTACTCGACCTTGCAGGCGGGGCTGGCGATCCTCCCTGGCGCGATCGGCATGATCCTGGTCGCGCCGCAGTCGGCCAAGCTCGTGGAGTCGCGCGGCTCGCGCTTCACCCTGCTGGTCGGCGACTTCTTCTGCCTGCTCGCCTTCCTGGTGATGTTCTTGCTCTGGGACGAGGGCGCCTCCTACCTTCCGGTCGGCCTCGGCTTCCTCTGCATGGGGATCGGGGTCGGCTTCGCCGGCACCCCGGCCTCGCGTTCGCTGACCGGCTCGGTCCCGGTCAAGAAGGCCGGGATGGCCTCGGGCACGGCGGACCTGCAACGCGACCTCGGCGGGGCGATCCTGCAGTCGATCTTCGGCGCCCTCTTGACCGCCGGCTACGCCAAATCGTTCAGCGAACAGATCGCCGCCTCCCCCCACGCCTCGAGCGTCAGCGAAAAGGTCCAGAACGAACTCACCAAGTCCTTCTCCAGCGCCGCCAACACCGCCCAGCAGTACCCCGAATACGCCCAGGCGATCACCGCCGCCGCCCGCAAGTCCTTCCTCGACGGCGGCGACTGGACCTACGCGGCGGGGATGATCGCGGTGGCATTGGGCATCTGCGTCGTCTTCTTCCTCTTCCCGAAGCACAAGGACGAACTGGCGCTGCTCGAGCGCTACCACACGGAAGACGCTTAGCGCGACGACGCTAGAGCGGGACGGCAAGGGACCCGGCCATCTCGGCGGCGGCCCGGGCAGGCTGAGGCCGCCGCCGAGATGGCCGGGTCTGTGAGGGGAGGAGAGGGTGCGGGTCCCTTGCGGGTCTCGGGGGAGAGACTTCGAGGGAGACGCCGGGAACGTCACGTTTATTCAGGAGAGGCGTCACGTCTGTCACAGGTCCGTTCAGTGCGTTCGCAGTAATCGTCGCTATGCGGGGATTACTGCGAACGCACCCGGGTCGGCGTCGTGGAGGTGTGACGGCTCCCCGTCGAACGTGACATCTCCGTGACGGACCCCCCGTCCCTGTGACGGAACCTCCCGAAAACTCCCCGTCCCGGGCGTCTCGGAGGCGGCCACAGCCTGCCCGGCCGCCTCCGAGACGCCCGGGCCCGCCGTCCCCAATCAACCGGGCCCGATCCGCCTGGCGCGGGTCCAAGGGCGACCGCGGGTAGGGTCGTGATCGTGGAGGGGAAATCGTCCGACGGCATCGCATTCTCGAGCGGAGCCGGACGCTGGCTGATTGCGGTCACGGTGGCCGGGTCGGGGATGGCATTCCTCGACAGCACCGTCGTCAACGTGGCGCTGCCGAAGATCGGCGAGGATCTGAACGCCTCGACCAGCGCCCTGCAGTGGATCCTCAACGGCTACCTGCTGACCCTGGCCTCGCTGATCCTGCTCGGCGGCAGCCTCGGCGACCGGCTCGGGCGACGGCGCGTCTTCCGAGCCGGGGTCGCGCTCTTCACCCTCGCCTCGCTCCTTTGCGCGATCGCCCCGACGGTCGAGCTGCTCGTCTTCGCCCGCCTGATCCAGGGGATCGGCGGCGCCCTGCTCACCCCAGGCAGCCTGGCGATCATCGAGGCCAGCTTCCGCCCCACCGACCGGGCGCGGGCGATCGGCGCCTGGTCGGGCCTCGGCGGCGTCGCCACCGCCTTCGGGCCGCTGCTCGGCGGCTGGCTGATCGCGGCGATCTCCTGGCGGGCGATCTTCCTGATCAACCTGCCGATCGGGATCTTCGTCGCCTGGGCCGCGAGCGGCCATGTGCCGGAGTCGCGCGACCCCACCGCCACCGGCAAGCTCGACCTCTCCGGCGCGACGCTCGCCGCGATCGGGCTCGGCGGCACCACCTACGCGCTGATCGAGGCACCCGAAGGAGGGAAAACCGCCGCCGTCGTCGTGACCGCGCTGATCGGGATCGCCTCGCTGATCGGCTTCTTCGTCCGCGAGCGCCGCGCCGCCGACCCGATGCTGCCGCTTTCGATCTTCTCCTCGCGCCAGTTCAGCGCCGCCAACGCGGTCACTTTCGTCGTCTACGCGGCGCTCGGCGTCTTCTTCTTCCTCTTCGTCAGCTTCCTCCAGATCTCGATGGGCTACACGCCGATCGAGGCCGGCTCGGCCTCGCTGCCAGTCACCTTCCTGATGCTCGTCGGCTCGGCCCGGGCGGGTGATCTGGCGCAGCGGATCGGCCCGCGGATCCCGCTCACGCTGGGCCCGCTGATCATCGCCGCGGGCCTCCTCCTGCTGGCCCAGATCAATCCCGGCGACTCCTACATCGCCTCGGTGCTGCCGGGCATCCTGGTCTTCGGCATCGGGTTGACGCTGGTCGTCGCGCCGGTCACCGCGACGGTGCTGGCGGCCGTCGACTCGAGCCATTCAGGGGTCGCCTCCGGAGTCAACAACGCGGTGGCGAGGGTGGCGGGCCTGATCGCGGTCGCGGTGGTCCCGATCATCTCCGGCATCACCGGGGACAAGTTCTACGAACCGTCACACATGACGAGCGGCTTCCACAAGGGCATGATGATGAGCGCGATTCTGGCCGTGATCGGCGCGGTGATCGCCTGGACGACGATCTCCTCCGACGTCCTCCACGAGGAGGGCGCCGTGCCGGAGGAGTGCGACTACAGCTGCGGCGTCGGCGCCCCGATCCTGCAGCCCGGCCGCGAACCCCCAACCGCCCCCGAAGCCCCCACCGGCCCCGAGCGCGTTCGCACTTAGCCGCGCTATGCGGTCATTTCTGCGAACTCACCCGTTGGCGTTCGCACTTATCACCGGTATGCGGGGATAAGTGCGAACGCCGTCTTCGGGGCGGGGTTAGACGGTGAGGCCGCCGTCGACGGGGACGGTGGCGCCGGTGATCGCGGCGCCGCCGGGGCCGAGGAGGAAGGCGACGGCGGCGGCGACCTCCTCGGGTTTGAGCAGGCGCTCGAGTGGCTGACGGGGGGCGAAGTCGCGCGGCGAGGGCAGCTCGAAGAGACGGGCCGACTCGGCGAGGAGCGGCGTGTCGGTCGAGCCGGGGGCGATGGCGTTGGCGGTGACGCCGCTGCCGTGGAGGTCGGCGGCGAGGCCGCGGATGAATCCCTCCACCCCGGCCTTGGCGGCGCTGTAGGCGGCGAGCCCTGACATGCCCCGCGCCGCGCCGGAGGAGGTGACGGCGACGAAGCGACCGGAGCGCGGCCGCGGTCGTCCCAGCAGCGCGGGGACGACCCGACGAGCGGCGAGCATCACCGCCTCGAGGTTCACCTCGAGCAGGGCCCGCTGCTGCTCGGCGGGCAGTTCCCAGGCCGGCAGGCCCCCGGCGATCACGCCCGCGTTGGCGACGAACGCGTCGAGGTCGCCCCACGCTTCGGCGCCCTCGACCACCGCGGCGAGCGCCTCCTCGTCGGCGGCGTCGGCGACCACGGCGCGCGCCACGTCTTCACGCCCGGCCCGCTCCTCGGCGACGGCGACAGCGGCGTCGAGGTCCCGCTCGCTCGCCATCGCGTAGGGCAGCCGCCGGTCCGCCGCGCAGCGGTCGACGGCGACGACGCTCCACCCGTCCCCGGCCAGCGCGCCCACAATGGCGGCGCCGATCCCCCGCCCAGCCCCGGTGACGATCGCCACTCGACGCGTCACGCCGCGCCGTTCAGGCCGCTGCCGCTCGCGACGCGGGGCGTCATCGAGCGGTCGCTCCCGCCGAGCTGGCGTCTCCCGTCCCGCGCTCGGCGCCGCTGAACACCGCGGCGCCCGGGGTCATCGCTCAGCCGTTCTCGCGGGCCGGGTGCGGGAGGTCGGGCGCGGTGACGCTGAAGCGCGGTGCCGGGGCCGGCTGGGGCATCCCGCCGACCTCGACGAAGATGCCGCGGTCGCGGATGTGGCCGTCCTCGCGCGCCTCGCGCATCGAGAGCACCGGGGCGACGCAGCAGTCCGAGTCGGCGAAGAGCTCATGCCACTCGTCCCGTCCCCGCTCGGCGAACTTGGCGGTGAGGCGCTCGCGGATCGCGGGCCAGGTCGCCGGGTCGAGGTGGGCCTGGATCGCCTCGTCCTCGGCCAGCCCCAGCTTCTCCAGCAGCGCCCGGTAGAACTGCGGCTCGAGCGCCCCGACCGCCACCCACTCGCCATCGGCGCAGCGGTAGGTGTCGTAGAAGGGGGCGCCGCCGTCGAGCAGGTTGACCCCGCGCTCGTCTTTCCACGCGCCCATCTCCAGCAGTCCGTGCAGCAGGCCGGTGGTCGAGGCGGCCCCGTCGACGATCGCCGCGTCCACTACCTGGCCGACCCCGCCCGCGCGCGCGTGCAGCAGCGCGCTGAGCACGCCGATGACGAGGTAGGTGCCACCCGCGCCGAAGTCGCCAAGCAAATTGACCGGGGGCACCGGCTTGCCGCCCTCCTCGCCGATCATGTGGAGGGCGCCGGAGATCGCCAGGTAGGTGATGTCATGGCCGGCAGTGTGGGCGTAGCGGCCCTCCTGTCCCCAGCCGGTCATCCGCCCGTAGACGAGGGCAGGGTTGCGGGCGAGGCACTCCTCCGGCCCGAGCCCGAGCCGCTCCATCACCCCCGGCCGGAAGCCCTCGATCAGGATCTCCGAGTCGACCACCAGGCCGAGCACCTCCTCCAGGCCGCCAGCCGACTTCAGGTCGACCTCGCGGTGGATGCGACCGCGGTCGAGCACCGGCGAGGTGCCCCAGCCGAAGACGTTGCCCGCGGGCCGTTCGATCCGCGTCACCTCGGCGCCGAGGTCGGCGAGCTGCATCCCGGCGAAGGAGATCGGGCCGATCCCGGCCATCTCCACCACCTTCACTCCTTGCAGAGGTCCCATCGCCGGGAGCCTAGGAGAAAGCGGCCCGCCCGGCGCGGCCGGTCAGACCGGCAGGTCGTCGGGGAGCGGGATGTCGCGCGGTTCGCGTCCCGGACCCTCCTCGTCCCAGTCGGTCCAGGCGAGGCCGTCGCGGCCTTCGTGCTCGCCCGACCCGCCGAGCGCCAGCACCACGACCGGCTCCTTGGTCGGGTTGGTGAGCTGGCGACGCACCTCGGGGCCGACGCGGGCCAGCTGGTCGGGGCCGAGCTCGTGCGGCTCGCCCTCGATTAGCAGCGTCAGCGTCCCCTCGAGGACGAGGTAGACCTCCTCCTGGCGCTCGTGCCGGTGGACGCGGAGGCGCTGGCCGGGGCGCAGCGACATCAGGTTGATGCCGAAGCTCTCGACCCCGAGCTCGCGGCGCAGGCTCTGGAACATCTCCGCGCCGCGCTGCAACTGCGCGAAAGCGACTCCGTCGGTCATCAGCCCATCATCGAGCGGGCGATCACGACCCGTTGGATCTCCTGGGTGCCCTCGTAGATCTGGGTGATCTTCGCGTCGCGCATCATCCGCTCGACCGGGTACTCGTTGACGTAGCCGTAGCCGCCGAGCACCTGGACCGCCTCGACGGTCACCTTCATCGCATTGTCGCCGGCGATCAGCTTCGCCATCGAGGTGTACTTGCCGAGCTCGGCCGGGCGGGGCGTCTTGTCGGCGAGCGCGCAGGCTTTGTAGAGGAGCTCGCGGGCGGCGGCGGTGCCGGCCTCCATGTCGGCGAGCTTGAACTGGATCCCCTGCATGTTGTTGATCGGCTTGCCGAAGGCGATCCGCTCCTTCGCGTAGGCGTTGGCGAAGTCGGTCGCCCCCTGGGCGATGCCGACCGCCTGCGCGGCGGCGCCGAGGCGGGTGCGCTCGAGCGTGCCGAGGGCGACCGAGAGGCCCTTGCCCTCCTCGCCGATCAGGTTCTCGTGCGGGACGCGGACGTCGGTGAAGGAGGGTGAGCCGGTCGGCGAGCCCTTGATCCCGAGCTTGTGCTCGAGCTGGCCGGGGTCGAAGCCCTCGCGGTCTTTCTCCACCACGAAGGCGCTGGTGCGGCGGTTCTCGCGGTCGGTGGAGGCGAAGACGACGTAGAAGTCGGCGATCCCGGCGTTGGTGATCCAGCACTTCTGGCCGTTGATCACCCATTCGTCGCCGTCTTTGACCGCGGTGGTGCGCATCGAGGCCGGGTCGGAGCCCGCCTCGGGCTCGGAGAGGGCGAAGGCCGGGGACCACTCGCCGGTCGCGCATTTGGGCAGGAAGCGGGCTTTCTGCTCGTCGGAGCCGAAGAGCTGGATCGGCAGCGTGCCGAGCTCCTGGATCATCAGGATCAGGGCGCTCGAGGCGCACGCCTTGGCGATCTCCTCGACCCCGATCTGCAGCATCAGCGTGCCGGTCCCGGTGCCCCCGTACTCCTCGTCGAAGGGGAGTCCGAGGATGTCCTGCTCGCCGAGGATCTTGCGGATGTCATGGGGGTACTTGGCGTCGCGGTCGATGTCGCCGGCGCGGGGGGCGATCTTCTCGGTCGCGATCTGGCGGATCGTTTCGCGGAAGTCGACCATCTCCTGCGGGATCTCATAGAGACCCGTTCCGACCTCGACCTGGCTCATTTCACGCCCCCTCCTCGTTGATCATCGGTGCTCAGATAGTAGGAGCACCGAGGATCTGGCGGCGAGCGGTTGCTGCCGGGGGTGGTGCGGGGAGAAGCTGGCGGCTCGGGGCCTTGTCGGGCAGGGAAGCTGTCGCCTCGTGGCTGATGGGCGACCCCGGCGGGCTATGGCCGCCCATCAGCCGCCGGGCGAGGGAAGTTTTCGAAGAGGACCGGGTTTCGGGACGAAGGCGTAAGGGTCCCGCCCGGGTTGCGTGACGAACCCGACGCACACGCCCCGGGCGGTCGTCCTTCCCCACCCCTCCCGAGCCGCGGTCGTCCTTACCCACCCCTCCCGAGCCGCGGTCGTCCGTACCCACCCATAGCGCCGGTTAGGACGACCGCGCCTGGCGGGCCGCCGGTTAGGACGACCGCGTGGCTCCGGGTCCCTTGCTTCGCCTCCCGAGGAGCCGTGGATGCCGGGCCGACCTCAGCCAGCCCGGGTCGGACCGGCATCCACGGCCTCCAAGGCGGCCCGGACCCCTCGGCGCCGTGGAATCGATCCTCTAGGCGCGGCGGGGGAACTTCGAGAAGTCGGGGCGGCGCTTCTCCTTGTAGGCCTCGCGGCCCTCTTTCGCCTCGTCGGCGCCGTAGAAGAGGAGGTTGGTGTCGTGGGCGAGCTGCTGGATGCCGGCGTAACCGTCCTCGTGCGCGTTGAAGCTCGCCTTGACCAGGCGCAGGGCGAAGGGTGAGAGCTCCAGCATCTCGCGGCACCACTCCACCGTCTCGACCTCGAGGTCGGCCAGCGGCACGACGGTGTTGACGAGGCCCATGCCGAGGGCTTCGGCGGCGTCGTACTGGCGGCAGAGCATCCAGATCTCCTTCGCCTTCTTCGGCCCGACCAGGTCGCGCAGCAGCGAGGCTCCGAAGCCGCCGTCCCAGGAGCCGACCCGCGGGCCGGTCTGGCCGAAGCGGGCGTTGTCGGCGGCGATCGTCAGGTCGCAGCAGACGTGCAGCACGTGGCCACCGCCGACCGCGTAGCCGGCGACCATCGCGATGATCGGCTTCGGCAGCCGGCGCATCTGCACCTGCAGGTCGGTGATGTGGAAACGGCCGACCGCGCCCGGCTCAGACATATAGCCGGTGTCGCCGCGGACGTTCTGGTCGCCGCCCGAGCAGAAGGCGAGGTCGCCCTCACCGGTGAAGACGATCACGCCGATCTCCTGGTCCTCGCGGGCGAGCTCGAAGGCGCGGGAGAGCTCGACCACCGTCTGCGGGCGGAAGGCGTTGCGGACCTCGGGCCGGGCGATCGTGATCTTCGCGATCCCCTCGTTGGTCTCGTAGCGGATGTCCTCGAAATCGCCCGGGCCGGCGACCCACTCGGCTCCGGGACGTTGCACGGAATCGGTCTGCGTCATCGATCGGGACCCTAGGGGAAGACCGCGTGCATCGCCGCGACGGCGGCCACGCCGAGGTCGTTGCGCGCCGCCGTCCGTTCCCGGGCCTGCTTCTTCTCCCGCGCCTTCGCGACGCGGTCGACGAGGGCGAAGTGGACCGGGTCGGCGATCGGCTGCGAGCCCGGTTCCGGGCCTGCCGCGGCCGAGCTAGCTTCCGCCGCCGCTTCGAAGGTTTCGTGCGAGGGGCTCAGTTCGCCTTCGGCTTCGCCGTTCTGGCCTTCCATGCCGGGCGGGATCGCGCCCTCGTTGGCGCCGCGGGCGACCGGCGCGTTCGGTTCGCCGGCAAGGCAACGGCTGATCCCGGCGGCGATCAGTTCGGCCCGCGCTTCGGAGCCCGCTTCGATCGGGTGGAGGTTGTCGGACTGCATCAGCTGCGGGTGGGTGTGGACGAAGCCGGCCCAGTCGGGGGTCTGCGTGCCGGGGCGCGAGGCGGCGAATTCGGCGACCACCCGGTTCTTGCCGGCGTTGTCGACGCCGTTGACGGTGAAGCCGTGGATCGTCGGCACCACCAGGCACCGTTCGCCGGCGATCGCGGCGACCTTCTTCAAGTTTTCCGCCAAGATCTGGGGATATTCGGGGTCGTCGTTGGTCCCCGCGTCGAACACGACCACGGAATCGGAAGGTTCGTAGCTTTCTTGGAACAGGTCGAAGATCTGGAAGCTGTTGGAGCCGCCGACGGCGTTGACGGTGATCGGGACACCGGGGAGCAGATGCTCGAGATACGGAGAGGTGAGTTCCTCGAGGCTGTCGCCGACGACCAGGACGCGGCCGCTGCCGGGCAGCGCCTGGGCGCTCGGAGCGAGCGCCGCGGTCAGGGCGAGCGCGGCGAGGAGGGCGACGGCAAGCGTCGCGGCGATACCCCTGCGATTTGGCATCGTCGCGCTTTGTACCGCACCGGGCCGCTGGTCGCGGCGATCGTGACCGTTTTGGCACTCGCAGCGTGCGGAGGCGGCAGCGCGAGCAGCACCGAAACGGTGACTTCCAAGACGCTGCCGCCCAAGGTCGTCGTGGCCACCCCGAAGAAGAGTGGGCCGGCGACGGGCGACTGCCAGAAGCAGCTCGGCGAATTCGTCGGCCGGATGACCGACCTGCGGCAGTCGCTGCTTGCCGGGCTGAGCTACGCCGAATACGTGGTGCGGGTGCGGGCCATCCGCGACGCCTACGAGGCGGTCCCGGTGAAGAAGCTCGACGCGCCCTGCCTGAATGGCCCCGCCAGCGACGCCGAGGACGCCTTCAACCAGTACCTGCGCGCCGCCAACACCTGGGGCGAATGCGCCGGCACCGCGGGGTGCGCGGCGAGCGAGATCGAAGGCAAGCTGCAGCGCCGCTGGCGAATCGCCTCAAAGAGCCTGGATAAGGCCAAGCAGGACTAGCGCCCGTCGCCGACCACGGTGGCGACGATCATCGCGGCGTAGCCGTCGGCGATCTGCTCGGCCGAGTCGGGGCCGCGCCGCCGGTACCAGTCGGGCAGCCCGTTGAGGGCGCCGAAGATGAAGTAGGTGGCGTAGTTGACGTCGAGGTCGGGGCCGGCCGCCCCCGCCTCCTTCACGTCGCCGATCAATCCGGCGAGATTCCGCTCGTAATCCATGCGGATCCGCACCACCTCTTTGCGCCTCTTGCCCGAGAGGTGCTCCCACTCTTTGACGTAGATAGTGACCCGCTCGATGTTCTGCAGATACCAGAGCGAGCAGTCGTGGGCGAAGGAGCGGAGGCGCTCGACCGGCGGCGCGTCGAGCGCCGCGGCCTCGGCGAGCATCGCCTCGAAGTGGCCGGCGGAGTCTTCGAAGATCCGCGCCAGAAGGTCTTCCTTCGATTCGATGTAGTGGTAGAGGCTGCCCTTGAGCACCCCGACCTCATCGGCGACGTCCTGGATCGACGCCGACGCGTAGCCCTTCTTGTGGAAGACGCGGATCGCCGCCTCGATCACGTCCTGGGCGCGATTGCGGCGGGTGCGAGCGGGCTTGCCCTGCCCCTCGGCAAGCTTCGCCTGACCGTCGTTAGGCGTCATCGTCGCTGCATTGCCAAGAGCGTCGCCAAATGCTCGGGGAACTTTATATAGATTGTCGCGCGGCGTGGTACGCCGCGGGTATCAACCCCCGACTACGGCGCGACGGTACGGCCGCCGCAGGCGTAGATCACCTGACCGGTGATGTAAGCCGCGTCGGGCGAGGCGAGGAAGGCGACGACGCCGGCGACGTCGTCAGGCGTACCGATCCGGCCGGCGGGGATCTTCGCCACCAGTTTCCTCAAGACCGCGGGCGGCATCGCCTGGGTCATCGGCGTGTCGACCAGGCTGGGGGCCACCGCGTTGACCCGCACCCGCGGCGCCCAGCGCTGGGCGAGCGCGCGGCCGAAGCCGACCAGCCCCGCCTTCGAGGCGCTGTAGTTGGCCTGGCCGAAGTTTCCCAGGGAGGCGCGCGAGCTCATGTTCACCACCGAGCCGCCCTCGACGAAGCGCTGCTCGAGCGCCAGCGTGAGCCGGATCGCGGCGGTCAGGTTGATCGCGATCACGGCGGCGAAGTCCTCCTCGGTCATCTTCGTCGCCCGGGCGTCGCGGGTGATCCCGGCGTTGTTGACGAGCACGCCGACCTCCGCCCCGGCCGCCTCGACCACCGCCTCGACGCCCTCGGGCCTGGTCAGGTCGGCGACGACCCCGCGCGCACCCTGCGCCGCCGCGACCTCCTCCACCTTCGGATCGAGATCGACCAGCACCAGCTGGTGCCCGGCCGCGGCGAGCCGCTCGCCGATCCGCCCGCCGAGCCCGCCCGCGGCGCCGGTGACGATCGCCGCGCTCACGCCGGCAGTTTCCCCAGGTTGGCGCCGCCGACCTGCAGCAGCTGCCCGGTCAGCTCGGACTCGGCGAGCATCGCGATCGTCAGCGCCACCGGGTCCTCTTCGTCGGCGGCCTCGTCGACCGAAGCGACCCCCAGGCCCTCCCGGCCGCCGGCCTCCGCGACACCCGGCGCGGCGACGACGTTGATCCGCCAGCCCGGTTTGGCGCCCTCGATCGCGAGCGTCCGCACCATCCCCAGCAGGCCGGTGGCGACGGCGGCGTCGAGCGGGTCGCCCTGGCCGAGCAGGTCGCCCGCGGCGACCACGACGACGACCGGACGCCGCGCCTCGAGCGCGTCACGCGCCCGGGCGAACGCCCCGGTGAGCGCCAGCGTCACCGAGCCGGGGCCATCCCCGAGCGGCTCCTGGCGCAGGACCAAAAGATCACTCACGCATCCATCCTTCCAGAGCCAACTGCATACATCCCCGCCGAGGGTATCGACAGCCCAATAAAGTGCCGCTCGATGAAGGAGACCCCCGAGATTCTCTGGGAGCCCAGCGCGGCGGCGGTCGAGCGCTCGAATCTGACCGCCTACACCGACTGGCTGCGGGCCGAGCGCGGCGTCGACGTCACCACCTACCCGCAGCTCTGGCAGTGGTCGGTCGACCATCTCGAGGCGTTCTGGGACTCGATCTTCGACTACTTCGAGGTGGCCTACGACGGCGAGCGCGGCCCCGCCCTCGCCTCGCGAGAGATGCCCGGCGCCGAGTGGTTCCCCGGCGTCCGCGTCAACTGGGCCGAGCGCGCCTTCGCCGGGAAAGGCGACGACGCGGTCGCGATCCTGCACGCCTCCGAGTTGCGCGAGCTGGACGAGATCACCTGGGGCGAGTTGCGCGAGAAGGTTGCCGCCTGCGCCGCGGGCCTTCGCTCCCTCGGGGTGGAGAAGGGCGACCGCGTCGTCGCCTACCTCCCCAACGTCGCCGAGGCCGTGGTCGCCTTCCTCGCCACCGCCTCGATCGGCGCGATCTGGTCCTCCGCCTCGCCCGACTTCGGCGCCGGCTCGCTGATCGACCGCTTCGCCCAGATCGAGCCGAAGGTGCTGATCGCGGTCGACGGCTACCGCTACGGCGGCAAGGACTTCGACCGCACCCCGGTCGTCCGCCAACTGCAGGAGGCGATGCCGAGCGTCGAGCACACGGTCCTCCTCCCCTACCTCGACCCCGCGGCCGACGCGACCTCCGGCGCCGCCGCCCTGGAGAACGTGGTCCGCTGGGACGACCTGCTCGGAGCCGGCGAGGACGCCGAGCTGACCTTCGAGCGCGTCCCCTTCGACCACCCGCTCTGGGTCCTCTACTCCTCCGGCACCACCGGGCTGCCGAAGGCGATCGTCCAGGGCCAGGGCGGCATCCTGCTCGAGCAGCTGAAGAAGATGCACCTGCACGCCGACGCCCACCCCGGCGACCGCCTCTTCTGGTTCACCACGACCGGCTGGATGATGTGGAACTTCATCGTCTCCGGCCTGCTCACCGAGGCGGCGATCGTCCTCTACGACGGCAACCCCGGCTTCCCCGACATGGGCCGTCTCTGGGACCTCGCCGAGGAGGCCGGGATCACGATGTTCGGCACCTCGGCCGCCTACATCTCGGCCTGCATGAAGGCGGGCGAGGAGCCCGGCGCGGGCCGCGACCTCTCCCGCCTGCGCTCGGTCGGCTCGACCGGCTCGCCGCTCGCGCCGGAGGGCTTCGACTGGATCTACGAGCACGTCGGCTCAGACACCTGGCTCTTCTCGACCTCCGGCGGGACCGACCTCTGCACCGCCTTCGTCGGCGGCGTCCCCACCCTGCCGGTCTACCGCGGCGAGCTGCAGGCGCGGGCGCTCGGCGCCAAGGTCGAGTCCTGGGACCCCGAGGGGCACCCGCACATCGGCGAGGTCGGCGAGCTCGTGATCACCGAGCCGATGCCCTCGATGCCGCTCTTCCTCTGGAACGACCCCGACGGCACCCGTCTGCGCGAGAGCTACTTCGAGATGTACCCGGGGATCTGGCGCCACGGCGACTGGATCGAGATCACCGAGCGCGGCACCGCGATCATCCACGGCCGCTCCGACTCGACCATCAACCGCGGCGGCATCCGCATCGGCACCGCCGAGATCTACCGCGCCGTGCTCGAGTCCGAGGAGATCGTCGACGCCCTCGTCGTCGACCTCCCCCGCGACGGCACCGACGGCGTGATCGAGCTCTTCGTCGTCCTCCGCGAGGGCGCCGAGCTCGACGACGACCTGCGCAAGACCCTCGCCCGGGCGATCCGCGAACGCTGCAGCCCCCGCCACGTCCCCGACGAAGTTCGTGCGATCGAGGCCGTCCCCCGCACCCTCTCGGGCAAGGTGGTCGAGGTACCGACGAAGCGGATCCTCATGGGGGCCGATCCGACCAAGGTGGTGAGCCGCGACTCGCTCGCCAACCCCGAGGCGCTCGACTACTTCGTCGAGCTCGCCGAATACGACGCCTAGCGCAGCAGCGACGGGACCTTGAGCCTCCGTTCCAGGGTCGGGCCGCCGGCGACGGTCGCGTAGGCCTGGACCGGGACCGGGTAGCGCCCGCCGGCGCCTTCGGGCGCGTAGCGACGAGCCAGGGTGAAGACCTTGGCCGGGATCTCGATCGTCTGCCTCGTCGCCGATTCGGCGCCGACGGAGTAAGGGATCCGGGCGAAGGGGAACGGCTTTTTCTTCGCCCCGTTCGGCAGCGGCCCGCTGTATCTGGGGACGGCGAGCGTCAGTTCCAGGGTCCCTTCGCAGGTGCTCGACCCGCCGCAGGCGAGGGTGAAGCCGAAGGTGTGCGCCTGCCGGTCGGCGGCCTGCGCCCAGACGTCGATGCCGGGCCCGCCCGGGACGATCCGCGAGATCTGGGCGTAACCGAACGACCAGATATCTCCTTCGGGGCCGGCCACGGCGGTCCCGTGGACGTTCGGGTAGAGCGTCTCCTGGCCCGCCGGCGTCAACCGCATCAGCCCACTTTCGATCGCTGGAAACCAGGCATCCCCTTCCGGTCCGAAGGTCAATGGGCCCTGCGGGATCACGCCGCGGATCTTGTACGCCGGCCCGAATTTCCCGTCGGTGGCGATCGTGCCGATCCGGTGGGTCGAGATGGCGGACTCGGCGAACCAGAGAAGGCCGTCGGGGCCGACGACGATCCCGGCCGGTCCCGATTCTTCGATCGGGGTCAGAAAGAGGGCGAAGCGGCCGTTCGGCGTCATCTGGCCGATGAAGCCGGCGCCGTCTGACGACGTCCGCTCACCGACGAAGGTGTCGCTGACCGCGGTGAACCAGACGTTCCCGTCAGGCCCGACGACGAGGCCACGCGGTTCGAGCTTCCTCGGGAGCGGGAACCGCTGGACGACGGCTCCCGGCACGACGTGGACCAATTCCCCGCCGGCCGAGTTGGTCGGCTGCCCGTAGTAACCGGGGGTGAGTTCTCCGGTGGCGACCCAGAGCCCCCCTCGCCCATCCGGAGCCACGCCGTAGACCTTGAGGGTGCGGCCGGAACGTGCCGAGCCCAACGGAAACGTCGTGGTGCTGCCGTCGGCGGCGATCCGATCGATGCTCAGCTCCGCGCCTTTGACGGCGGGGCTCTGCGCGTTTATCGCGGCGAGCCAGATTTCCCCCGCCGGACCGGTGGCGATCGGGCCCGGTTCGGAGGTCGGGACGGCGCGCCTGACCAGGGTCCCGTCGGGCAACAGATTCGCGAGCGTCGAGCTGAACGATCCTTCGCGTTCATCGCAGAGGCGAATCAGCACGCCTGCCTGTGGCGCAGCGGTAAAGGCGACCTCGCTGTCGGGACAGCCGGGGATCTGGAAGGTGGTGATTTCGCCCGGCGTCGCCGCCATGGCAACGGCCGCCCCGAGCGCAAGCAGGCAGAGCACGAGCGAGGCGAGGGCGGTGAGGGAACGACGGACGTGCATGCTCAGGGAACCTTCGTGCAGTCCGGAAGTTGCCCTGCCCCCGATCGCGTGTCTGCAGTTGGTCCCGCTATCCGGGATCAACTGCAGACGCAAAAAAGAGGGCCGCCCCGAAGGACGGCCCTCTCGAATCTGGTGCATGGGAACGTGCGCATGACAACGCGGTCACGTGGGACAAAGCGCAACCTCCACGCGCACGCCGGTGCCCGGGGTGGATTCGCCGGGCGCCCGAACCAGTGCGGCGCCTAGCGGCCCTGCACCTCCAGAGTCCCTTCAAGCATGTGACTCAAAATTAGGACCACCTCCTTTCTCTGGTCTGACGATTGAAGCACACGTCGGCGGCGGTCTCGAACACACCGTTTCGGGAAGCGGAATCGGCGGACCGGCCAACCCGGTCGGGCCGACGAGTCGACCTCCCTAAGCTCCGGGATCATGGATTTCGGCGAGTACGGAGCGTGGACTTCCTACGCGCGCATCGGCGAGGAGAACCCGGGCGCCGCGGCGGCCGCGGCCGAGGCGGCGGGGCTGGGGACGTTCTGGCTCGGCGGCTCGCCGCGGCTGGCCCAGGTGCGGCGCCTGCTCGAGGGTTCGGAGAAGCTGACGATCGCCACCTCGGTGGTCAACATCTGGACCTATGGCCCGGCCGACCTGGCCCGCGAATACACCGAACTCGAGGCGGACTTTCCCGGCCGCGTGTGCGTCGGGATCGGGGTCGGCCACCCGGAGGCGACCAGCGACTACAAGCGGCCACTGAGCGCGCTCGAAGGCTTCCTCGACGGGGTCGACGCCGCCGCCGAGTCGATCCCGGTCGCGCGCCGCATCGTCGCCGCGCTCGGGCCGAAGATGCTGGCGATGAGCGCCCGGCGCTCGCTCGGCACGATTCCCTACTTCAGCTCCGTCGACCACACCCGCGCCGCCCGCGCGACGGTCGGCCCCGACGCGCTGGTGATCCCCGAGGTCGCCTACGTGCTCGACGAGGACGTCGAGCGTGCGCGGGCGACGGCGCGCCGCTACGCCTCGCTCTACCTCGGCCTGCGCAACTACACCAACGCGCTGCTGCAACATGGCTTCGAGGCGGCCGACATCGAGGACGGCGGCAGCGACCGCCTGATCGACCACGTGATCCCGCACGGAAGCGCCGCCGACGTCGCTGCCACAGTCCGCGCCCACCGCGAGGCGGGCGCGGACCACGTCGCCCTGCAGGCGCTCGGGGGCGACGGCATCCCGGGCGACGAGTGGACGGCGCTCGTCAAAGCGCTTAGCTGAGCCGTCCGGCCGGTACCTTTAGCCGATGCCTGAACTACGCTCCCGCACCGTCACCCATGGCCGCAACATGGCCGGCGCCCGCGCGCTGCTGCGCGCCACCGGCGTCGCCCGCGAGGACTTCGGCAAGCCGATCGTCGCGATCGCCAACTCCTTCACCCAGTTCGTCCCCGGCCACACCCACCTGGGGCCGGTCGGCGAGGTGGTCGCCGCCGCCGTCCACGAGGCGGGCGGCGTGCCGCGCGAGTTCAACACGATCGCCGTCGACGACGGGATCGCGATGGGCCACGGCGGGATGCTCTACTCGCTGCCCTCACGCGACCTGATCTCCGACGCGGTCGAGTACATGGCCAACGCCCACTGCGCCGACGCCCTGGTCTGCATCTCCAACTGCGACAAGATCACCCCGGGGATGCTGAACGCGGCGCTCCGCCTCAACATCCCGACCGTGTTCGTCTCCGGCGGGCCGATGGAGGGCGGCACCGCCGTGCTCGAGGACGGCACCGTGCGCAAGCGGGTCAACCTGATCTCGGCGATCGCCGACGCGGTCGCGACCGAGGTATCCGACGACGACATCGCCCGGATCGAGGAGGCGGCCTGCCCGACCTGCGGCTCCTGCTCGGGGATGTTCACCGCCAACTCGATGAACTGCCTGACCGAGGCGCTCGGCGTCGCCTTGCCCGGCAACGGCACCACGCTCGCCACCCACACCGCGCGCAAGGAGCTCTACGAGGACGCCGGTCGCACCGTGGTCGGCCTCTGCACGCGCTACTACGAGGAGGACGACGAGAGCGTGCTGCCGCGCTCGATCGCCACCCGCGAGGCATTCGAGAACGCGATGACGCTCGACATCGCGATGGGCGGCTCGACCAACACCGTGCTCCACCTCCTGGCCGCCGCCCAGGAGGCCGAGGTCGACTTCACGATGGCCGACATCGACGAGCTCTCGCGCCGCGTGCCCTGCATCTGCAAGGTGGCGCCGAACGGCGACTACCTGGTCGAGGACGTCCACCGCGCGGGCGGCATCCCGGCGATCCTCGGCGAGCTGCGTCGCGGCGGGCTCTTGAACGAGGGCGTCCACACCGTCCACGCCAAGTCGATCGACGAGTGGCTCGGGGCCTGGGACCTGCGCGGCGGCGACGCCTCCGAGGAGGCGGTCGAGCTCTTCCACGCCGCCCCCGGCTGCCGCCGCTCGGCCACCGCCTTCTCGCAGTCTGAGCGCTGGGAGTCGCTCGACGTCGACGCCGCCGCGGGCTGCGTCCGCGACATCGCCCACGCCTACTCGGCCGACGGCGGCCTGGCGATCCTCTACGGCAACCTCGCCGAGCGCGGCTGCGTGGTGAAGACCGCCGGCGTCGACGAGTCGATCCTCACCTTCCGCGGTCCGGCCCGGGTGCTCGAGTCCCAGGACGAGGCGGTCGAGGCGATCCTCGGCGGCCAGATCGCGGCGGGCGACGTGGTCGTGATCCGCTACGAGGGACCGAAGGGCGGCCCTGGCATGCAGGAGATGCTCTACCCGACCTCCTACCTGAAGGGGCTCGGGCTGGGCGCCAAATGCGCGCTGCTCACCGATGGCCGCTTCAGCGGCGGAACCTCGGGGCTCTCGATCGGCCACGTCTCCCCGGAGGCGGCGTCGGGCGGGGCGATCGCCCTGATCGAGGACGGCGACCCGATCGCGATCGACATCCCTTCCCGCTCGATCGAGCTGGAGGTGGGCGCCGAGGTGCTGGAGGAGCGCCGCGAGGCCCTGCTGGCCGGGCGCGGCTACGTCCCCGCGGCGCGGGAGCGCGTCGTCTCACCGGCACTGCGCGCCTACGCGGCGATGGCCACCTCGGCGGACACCGGCGCGGTCCGCGACGTCGACGCCGTGGAGCGGGCGATGGCCGAGGCGGCCAGGCGCGGCGGCAGCGTCGAGGCGCCCGCCTCTTAGACGAACGCCGCCCGGTGGGCGGCGTCTCAGCGGACCGCCGCCCGGATGGGCGGCGGCGATGGTGCTACGGCTCCCGCTCGCTTAGGCGGCGGCGAGCTGAAGTTCGCGCGTATCCGGCGCGACGTTGTCCTCGATCGCGTGCAGCGGGGTGGCCGTGCGGGCGAGGCGGTAGATCTGGGCGACGGCGTCACTCTGGCTGACACCGCGGCGCTCGCTGACGGGCTTGCCGTCGCGATACAGGGTCACGTTCCAGGTCTTCTCCATGATGAGTCTCTTCCGTGTTGCTTGCGGCTTGTATACAAGTATCGACAGCAAGCGAACAGGCGTTTGTGACCGCGCTCACTCGGTGACGGATGTCACATGGCAGGCGCGATCGGAGCGAACGCGGCGGATCGATAGATTCCCCCTCGATGCTTGCCGCCCGCGCCGTCGCCGCCTCGATGGAGGACCCGCTCTCGGCGCTCGAGGTGGGCCAGGTCGACGAGCCCGACGTGCCCGACGGCTGGGAGCTGGTCGAGGTCGAGGCCGCCTCGCTGAACCACCACGACGTCTGGTCGCTGCGCGGGATCGGCCTGCCGGAGGAGCGCCTGCCGATGATCCTCGGCTGCGACGCCGCCGGGACCGATTCGAAGGGCGACGAGGTGATCGTCCACGCGGTGATCGGCGACCCCGACTTCCCCGGCGGCGAACTGACCGACCCGAGGCGCACGCTGCTCTCCGAGCTTCACCCCGGCACGCTGGCCGAGCAGGTCGCGGTGCCGCGCCGCAACCTGGTGCCGAAGCCGCCGGAGCTGAGCTTCGCCGAGGCATGCTGCCTGCCGACCGCGTGGCTGACCGCCTACCGGATGCTGTTCGACCGCTCCGGCCTGACGCCGGGCCAGACGGTGCTGATCCAAGGCGCCGGCGGCGGCGTCGCCAGCGCCGCGATCGCGCTCGGCCGGGCGGGCGGCTTCCGCGTCTGGGCGACCAGCCGCGAGGAGCGCAAGCGGGAATACGCAACCGAGCTCGGCGCCCACGCGGTCTTCGAGTCTGGGGCGAGGCTGCCGGAGAAAGTCGACGTCGTGATCGAGACCGTCGGCAAAGCCACCTGGGGACACTCGCTGCGCTCGCTGAAGCCGGGCGGCCGGATCGTCGTCGCCGGGGCGACCAGCGGCCTGGACCCCTCGGCCGAGCTGAGCCGGGTGTTCTTCAAAGAGCTCCAGGTGGTCGGCTCGACGATGGGCACGCTGGACGAGCTGGCGCGCCTGGTCTCCCTGGTCGAGTTGACCGGGATCCGCCCGCGGATCGACCGGGTGCTGCCGCTGAGCGAGGCCGGCGAGGGGATCAGGGCGCTCGCCGAGGGCGATGTGCTCGGCAAGATTGTGATCGAACCGTAAGTCAGGAGTAGTGATTGCATGATGCTTTCGACCAAGAAGACCGCCGTCGTCCTGACCATCTCGGCGCTGGTTGCCGCCTGCGTCCTCCTCCCCGCCGCCGCCGGAGCCGCGACGGGACGCACCGTCGCCGTCACCGCGTCGGCCACGGTGAAAGTCCCGAACGACACGGCGAAGCTCGGCTTCGGCGTGAAACGCGAAAAGAAGACGCGCGGCGCCGCCCTCCAGGCGACCGCCGCCGGACTGCGCAAGGTGATCGCCGCGGCCCAGGCCTTCCCCGGCGTCGGCGAAGGCGACATCCGCACCGGCCGGATCAACGTGCGGCCGGTGCAGAAGGGCAAGGTCACGGTCTACCGCGCCACCGAGGGCATCAGCGTGACCCTTCACGAACCGTCGAAGGCCGGCGAACTGATCTCCAAGGGCCTGGCCGCCGGGGCGACCGGGGTCAGCGGCCCGAGCTTCAGCGTCGGCAACGAAGAAGAAGCGTTCGCCAAGGTGCTCGCCGCCGCCTTCGTGAAGGCGAAGGAACGGGCGACCGTGCTGGCCGCCCAGGCGGGCGCGACGCTCGGCGCCGCGATCACGATCGAAGAAGGCGAAGGCGCCGAATTCATCGGCCCGCGGTCTTTCGAGACCGCCGCCGAAAGCAAGGGCGCCCCGGCGCCGACCCCGCCGACCAAGCCCGGCACCTCGACGGTGAAGGCGACCGTTCACGTCGTCTTCGAACTGACCTAGTGGCTGATTCCACGGCACGGGGCCCAGGTGGGTGACCGGGGCCGTGCAGAAGCCGTGGATGCCGGTCCGACCCGGGGCTTCTGAGGTCGGCCCGGCATCCACGGCTCCTCGGGAGGCGGGGAGGGTCACGGAAGGCGCGGGAAGTGACGCTTCCGCGAGGCTTCGGTGCGGGACCCCGGCCACCGCCTTTGCTCCAGATGATGTGTGTTTAGTTTCGGGTCCATAGCAACCGAAACTAAACACACATCTTTCTGAGCGGTGAGCGCCACGCGAGATGCCGAGGAGCCCTCACGCCTCCGTCCCGAGACCCGCGCCTGTTCGAAACTTCTCCGCTCCGGCGGCTGATGGGCGGCCATAGCCGCCAGGGCCGCCCATCAGCCGCGAGGCGACAGCTTCCCCCACGCCGGGGCTCGAGGCGCCAGCTTCCCGTCCGCCGGGCCCGCCCCGCCCGGCGTCGTCGGATCAGTCATCTAGCGGCGCAGGGCGCTCAGCCCGGCCGCCGCAACGTGCCGACCACGTCGTAGAGGTCGGCATCGAGCAGGTCCTCGCGGCGGGACTCCCACTTCAGGCCGGCGGCCTCGAGGACGGACAGCTCGTCCGAGGTCACCGGCCAGGGCCGGGTCTCGCCGCGCCGGTGTGAATCGCGGCCGAGGGCGAACAGCCAGAGCAGGCCGCCAGGGGCGACCGTCGCGGCGATCGCCGTGGCCGCCGCCGCCCGGTCGCCGATCGGCAGCGACTGGAGGGTGCGGATCTCGACCACCAGGTCGAAGCATTCGCGCCACGCGGCCGGCAGGTCGAGGAGGTCGGCGACGCGGTAGTCGACGCTGCTCTCGGGGAAGCGCCCGCGCGCCCGCTCAATCGCGGTCGGCGAGAGATCGAAGGCGGTGACCTCGAAGCCGCGGCGGGACAGCTCCTCGGCATCGTCGCCGAGGCCGGTGCCGATCACCAGCGCCGCCCCGCTCACGCCGGCGCCCTTGCCGTCCAGCCACTCGACCAGCAGCGGGAATGGCTTCAGGCTCGCCCAGGGCAGGGCGGCGAGATCGTCCCCCGCCGCCGCGTACATCTCCTCGAAGCTCCTCGGCTGCTCCACGCGGCCACGATATGCCGTCCGCCTATTCGGCGGCGATGGCGCTGCCGGTGACCCGGCAGACGTCGCTGTTGCCGGCCACGAAGATCGCCAGCGGAATCGAGATCGTCCGGGACGAGTCGCGGTAGACGAGCGTCATCGATGCGTTGATCGAGCCTGGGTTTTCGGAGAAGATCTTCTGCACTTCCGTCGGCGCCGCGGGTTCGAGCAGGACGTTCCCGACTTTCGCGCTGCTTCCGATCACCAGCGAGTAGTCGATGCTCGAGCCGGCCGGACCGGTGGCGAGGAGCTGGAGGTAGGTATGGGTCCCGCCGAGCTCGGAATCGAAGCAGACCGCGCTCAGGTTCATCGGCCCCAGCGCCAGGAGGGTCCTCTGCGGTCCCGACAGTTCGGATTCCCAGTGCGCTTCGTAGGAGATCGACTGGAGATCGGCGGCGGGGACGAAGGCCGCGGGCCCGAGCCCGTCGAGCGTCGCCGCGTCACCGGCGCGGGCCGCGGTATCGGCGCTGGTCGCGTGGTCGGCGGAGGCGGCGCTGCCGGCCCTCGTCGCCGTGTCGGCGCCGGTCGCGTGGGCGGCGCTGGTCGCGGTGCCTGCCGTCGCCGCGCTCGGGACCTGGCCGAGGGTCGAGGCCTTGATGTCGGTGCCGGTCAGCGAGCCGTCCTTCACCTTGGCCCCGGTCACCGCGCCGTTCTTCAGCTGCGGGGTGCCGACGCTGTTCTTCGGGAGGGCGGTGGCGGCCCAGGTCGCTCCCCCGAGCAGGAGGAAGAGGCAGATCGTCGAGACGACGTTGGCGTAGGTGAGGCGAGGGCGTCGCATCAGCCCGTCACCGCGGCGGTGCCGGAGACCTGGCAGGCGTGGCTCGACAGGACGCGCGACTCGAGCGTGATCTGGATCCCCCGTTCGGCGTCGGTGTAGAGCAGGTTGCCGACCGCCTGGCCACCGGGGCCGGCGTTGGTGCCGATGGACCAGACTTCAGTGGGGGCCGCGCCGAGTCCGCGTTCGCCGACGATCGGTTCCTCGGTTGAGTTCACCCGTCTGACGTATCCCGCGTCTATCCGCGCCCCGCCCACTGAAGAAGTCGCGAGGATCTCGAACAGGGTCGACCCGGCGAGCCCACCTTCGCTACAGAAGGCCGACAGCACGAGCCCGTCGGCCGCATAGATCGTCACCGGTTCGGCCCCATAGACAGGGTTGGCGTCGATCCGGGTGATTCCTCCGGCGGGATAGAAGGCCGAGGGCCCGAGGCCGTCGAGCGTCGCCGCGTCGCCGGCGCGGGTCGCGGTGTCGGCGCTCGTCGCGTGGTCGGCCTGGGCAGCGCTCGCCGCCCGGGTCGCCGTGTCGGCGCCGGTCGCGTGGGAGGCACTGGTCGCGGTCCCCGCCGTCGCCGCGCTCGGGACCTGGCCGAGGGTCGAGGACTTGATGTCGGTGCCGGTGAGCGAGCCGTCCTTCACCTTCGCCCCGGTCACCGCGCCGCTCTTCAGCTGCGGGGTGCCGACGCTGTTCTTGGCCAGCTGGTCCTTCGCCGCCCAGGCGGCGCCCCCGAGCAGGAGGAAGAGGCAGATCGTCGAGACGACGTTGGCGTAGGTGAGGCGGGAGGTCGGTCGATCCATGAAGGCTGCTCACTCAGGTGAGTCGGGCCGACATCCTACGCATTTCCCACCGGATCCCATCCATCCTGCGGGCCGCCCGCCCGCATGTCGGCCAGGCTCGCTCCACTACAGCCCGGGGAGCGCGGCGAGGCGGAGGAGAGAAAGCCGCGCCGCGCTCCCGGGCGTCCGACACGACATGGCGGCGACATACCCGTCGGGGCTTCCTGTCTAACCCGTGCCGGGACGGGCGATCGATAGGAAACCCAAAAGTTCTTGACTAATCGCCAGAGGTTTGGCTAGCCTGCGATCCGGCTAAGAACCCCTTCGAAATTCTGTTCGGCAGAGTCCTGACTGGGAGGCGAGACGATGACCGGCTTTTTGCGACGCATGACGTGCGGGGTGGTGCTGCTGGCAGTGGCCCTGGCGATGTTGGTGATAGTGGCCCCGGTGGCGCAGGCGGCACCCCCGACCCCCGAAGAAGACCCCTTCTACCAGTACACCGGCACCAAACCCCTGAGCGAAATCGCCCCCGGCACGGTGCTGAAAACGCGCACGCTGAGCTACCACGTGGTCGGCCTGCCGACCGCGGTGCCGGCGATCCAGCTGCTCTACCGGGCCAACAACGAGCTCGGCGAACCGACCGTCAACGTCACCTCGGTGCTGAAACCGCTGCTCACCATCGGCACGCCCCAGGTGGTCGCCTACCAGTCCTTCTACGACTCCTTGAACCCGGTCGACGAGCCCTCCTACGCGATCAGCGGCGGGCTCACGCTCGGCGGCGCGATCCCGCAGGTCGAGTCGTCGCTGATCGGGTCCTCGCTGCTGGCGGGCCGCACCGTCGTGATCGCCGACACCGAGGGCGAGACGGCCGACTTCGCCGCCGGCCCGGAGTACGGGACCAACACGCTCGACAGCCTCAAGGCCGCCATCGCCTCCCCCGCGACCGGCCTCTCCTCGACCAAAAAGATCGCGATGATCGGCTATTCCGGCGGCGCGATCGCGACCGAGTGGGCGGCCGAGCTCGCCCCCACCTACGCGCCGACGATCAACAGCAAGCTCGTCGGGGCGACGATGGGCGGCGTCCTCGTCGACCCGGCCCACAACCTGCACTACGTCGACGGCAGCCTCAGCTGGGCGGGGGTGATGCCGATGGCGATCATCGGCGTCTCGCGCGCCTTCCACATCGACCTCACCCCGTACCTGAGCGCCTACGGCAAACAGGTCTACGCCAAACTCGAAAAAGCGTCGATCGCCAACGTGCTCGCCCAGTACCCGGGCCTGACCTGGACGGAACTGGCGAAGCCCGAATACGCGACGCCGGAGAGCATCCCGGTCTACGTCCACACCGTGAACCAGCTGATCATGGGCACCCGCGGCACGCCGACGACGCCGCTGCAGATCTCCCAGGGCGCGCTCGGGGAGCTGGAAGGGACGCTGGGCAACAAGCCGGGGATCGGCGAGGGCGACGGGGTGATGATCGCCGGCGACGTCCGCACCCTGGCGCGTCAGTACTGCGGCAAAGGCACCAAGGTCTCCTACACCCAGTACGCGCTCGGCCACATCGGCACCGCGGTCCCCTGGATCGCCGAAGCGATGGCCTGGATGAACAACCGGTTCCTCGGCTTCCCCGCGCCGTCGAACTGCTCGAGCATCGAACCGGGCAACTCCCTCGCCCCGATCGCCGAATAGAGCGGGGCTGGACCGGCCGGGGCGCCGCCCTGGCCGGTCCGCCGCTCAGCGGGCGGCGGCTTCGGCCTCGACCTGGCGGTTCCAGTCGGCTTTCGCCTCGCGCCAACCTTCGTCGGTGAGGGTGCGTTTCCAGTAGCCGGAGGCGGAGAGCGACGCGGCGGGGATGCCGCGGTCGCTCACCAGGTGACGGCGGGCGAGGCGGACCGAGGTGGCCTCGCCGTGGAGGAAGACGTGCGGGTCGCCGGGCGGGAAGTCGAGGGCGGCGATCGCCTCGGCGAGGCCCTCGTCGGCGTCGCCATACAGCCAGTGCAGGTGGAGGTCGCCGGGGGTCGCCAGCTCGACCTCCTCCTCGGGGCCGTGGACCTGGAGGAGGACGTGGACGGTGGCGCCCGCCGGGATCCGGGCCAGCGAGGCCGAGATCGCCGGGACCACGCTGATGTCGCCCGCCATCAGGTGCCAGGGAGCGTCGGGGTCGGGGGCGTAGCCGCCGCCCGGGCCGCGCAGGTCGATCGTGTCACCGGGCGCGGCGGCCGCGGCCCAAGGGCCGGCGATCCCCTCGTCGCCGTGGACGACGAAGTCGATCGTCAGGAGGCGCCGCTCGCGGTCCCACTCGCGCACCGTGTAGGTGCGGACCTTCGGCCGCTCGTCCTCCGGCGCGCCCGGGCGCGGGAACTGAAGCTTCACGTAGTGGTCGGTGTACTCCCCAAGCTCGAACCCGTCGAGCCCGGCGCCGCCGAAGACGATCCGGGTCAGGGTCGGCGTGAGCGGCTCGGTCGATTCCACCCGCGCGGTCAGGAGTGGGCGGTTGCGGGCGCGGTCCTTTTCGGCTTTCGCGGCGATGGAGGGAAGATACGGAGTCGCCGACCTCGATCGCTTCCGCCGCGGGGCGAGCCGAAGGTGCCGCGCATCTCGACCGCGCCGAGGGCGCCCCCTGACAACGCCGCAGCGGGTTGTCGAGTACCTTGCTCGGCCAGGTTCTGTCCTCGGTGTGTAGCCGCACGGAGAGGGAGCAGGAAATGACGGTTTTCGAAGCGGGCATTCGCAGCCCGACCGCCTGCGCATGGTGCGGGGCGGACCTTGCGGACGGCGAACGGCTCGAGGGCCGGATCCGCTGCCGTGCCTGCGGTGTCGCCACCACCGACCCCTGGCCTACCGCGGCGGAGCTCGACGCCGCCTACGCAGGCTCCTACCGCCCGAAGGCGGGTCGCTTCGCCGGGCCCGGCGACCGCCTTCTGCGGCTGACCCGCTCCCGCCTCGCCCGCCGCATCGACCGGGTGGCTCCGCCGGGTCCGGTGCTCGACGTCGGCACCGGGGATGGGGCCCTGCTTGAGGCGCTGCGCAAGCACGGCCGTACCGCCGAAGGGCTCGAGCGCGAGGACGGCGGCGCCGGAATCCGCGCCGGGAGCGTCACCGAGGAGCCGCCCGGACACTGGGCCGCGATCATCTTCTGGCACTCGCTCGAGCACCTTCCAGAGCCCGGCCGGGCGCTCGATGCTGCCGTCCGCGCCCTGGTCCCGACGGGCGTTCTCTTCGTCGCCGCGCCCGACGCGAGCAGCTTCCAGGCACGCGCCTTCGGCTCCCGCTGGCTGGCGATCGACGCGCCGCGCCACCTCACCCACATCACCGCCGTCGCCCTGCGCGCCCGCTTGGACGACGATGGGATGACCGTCACTCGAACGAGGCAGCTGCGCGGCGGCCAAGTCGTCTTCGGCTGGCTCGACGGCCTGGTCGGCACGCTCCCCGGGCGGCTCGACCTATACGACGCGATCAGGCGGTCGCAGGCCCGCTCGCGCGCGCTCTCCCCCGCCCAGCGCACCGCCACCCTCGTCGCCGGGGCCGTACTCCTCCCATTCGCCCTCCTCGCGACCGCGGTCGAGGTCGCAGGCCGCCGCTCCGGGACGATGTACGTCGAGGCTCGCCGTGCCTAAGGTGGTCGCCGTGATGCCCGCCCTGAACGCGGCGAAGACGCTGCGCGAGACGGTCGAGGCGATCCCCCGCGATGCGGTCGACGAGGTGATCCTGGTTGACGACAACTCAACCGACGAGACTCGTGAGCTTGCCCGCGAGCTGCCGCTCCACCTCGTCTGGCACCCCCACAACGCCGGCTACGGCGCCAACCAGAAGACCTGCTACCTCGAGGCCCTCCAGCGCGAGGCGGACGTCGTCGTGATGATCCACCCCGACGGTCAGTACGAACCGCGGCTGATCCCGGCGATGTGCGCGCCGATCCTGGCGGGCAAGGCCGACTTGGTACTCGGTTCGCGCTTCGCCGAGCCCGGTATGGCGCTGGCCCAGGGCATGCCGCGCTGGAAGTTCGTCGCCAATCGCGGCCTCACCGTGATCGAGAACAAGGTGATGGGCACCCACCTGACCGAGGCCCACACCGGCTACCGCGCCTACTCCCGCCGCTTCCTGATGACGGTCCCCTTTCTCCGCAACGCCAACGACTTCGCCTTCGACACCGAGATCCTGATGCAGGCCGCCGCCTTCGGGATGCAGATCGTCGAGGTGCCCGCCAAAGGCCGCTACTTCGAGGACGCCTCCTCGGTCGGGTTCCGCGCTGGCTCCGTCTACGGGGTGAAGACCCTGGTCGCCGCGGCACGGCTCTCGCTGCACCGCCGCGGCCTGGTTCGCTCGCGCAAATTTCAGGCCTGAGTTCGGACCCGCCGCCGCCGCTCGCGCAGCGCCGTCAGCGGCGATCGATACTTCAGCGACATCGTCGGCCGCTCGATCAGATAGAAGGACGCGGCGGCGACCGGGATCGCGATCAGGAAGGTCAACACGGTGGTGACCAGGAAACCCTTTTCGGCCCCGGCGACACCGACGTCGACGGTGATCGTCGTGCTCCAGAGGTAAAGGCTGTAGGAGATCATCCCGACCCACATCACCACCGGGTTGCCGAGCGAGCGCGCCGGCACACCCTTGTTCGGATCGGCGAAGCAGACCGGGATGAGCAGCAGCGCCCCCACCACCCCGGGGAGCAACTGCATCGCGATGTAGCCGCCCGGGCCGACCGGCGCGACCGTGAACGGGGCAGGGAAGAGCGTCAGCACCTCGATCAGCCAGATCGCCCCGGCGGCGGCCCAGCAGGCCCCTGGGTGTTCGGCCGCCCAGCGCAGTGCCCCCGGCAACGCCTCCCGCCGGTTCTCCGCCGCGACCGAGATCACCGCCGCAGCGAGCCCCAGCCCGAGCCAGAAGAAGTGCCCGGCGAAGCTGAAGCGGAAGAGAAAGGCCTGGCGGACGTCGTTGTCGAAGGCCCCGATCACCACCGAAGCGGCGCAGAGCAGCGCCAGCAGGCCGAGCTCCAGCCGCACCCAGGAAGCCAGGCCGCGCCGCCTGGCCAACAGGCTGGTCACCGCCAGGTAGAGCGGCAGGATCAGGTAGAAGGTCATGTCCACGGTCAGGGTCCAGGACTGCGGCAGCCCGCAGCGATATCCCGGTTCGCCGATGCAGGCCTTGCTCGCGTTCGCCAGGTCGAGATAGAAGCCAAGGCTGTAGAAGGCGAACCAGTGATCGGAGAAGACGCCGACCAGGCCCGGGACGATCGCCAGCACGGTCAGCGCCACCCAGTAGGCGGGGTAGATGCGGAGGATCCGCCGGCGGGCGTAGTCGGCCACCCCGGGCGAGGGCGGCCCGCCGGCACGGTGGGCGATCATCGGCCGGTAGAGCAGGAAGGCGGAGAGGAAGAAGAAGATCGCGACGGCGCCATCGAGGCGGACCATCAGTCGGTTCGGCAGCGAGCCGGTGAAGCCGCCGAAGCCGCCGGTGAAAAGCCAGGCGTGGCAGAGCATCACCGCGACGACGGAGAGCGCCCGGGCGCCCTCGGAGAGGGGGTAGCGCGGGTGGCGCGGCGGCGGTCCGGGGACCTCGCCCGGCGTCGTCCTGGTCGCCGTCTCCGTCGCCATGCTCAGCTCTGCGAATGCGCAAAAGCGCTGACCAGGCTGACCTTGCAGGCGTTCAGACCGGCCTGGTTGGCGAGCGTCTGCTGGATCTGGCCTAGTTCGATCAGCTGCACTTCGATCGCGTGCGCTTCTTCGCTTTCCCCGGCCCGCCCCGCCCGCACCCGTTCTTCCAGCAGCGAGAGGATCGGGTCGAACATCCCGACGTAGCCGTCGAGCTGTGGCTCGCCACCTTCCCCCCGGACTTCCCGCAGTTCGCGGGCGCTCTGTTCGACCACCGGCAGCGCCGGAGCGATCAGTGCCTCGGTGGTGAATTCGAGCGTGCTGTCGTACCGGGAGGGGTCGATGGTGAGAGCTTTGCGGCCGAGACGGTGCGCTTCGATCACCATCTGGGTGCAGATTGCGTCGGCTTCCTGCTTCTGCCGCGCCACGGTCGCCGGCGAGACCGAGGCTGCGGTCAATTCGCTCGAGGTTCCCGCGCCGGACCCACAGCCCGCGAGCAGGAAGGCGACCACTGCGAGGGCGAGAGCGCTCCACTTCATACGGGCGCCAGCCTATCCGCGCCGGACCTCACGACCAGGCGATCCCAGGCCCAGACGGCGCCCAGCGCGGCGAGCGTGATCAGGAACGGGTCGATCGGGATCCGCTGACGCGGCAGCCCGTTGATCGGTGCCGAGACGAGTAGGAGGAAGATCGGCACCAGCCAGAAGAAGACCGGGCCGGGCCGGACCCGGACCGCGGCCGGCGACCCCCGCGTGGCGATCATCGCGCCGATGCCGATCAGCGCCAGAAGACCGACGATCGCCAGGCCGATCCGTTCGCTGGTCAGGTCGGCACTGCCGACGCCGCGGATGTTCACCTCCTCGCCATGCAGGCCGACCACCGAGCCGCCGGCGATCTCGAACATGCGGACCAGGTCCCAGCCGGTGACCTTGAGGACGTAGCCCGGGTGGTCGGAGGCGAACGAGGTCGCGTTGTGGCGCAGTTCGGCGTCGAGCGTCGCTTCGTCGATCCCGCGCTTCCGGAAGAGCCCGGCGTCTTCGGGGACGATCCGTGGCGTGCGCCAACTCGCCGGGTGCGCCTCGTCACGGTAGGAGAGCTCGTTGTAAGTGCCCGCCATGGCGAAGCCGGTGCCGCTGGTGATCGGCACGAAGGTGTCGAATTCGACCGCGTTGCGGATCGTCCACGGGAGGACGGCGAGCACCATCACCGCCAATGCCAGGGCGGGCGCCGTGAGGGCGCGCCGGCTGAGCCGTGGGCGAAAAACCCAGAGACCGACCAGAACCGGGATCGCCAGCGCAGGCCCCGGATTGCGGGTCAGCGCGGCCAGTCCGCCGAGGAGGCCGGCCGCGGCCGCCCAACGCAGGTCTCGCCGACGGCGGTATTCGATCACGCAGAGCACGGTGCCGAGCTCGAGCGCGATGAACAACGACTCGGAGAGGAGGTCACGGCTGAGCAGCACCAATGGTGGGAAGACCGCGGCGATCGCGGCGGCGACCAGCGCCGGCCGAGCCCCCCAGAGTCGCCGCACCATCAGGTAGATCAGCCAGACCGCGAGGGCACCGAGCAAGGCGTTGGCAATCCGCCCCGCGGTGACGCTCTTGTCGGTGAACGAGTAGACGAATCCGAGGAAGTACGGGTAGCCGGGGGCGCGCAGGGCGCTGGGTCCGCCGTCAGCGGCGTAGTAGGAGGGCGGGAAGCCGTCGCCTTCGGCGATCGAACGAGCGTGGCGGTCGTAGTCCCAGGCGTCCTGCTGGGGGACATAGCCGGTGTCGGCGGCGATCACCGCGAGGCGGGCGAGCAAAGCGATCAAGACGATCGCCCAGATCGTCCCCCGGGTGCGAAAAGGGCCGCCCTCGCGGACGGCCCCTTTCAAATCGGATGCGGTTGCCGCTACGGGCTCGTCGCGCAATTGACGGTCGCGGTAACCGTCCACGAGCTACCGGCCATACCCTGGATCTGCTCGGCCGCGGCGAGCCAGGAGTTCAGGTACTGGGTGCTCTCGGTGACGGTGGCCTGATTGTTGTTGGCCCCGCTGAGGATGAAGCCGCCGCCGGTGGGCACCTTGCCCGCGGGGCAGTTCGCGAAGCCGATGGTGGTGCCGACTTCGCCTTCGACGTGGACCTCGCCGCTCATCTTGCCTTCGGCGATGGATTTGGCCGAGTCGGCGGTGCCCTGCGCGGTTGCAGCGGCGGTTTTGGCCGCGTTGGCGGTCGCGAGAGCGGTGTCAGCGGTGGTTTTCGCCCCGTTGGCCGTCGTCTGTGCGGCGTTGGCGGCTTTCTGTGCGGCGGTTGCCGTGCTCTGGGCTTTATCGGCCGCGCTGTTGGCGGCAGTCGCCGCGCTCGCGGCCGAATTGGCGGTCGACTGGGCGGCGTTCGCGGTTTTCTGGGCCGCCTTAGCCTTCTTCAGGGCCTGGTTGGCGATCGATTGAACGCTTTTGGAGGCGCTGGCGAGTGGGTTGGTGGGTCCGCCCATGGCCGGAACGGCTAGCGCCAAGGCCAAGACGAGACTCAAACCTAGGACCGTGTATCGCTTCTTCATCTCTCCCCCAGACCCTGAACCAGGGCCCTGTCAGCTTTCGGATTTCAGGATTCCACCACAGGTTTCTCGGATAAGCAAGAGATTCCTGTTCACTCATTGACCAACCGTCCAGTCCCGAAAATTAGGTTGCTGCAGCGTTCTAATTCAAGGTTCTTGATCGCCTCTTCGACGTTCACGGTCGCCGCATCGACCCGGCCCGCCGCAGCAGCGATTTCGGCCTTGTCGGCTTCACGCGAGGCGCGGGCCAACCCACCGGCTTCGATCTGGACTTCGAGCAGCGATTCGCGCAGCGGTTCGATCAGCTCGGAGCGGCCCGCCGGCGCGTCGAGGCGGCCCAGTTCCTGACGCCAGGCGCCCGCGACCCTGACCACGGAGTCGGCGTAGGCCGAGACCCCGGCCAGGTCGTGGGCGTTCAGCGCCTCCGCCTGGGCCTTTGCAACTTCGACCTTGTGGTGGACACAGGCGGCGTCCATCGCCTTGGTCAGGCCGTCCTGCGGGACGGTCGTTTCCTTGTCGGAGCCGAGCGCGACGAAGGCGACGACGGCGACGATCAGGGCAGCAAGAATTCCGGCGCTGACCAGGCGTGCCTTGCGGGTCGTGCCGATGATCCGGTTGAGGGATCTCCTGAAGCCGCCTTTCGGGACGCCGGAATCGCCGCCGGTCGCCGCGCCGCCATCGCCGCCCGACGTGTCCCCCGTCTCCGGCGCCTGCTCCTTGCGCGGCAGCTCCCGCCCACATGAGGCGCAGTAGCGCGAATCCTCCTCGTTCTCGGCGCCGCAGGTCGGGCAGAACACGGGCGCAAGCTAACCGATCGCGGCCGACCGAAAGGGTTCGGTTACCGTGTTGCGATGGGTCCGGCAAGGAGAATGCTGATCGCCTTGGCGTCGGCAGGCGCGCTGCTCCTCGGCGCGCTGGCCGGATGCGGTGGATCAAGTACGAGTACGTCGTCGTCCACGAATTCGGGCACCACTGCGGACCGTGCTCCATATAAAGGGAGCGAAGCGACGCCGTCCCTGGGGAGCGAGGCGACGCCGTCGCACGGCTCCCCCAAGAGGACGGGCGCCAAGCAGGCCGAGGACGTACCCCATCACGCCGGGAAGGGGAACGACCGGAGCGGGAAGTCGGCCCCCGGGAACTCTTCAGGCGCCGGGGAATCTGCGACCGCCGGCGCCAACCAGGGCAAGGCGCCCGCGACCAAGTCCTCTGCCGGAGCGAAGCAGACGCCGACCGCCACTCCGGCGGCCGGACCGAAGCCAGCGAAGTCCCAGGACCAGGCCGGCAAGGGCTCCTCGAAGTGTGGCTCGAAGGAACGTTGCGCCCAGATCCAGGTCCACGAAGCCGAACAGTCAGGCGGCGCCACGCCGACCCCCGCCACCACCTGCCCGACTGGTATGAGCACGACGGAATGCGAAGCCATCGGCAAGGCGATCCAAGAAGGCGGCGGTACCGTCACCACCACGGTCGGCTGCCCGGCGGCGATGAGCGAAGCGGAATGCCAGCAGGTCGGCGAAGCCTACGAAGCGGCGACCAAATAGCCGGCGCGTCGCGGTTCTAGCCGCGCGCCTCGACCGTCGCCGCGGTCTCGGCGAGGCGGTCGACCAGGTGGGCGAAGGCTTCGACGCCGGAGGAGTCGGCGGCGGACTTGCCGTAGCCGCCGGCCGCCATCCGGGCGAGGACGCCCTCGAGGATGATCGCCAGCTTCCAGTAGCCGAGGGCGAGGTAGAAGTCGAGTTCGGAGAGGTCGCGGCCGGAGGCCTCGGCGTAGCGGGCGGCGAGCTCGGGGCGGGTCGGGAAGCCGGGAGCGAGGTTGGCGGGTTCGCCGAAGCGGAGGGCCGGCTCGCCGCGCTGCGGCCAGTAGGCCATCAGCGTGCCGACGTCGGCGAGCGGGTCGCCGAGCGTGCAGAGCTCCCAGTCGACCACCGCGGCGACCTTGCCGCCCTCGCTCAGGATCATGTTGTCGAGGCGGTAGTCGCCGTGGACGATCGAGGCGCCCTGCTGGGCCGGGATGCGGGCGGCGAGGCGCTCGTGCACGCGGTCGACGGCGGCCACCTCGCGGGTCTTCGACTTCTCCCACTGGCCGTACCAGCGGCGCAGCTGGCGGGCGACGTAATCCTCCTTGCGGCCGAGGTCGCCGAGCCCGATCGCATCGGGGTCGACGGCGTGGATCGCGGCCAGGGTGTCGGCGACGCGCATCCCGATCTGGCGCCGCTCGCCCTCCTCGGGGAAGGCCTCCTCGGTCTCCGCGACGCCGCGCAGGACCGGACCGCGGACGAACTCCATCACGTAGAAGGGGGCTCCGTTGACGGCCTCGTCCTCGCATAGCCCGACCGCCGGCGGCACCGGCACGGGGGTACCCCCGAGGGCCGAGACGACCCTGAACTCGCGCCCCATGTCGTGGGCCGAGGAGAGGGTCTTGCCGAGCGGCGGGCGGCGCAGCGCCCACTCGTGCCCGGCGGCGTCGGTGACCCGGTAGGTGAGGTTGGAGAGGCCGCCCGCGATCCGCTCGTAGGCCAGCGGCGCCCGCGCCTCAGGCACGTGTGCCTCGAACCATGCCGCCATCCCCGGCGCGTCGATGCCGTCGACGGGTGCAGAGCCGTCGGCTTGGCCTGTAGCCTCGTCCCCCATCTCCGCGGAAGCATATTCACGCAGAGGCCGGCGCCTCAGTCCATCGCTAGCCAATCGCCTCCGGATCGGCTTCGCGATCGCCTTCGCCGTACTCACGGCGGCGGCCGTGATCGGCGTCGGCCACTTCATCGCCGAACGTCAGAACTACGAGAGCTCGATCGAACGCTCCTACCAGACGGAGATGCAGGCGCGGGTCGAAATCGCCGAAGGGAACGGCGGGCGGGCGGCGCGGCGGACGATCTCCCGCGAGGAAGCCAACCGGGCCGAGCTGCGCAACTCGATCTCCGACGACACGCGCAACACCGCGATCCTCGTCGGCGGCGGCTTGATCGCCGGGCTGATCGGGGCGCTCCTCCTCTTCACCGGGCTGATCGCCTCGATGCGCCGGCCGCTCGAGCAGCTCGTCGACGCGGCCGGCCGGCTCGCCGCCGGGGACCGCTCCACCCGGGTCGAGGTCGGCGGCCTCTCGGAGACCGCGACGCTCGGCAAAGCGTTCAACGAGATGGCCTCGGAACTCGAGCTCGAGGCTGCCGAGCGCGACCGGCTCGACCGGATGAAAGACGAGTTCGTGCTCACCGCCTCGCACGAGCTGCGCAGCCCGCTGACCTCGGTCCAGGGCTTCGCCGAGCTCTTGATGCTGGAGCGCGACTCGCTCACCGAGCGGCAAGTGGAGACGGTCGAGATCATCCTCGACAACTGCCGCCACCTGGTGCGGCTGCTGAACGACCTGCTCGATCTGGCCCGCTCCGATGCCGGGCGATTGACGATCCGGGCGCGGCCGACCCAGCTGACGCCGCTGATCGAAGACGTGGTGCGGACGATGCGGGCGCAGACCGACAACTCCGCGCAGACGCTGGTCGAGAGGATCGAGCCGAATCTCCCCGTGGTCGAGGTCGAGCCTGACCGCATTCGCCAAATATTGGTGAACCTGCTTACGAATGCGCATGAGTACTCGCCCGAACGCGCGTCTATCCAGGTGACCGCGCGAGTAGCCGATGGTGGAGTAGAGATCGACGTGACCGATAACGGCCCCGGGATACCCTCTGCACAGTTGGAACACATCTTTGAGCGATTTGTCCGCGGCGACGCGGGATTGACCCAGCGCGTCGGCGGCACCGGGCTCGGCCTGGCGATCTCCAAGTCGCTGGTCGAGCTGCACGGCGGCACGATCTCGGTCGACTCCGAGGTCGGCCGCGGCTCGAACTTCAAGGTGGTGCTGCCGGTCGCCCCTCCCGGGGCGGTCGAGGCGCCGCACTCCGGCCCCCGCGCGATCGCCGAAGGTCCGCGATGACCAGGGTTCTCGTCGCCGACGATTCCGAGACGATCTTGCTGCTGATGCGGACGCGGCTTGAATTGGCGGGCTACCAGGTGGAAACCGCCGCCGACGGCCAGGAGGTGACCGAGCGGGTCGACCCGAGCGCCGACGACGGCCCGGATCTGTTGCTGCTCGACGCGATGATGCCGCGCAAATCGGGGATCGACGCGCTGCGCGAGCTGCGCGCCGCCGGGCTCGAAACCCCGGCCCTGATCGTCAGCGCCCACCAGAACCCGAGCGACGCCGACGCCCCCACCGACCTCGAGATCAGCGGCTACGTGACCAAGCCGATCGATTTCGACCTCCTGCTCGGCGCCGTCGCCGAATTGACCGCCAAAGCGGCCTAGCCCCCGCAGGCGCGGTCGACCTAACCGGCGGTATCGGTGGGTTAGGACGACCGCGCCGCCCTCAAGTTCTTCGGGCGGGCGCCGATAGACGGCCCATGCGCGCTCGTCTGCCGATCTTCACCTGCCTCTGTCTGCTCGTCCTCTGCCTTGCCGCCGTGCCCGCGGGGGCGGCGACCGGAGTGCCGGTCCAGGCCGCTCCTGAACTTCCCGGCGGCGCCTCGTTCGCCGGAGCGGTCGCGCCGGAACGGCAACTCAGCCTCTACGTGGCGCTCGAACCGCGGGACCCGGCGGCGCTGGCGAGCTTCGCCGAAGGAGTAGCGACCCCCGGTTCGCCGATCTACGGCGACTACCTCTCGGTGCCCCAGTTCGCCGCCCGCTTCGGCCCGACCCCGGCCCAGGTGGCGACGGTGCGCTCGGCGCTTGCCGCCCGCGGCCTCGACGTCGGCGCCCCGTCCGCCGACAGCCTCTCGCTGCCGGTGACCGCGACCGCCGCCGAGGCCGAAGCCGCGTTCGGCACCGCGATCGACCGGGTCGCCACCGCCGGCGGCCGCGTCGCCTTCGCCAACCGCAGCGCGCCGCTGGTCCCCGCCGCGGCGGCCCCCTACGTCCAGGGCATCCTCGGCCTCGACAACCTCGTCCGCGCCCATCGTCACGACACGATGCAGTCGAGCACGAGCAGCACCACCGCGGCAACCGAACCGCCGCGCACCTCGGTCCTCACCGGCGGCCCGCAGCCCTGCGCCGAGGCGCTCCAAGTCCAGCAGGACGAAGAATTCGGCTACACCGCCGACCAGGTCGCCTCCGCCTACAGCCTCCCCGGCTTCTACGCGCAGGGGAACTTCGGCGCCGGGCAGACGGTCGCCCTGCTGGAGATGGAACCGACGGGGCCGAAAGACATCGACGCGTACCAGAGCTGTTACGGAACCCACGCCGAAGTCACCTACGTGCCGGTCGAAGGCGGCTCCGGCGAATACAAAAAAGGCGACGACGGCGAGTCGGCGCTCGACATCGAGCAGATCATCGGCCTTGCGCCCGACGTGAAGATCCGCGTCTACGAAGGTCCCAACCCAAGCGAAGTCGCCTTGCTGTCGGCCTACGTCAGCGACAACGAAGCGAAAATCATGTCGAGCTCCTGGGGAATCTGCGAGAAAGACGCCGAACCGACCGAAGAGAAAGCGACCAATGTCCTCCTCCAGGAGGCGGCGGCGCAGGGCCAGTCCTTCTTTGTCGCCGCCGGCGACAACGGCGCGAGCGACTGCTACGAACCGCCCGGAGACACCTACAAAGGTCTGCAGGTCGACTCCCCCGGTACCGACCCGTTCGCCACCGATGTCGGCGGCACCCGAATGGCTGCACCGACGACCCCGCCGGTGGAGTACATCTGGAACGACGCCGCAGCCGGAGAAGGAGCCGGTGGTGGGGGCATCTCCGAGCGCTTCCCGATGCCCGCCTACCAGCAGACGGCGAGCCCGGCGCTGAACGTCCTCGGGCCCCTCTCCAGCGGGACGCAATGCGGCCTCGCCAGCGGTTACTGCCGCCAGGTCCCCGACGTCTCCGCGGACGCGGCGCCGGCCACCGGCTACATCGTCCACACGGAAGACGTGTGGGGCGTCACCGGCGGCACCAGCGCGGCGGCGCCACTGTGGGCGGCCTTCATCGCGCTGACCCAGGCGAGCCCGGCCTGCGGCGGCAAGCCGATTGGCTTCGCCAACCCGGCCCTCTACAAGATCGCGGGCGAAGGCTACGCGGGCAATTTCAACGACATCACCACCGCGCGCCCCGGCGGGGCGCCGACCACCGGCCTCTTCAGCCCCTCGGAACCGTACGCGCCAGGACCGGCCTACGACATGGCGACCGGGCTCGGCACGCCGATCGGCACCAGCCTCGCCGCCTCGCTCTGCGCGTTCATAAATCCCTCCGCGCCACCGACCGTGCCTGTCATGGCCGCGAAAACCGCCCCGGCGGCCCGGGCCAAGACGCCGAACCCCGCCCAGGTCAGCGGCGCCCACCTCGGCAACGTCCTCAAGGGGAAGCCGCGCCTGACGTTCAGCTTGGCCGCCCGCGAAGGCGCCAAGCTCACCAACATCACCGTCGGCGTGCCTCCCGCCCTCGACGTCGCCAAGGACGCGCAGGCGCTCGCCCAGGGCATCGTCGTCCGCTCCGCCGACGGCACCAAGCTCAAGTTCACCGCGACCTCGACCCCGGGCACGATCCGCATCCGCCTGAGCTCGCCGCAGGCGAGCGTGACGCTGAAGATCGGCTTCCCGGCGCTGGTGACGACGCCGAAGCTCGCCGCCCACATCCGGGAAGGCCGCACCCACAAGCTCGGCCTGGTCCTCACCACCCGCGAAAGCGGCGGCACCGGCGCCCGCCTGCCGCTGACCGTCGAGGTCTAGTAGGGACGGCGCGATTCGAGGCCCGGTCGATTGGGGACCGACGTCCTGGGCGTCTCGTGGCGACCCGGGCAGGCTGTGGCCGCCACGAGACGCCCAGGACGTGAGGCTTCCGGCGGGAAGTGCGCAGGCTCCATGCGGTTGCGGGGGGAGACGTCACAGGTCCACGCCGCCGACCCCGGTGCGTTCGCAGTAATCCCCGCTATGCGGGGATTACTGCGAACGCACTGAACGGGCCTGTGACGGACGTGACGCCTCTCCTGGGTGAACGTGACGTTCCCTACGTCTCCCTCACGTCCCTCCCCCGAGACCCGCACGGGACCCGCACCCTC
>DATEDJ010000005.1:0-15446 GCA_035281725.1 Solirubrobacterales bacterium
GAGGAATTTGCGCTCCGCCTCCGGGATCCCGAGCCGGTCGAAGGTGTATTTGATGTCCTCCGGCACCTCGCTCCAGTCGCGCGAGTTCGTCTCCGAGGCGCGGACGAAGTAGTGGATGTCGTCGAAGTCGATCTGGTCGAGGTCGCCGCCCCATTTCGGGGTCGGGCGCTGTTCGAAGTGTTCGAGCGCCTTCAGCCGGAAGTCACGCATCCACTGCGGCTCTTCCTTGAAGTCGGAGATCGTTTCGACGATCTCCCGCGTCAGCCCCTTCGGCGCTTTGTAGGCGTAGCCGGTCTCGGGATCGTTGAAGCCAAACTTCTCCTTGTAGTCGGCGTTGATCCCGACAAGCTCTCTTTTCTCGGCGAGTACCTCAGGCGTTGCCATGCTTTATGCGACCTCCAGGGTGACGGTGTCGTCCGCGACGGCGGTCGCGAACGTCTTCACCGGCTTGAATGCGGGGAGCGTCTTCGGTCTGCCGGTGGTCAGGTCGAAGAGGGAGCCGTGGCGCGGGCACTCGACGGTGCAGGTGTCCGGGTCGAACTCGCCCTCGGCGAGCGGGCCGTCGTCGTGCGAGCAGCGGTCCTCGATCGCGTAGATCGTGCCGTCGCAATTGAAGACGCCGATCTTCGTCCCCTCGTGCTCGACCAGGCGCATCGCGCCAGGCGGCAGCTCGGCCACGGGGCACACTGAGATCGTCGTTGCTGCGGTGTCGGTCAAGAGGATGCTGCTTCCCGGGGCGGCTCAGGGCCCCGTTGAGACGAGGATGGATTTAAACCTACTGACGTGGTCGGATTTTACAGGTCGCGGTCGCCGCGCTCCGTCCGCCGCCGGGAAGTTCCCATATGCAGTTCACGATTTGGCGATTAGTTTGGGACGGATGGGTGGTCTTATGGACAAAGACCCTTTCGAGAGGAGAGCGACATGAGCGAGAGAACGAGCTACGAACCCGGCACCCCAAGCTGGGTCGAACTGAGCGGTACCCCTGACGTTGACGCGGCCGAGGGCTTCTACCGCGACCTGCTCGGCTGGGAGATCCCCGAGACGCCGAACTCGGCCGAGATGGGCGGCTACCGACGGGCGAAACTGAACGGCAAGGACGTCGCCGGCGTCTCGCCGAAGATGCAGGACGACCAGCCCTGCGTCTGGGCCACCTACGTCTCGGTCGCCGACGCCGAGGAGACGCTCGGCAAGGTGCGCGACGCCGGCGGCCAGGTTCTGTTCGACACGATGGACGTGATGGGTCTCGGCAAGATGGCCGTCTTCACCGACCCGACCGGGGCCGTGTGCGGGATCTGGCAGCCAGGCACCTTCGTCGGCGCCGAGCTGGTCAACGAGGACGGCACCTTCGGCTGGAACGAACTCGGCACCCGCGACGTTCCCGCCGCCCGCGACTTCTACGGCCAGGTCTTCGGCTGGACGGTCGAGGAGGAGGAGATGCCGGGGATGGGCACTTACTACATCTGGAAAGACGGCGAGCACGGGCGCGGCGGCATGATCGACATGACCGGCATGGCTCCGGACGAGGTCCCGGCCAACTGGCTCGTCTACTTCACCGTCCCCGACGCCGACGCTGCGGCGGAGACGACCAAAGCGGCGGGCGGCCAGGTGCTGAACGGCCCGACCGACATCAGCGTCGGTCGCCTCGCAGTCCTGATGGACCCGCAGGGGGCGATGTTCGCGGTGATGGCCCCTACCGACGAGACCCGCGAAAACGCCCCGTAGCCGAGAGGCGATCCGAAGGAGGACATCGATGAGCAACGTGACCAGCTACGCGCCGGGGACCCCTTGTTGGGTCGACCTCTCGTGCGCCGACGTCGACGCGTCGGCGCGCTTCTATGAAGATCTCCTCGGCTGGGACGCCGGGGAGATGCCGAACTCGGCCGAGATGGGCGGCTACCGGCGAGCCACCTTCGAGGGCGATGACGTCGCCGGGCTGATGCCGGCGATGCAGCCCGGCCAGCCGCAGATGTGGAGCACCTACATCGCGGTCGAGGACGCGGCGGCGACGGCGGCGAAGGTGACCGCGGCGGGCGGCAGCGTGATCGCCGAGCCGATGGACGTCATGGACCTCGGCCGGATGGCGATCTTCGCCGACCCGACCGGTGCCGTCTTCGGCGTCTGGCAGCCGAGGACGTTCACCGGCGCAAGCCGCGTCAACGGCCCCGGGGCGCTCACCTGGAACGAGCTCGGCACCCGTGACGTGGAGGGCGCCAAGGCGTTCTACGGCGAGGTGTTCGGCTGGACCGCGGTCGAACAGAAGATCCAGCGCACCGACGGCGGCCCCGGGCCAGACGTCTACATCGAGTGGACGCTCGACGGCAACGACGTCGGCGGGATGATGGACATCTCCGGGATGCTCCCCGACGAGGTCCCGGCCCACTGGCTCGTCTACTTCGGCGTCGCCGACACCGATGCCGCGGTCGAGAAAGTGAAGGCGGCCGGGGGAGACGTCCGCTTCGGCCCGGTCGACATCCCCGCCGGCCGCTTCGCCGTGGTCACCGAGCCGGACGCCGACCCCGGCGTCTTCGCCGTGATCAAGCTGCCGGACTGAGCAACGATCAAGAAAGAGCGATCATTCCAGGGTGCGGATAGCGCACCCTGGAGCGATCGAAAGTCGTAGAACGCGGTCGCTGCGGCCGGGACGGGGTGACTCGGGGCCGTTGCGGCCGGGGACGGTGTGATTCGGGGCCTGGTCGATTGGGGACGGCGGCCCCGGGCGTCTCGGAGGCGACCCGGGCAGGCTGTGGCCGCCTCCGAGACGCCCGGGACGGGGAGTTTTCGGGAGGTTCCGTCACAGGGACGGGAGGTTCGTCACGGGAATTCCACGAATGCCACGGAGGCATCACACCTCCACGACCCGACCCGGGTGCGTTCGCAGTAATCCCCGCATAGCGGGGATTACTGCGAACGCACTGAACGGATCTGTGACGGACGTGACGCCTGCCCTGTGTAAACGTGACGTTCCCGGCGTCTCCCTCGCGTCTCTCCCTCGAGAGCCGCACGGGGACCCGCACCCTCGCCTCTCCCCACGAACCCGGCCCTCTCGGCGGCGGCCTCAGCCTGCCGGGGTCGCCGCCGAGAGGGCCGCGTCCCTTGCCCGTCCCTCGGCGCCGTCCTCGGCGCGGCGCCATCCGATCGACCGCTACAGCGTCGCCGCTTCGGCCGGGTTGCCGGCCTCGCCCTCGTCCTCCCATTCGGCGGGCTGGCCGAGGGCGGCGGACTTGACGATCTTCAGGCCGAGCATCGCGCACTTCATCCGCGTCGCCGAGATGTCGATCCCGAGCAGCTCGAGCACGTAGTCCTTCGGCAGCCGCAGCAGCTCTTCGCGACTCATGCCGACCAGCTCGTCGGTGAGCAGCGAGGTGGCCGCGGTCGAGATCGCGCAGCCTTTGCCCTCGAAGGCGACCTCGCTGACCCGGTCCTCAGCGTCGAGCTTGATCGTCACGTGCTGCTCGTCGCCGCAGAACGGGTTGGTGTCCTCGAACTCGAGGTCGGCGCCCTCGACCACACCGAAGTTATGCGGGCGCTTGTAGTGCTCGAGGATCTGGTCGCGGTAGAGCTCGTCCATGATTCGAGGCTAGCGAAGCGTCAAACTCCGAAAACGCGGCGGGCGTCTTCGAGCCCGTCGACGAGGCGGTCGATCTCGGCGGTCGTGGTGTAGACGCCGAAGCTGGCGCGGGCGGTGGCGGCGACGCCGAGGCGCTCCATCAGCACCTGGGCGCAGTGGTGGCCGGCGCGGACGGCGACGCCGTGGCGGTCGAGGATCTCGGAGACGTCGTGGGCGTGGATGCCCTCGATCTCGAAGGAGACCGGGCCGAGGCGCTCCGGGGCGCGGGGAGGACCGAAGACCTTCAGGCCGGGGACCTCGGCGAGGCGGGCCAAGGTGTAGTCGGCGATCGCCCGCTCGTGATCGCGAACCGCCTCCATGCCGAGTTCGGTGTCGAGCCACTCGAGCGCGGCGCCGATCCCGATCGCCTGGGCGATCGCCGGGGTGCCCGCCTCGAAGCGGGCCGGGACGTCGGCGAAGGTCGTGCCCGCGCGGGTGACCTTGCGGATCATCGAGCCGCCGCCGAGGAAGGGCGGCATCGCCCGCAGCAGGTCGAGCTTGCCCCAGAGCGCCCCGATCCCGGTCGGCGCGTAGAGCTTGTGTCCGGTGATCGCGTAGAAGTCGACCCCCAGCTCCGCCATGTCGAGCGGCAGCTTCGGCGCCGCCTGGGCGCCGTCGGCGACGACGATCGCACCCGCCTCGTGGGCCATCGCGGAGATCTCGGCGAGTGGGTTCTCGGTGCCGAGGACGTTGGAGACGTGGGTGACCGCGAGCAGCTTCGGGCCGCGTTCGAGGAGCGTGCGCAGGGCGTCGAGGTCGAGCAGCCCGTCCGTGTCGATCGGCGCCCAGTCGATCTCGGCGCCGACCCGCTCGGCCAGCTGCTGCCAGGGCACCAGGTTGGAGTGGTGCTCCATCTCGGTGATCACGATCCGGTCGCCGGCGCCGACGTTGGCGTCGCCCCAGGCCCGCGCCACCAGGTTCAGCGCCTCGGTCGCGTTGCGGACGAAGATCACCTCGCGCCGGTCGGCGGCGCCGATGTGGCGGGCGACAGTGTCGCGCGCCCCCTCGTAGGCCGCGGTCGCCTCGGCCGAGAGGGTGTGGGAGCCGCGGTGGACGTTGGCGTGGTGGCGGCGCTCATAATCGGCGACCGCCTCGATCGAGGGAAGCACCCGCTCCGATGACGCCCCCGAGTCGAGGTAGGCGACCGGGACCCCGTTCACCTCGCGGGTGAGCAGCGGGAACTGCTCGCGGACCCGCTCGATCGGGAAGGTCTCGGCCGTGACGGTCATGCCGCCGCCCCGACCTCCTCGCGGATCCAGCCGTAGCCTTTCTCCTCCAGGAGGCCGACCAGCTCCGGGCCGCCGTCTTTGACGATCCGGCCCTCGAACATGATCGAGACCTGGTCCGGCTTCACCATGCTGAGGATCCGCTGGTAGTGGGTGATGATGAGCACGCCCATGTCGGGCCCGGCGAACTTGTTGACGCCGTCGGCGACGGTCCGCAGCGCGTCGATGTCGAGGCCCGAGTCGGTCTCGTCGAGCACCGCGATCTCCGGCCGCAGCAGCGCCAGCTGCAGCAGCTCCATCCGCTTCTTCTCACCGCCGGAGAAGCCGTCGTTGAGGTAGCGGCTGGAGAAGTCTTTGGGGATGTTCGCCAGCTCCATCGCCTCCTGGGCGGTGCGGGCGAAGTCTTTGATCTTGATCTGGTCTTCGCCGCGCGCCTCGCGGTGGGAGTTGATGATCATCCGCAGGTACTTGGAGACGGAGACGCCGGGGATCGCGACCGGGTACTGGAAGGCCATGAAGAGGCCCGCCTGGGAGCGGTCCTCGGGGGCGGCCTCGGTGATGTCCTCGCCCTTGAAGGTGATCGTCCCCTCGGTGACCTCGTAGGCCGGGTGGCCCATGATCACGTTGGCGAGCGTCGACTTGCCGGAGCCGTTGGGCCCCATCAGGGCGTGGACGCGGCCCTTCTCGACGTCGAGGTCGAGACCTTTGAGGATCTGCTTGTCCTCGATCTTGACGTGCAGGTTGCGGATCTCCAGGTCAGCCATTTCGCTCCGTTTCTGGGGTCTTTCGTGAAGTTCGGGGGTTTGCTCGCGCCTTGGCCGCGACTAGGCGGCGCGGATGACCGTCGCCCGGCTGCGGCCCGTCGCGGGCTGCGGGTGCGGGGTCGAGAACTCGACCAGCTCCGCCAGCGTGGTGCCGGCGAGCGCCTTGGTAACGCCGTTCTGCACCCGGGTCCAGAGCAGCTTGGTTGCACAGCCGCCAGCCGAGTTGTCCTCTTCGTGCGAACAGAGCACGCGGCCCTCCGGGGTCTCGTGGAAGCACTCCATCGGGGCGATCTGCCCTTCCAGCGCCTGGACCACCGCGTCCATCGTGATCTCCGCCGCCGGCTTGGCGAGGCGGTAGCCGCCGTGGGCGCCGCGGGTCGAGGTGACGAGGCCGGCCTTGCGCAGCTTGGCGACCAGGTGCTCCAGATAGGAGAGCGGCAGGCGCTCCGCTTCGGCGACCGAATTGAGCGAGATCGGGGTCGACCCGGGTTGGCGACCGAGCTCGATCATCAGGCGCACGCCGTACTCAGCTTTGGTCGAGAACAACATCAAAACGAAATCCTACCGAAGCACTCGGCTTTGCCGAGTCAGGGCTCGATCAAACCGCGGCGGATCGCGTAGCGGACCAGCTCGACCCGGTCCCTCATGCCGAGCTTGCGCATCGCGTTGGCGCGGTGGTTCTCGACCGTCTTCTCGGAGAGATGCAGCAGCTCGGCGATCTGTTTCGTCGTGTTCGCCTCGGCGACGAGCTTGACGATCTCCTCCTCCCGCGGGGTCAGCTCCTCCTCGCCGGAGGAGCCACGCTCGAGCACGTCTTTGATCAGCGTCCGCTGCGCCTCCGGGGAGAGGAAGGGCTCGCCGCGCTCGACCGCCCGGATCGCCGCCAAGAGGTCGGTATCGGCCTGGGCCTTGAGGACGTAACCGGAGGCGCCCGCTTTCAGCGCCTCGAAGAGGTAGCGCTCGTCGTCGTGCATGGAGAGGATCAGCACCGCCACCTCGGGCGCCTGCCGCTTGATCTCGCGGGTCGCCTGCAGCCCGGTCAGGTTCGGCATTTTCACGTCGAGGATCGCCAGGTCGGGCCGCTCGCGCACGGCCAGGTCACGCGCCTCGGCGCCGTCGGCCGCCTCGGCGATCACCTCGATGTCCGGCTGGCGCTCCAGCAGCAGCCGCAGCCCCGAGCGGACGATCCCATGGTCGTCGGCGATCAGCACTTTCACGGCGCGGACTCCGTCAACGCGAAGGATTCTGCCGGGATGCGGAGGCGGACGGTGGTGCCGGCGCCGGGGCGGGACTCGATCGTCAGCTCGCCGCCGACCAGGAGCGCGCGCTCGCGCATGCCGCCGATGCCGAGGCCGCGCTCGGACTCGGCGAAGGCGAAGCCGCGGCCGTCGTCGGCGACGCTCAGCTCGACCCCGGCCGGGCCGCGGCGCAGCGCCACCGTCACCCGGGCGGCGCCGGAGTGACGGGCGGCGTTCGAGAGCGCCTCCTGGGCGACCCGGTAGACGACCAGCTGGACGTCGTCTGAGAGCTCGGAGAAGTCGCCGTCGACCGCGATCGTCGTCTCGATCTCGCCTTCGCCGAGGCGGTCGACCAGCCCGGCGATCGCCGCCGCCAGCCCGAGGTCGTCGAGCGCGGTGGGGCGGAGCTGGCGGGCGAGCGAGAGCAGCTCGCGCATCGCCTGGTTGGCGAGCGCCTTGGTCTCGGCCAGCTCCGACTCCAGCGCCGGGGGCGCCGCCGAGCGGACCGCCTCCAGCCGCAGCAAGAGGCCGGTCAGGGACTGGTTCACCTCGTCGTGGAGGTCGCGCGCGACGCGTGCCCGCTCCTCCTCCTGCGCCTGCAGCGCCGCCGACCCGGCCCGCCGCCGCTCCGCCTCCAGTCGCCGCATCATCCGCAGGAAGGCGAGCTCGATCCGCTCCACCTCCTCGGTCTCGCCGACCCCGTCGATCGAGGTGGGGAGGAGGGAGCCCGGCCGCGAGAGGTCGACCTTCTCCATCTCCTGGATCAGGTCCTCGAGCGGGGCGAAGCGGCGCCGCAGCAGGATCATGTTGACCGTGGCGCCGGCGAGCACGGCGAGGACCGCCAGGGCGATCACCTCTCCGGCCATCAGTCCGGCCACTGCACCCGCGACGATGGCCACCGCCCCAAGGAGCACCGTGTTGACGACTAGAACCTGGGTGAAAAGAGCGCGTCTGCGCACGACCGAAGCCTATGGGGGGAGCGAGGGGGACCCTGAGCGAACCTCCCCGCAGTTCGTGAGTGAAGGGTCCCCCTCGCTCCCCCGCCTAGGGACTCCACCCGCCCATATCAGGGGGTGGCCCCTATGGTGCAGCGGTCCGTTCGCAGTCACACTCCACTGACCACATTTCTCCATGAGGAGACCTGAAAGATGACCACCACCAAACAATCGACCCTCGGCGCGACGCTGCGCACGACGATCCTCTTCGCCGCCCTCGGCGGCCTGCTGGTCGTCATCGGCGCGCTCATCGGGGGTCCGCAGGGGGCCGCCGGCTTCCTGATCATCGCCCTGCTGATCAACCTGGGCTCCTACTTCTTCAGCGACAAACTGGCCCTGGCGGCGAGCCGCGCGAAACCAATCGATGAATCGGAAGCGCCCCGCCTCTACCAGATGATGCGCGAACTGACGACGCGCGCCGGGCTGCCGATGCCGCGCCTCTACATGATCCCCAACGATCAGCCGAACGCGTTCGCGACCGGGCGCAACCCCAAGCACGCGGCGGTCGCGGTCACCCGCGGGATCACCAAACTGCTCTCTGAGGACGAGCTGCGCGGCGTCCTCGCGCACGAGCTCACCCACGTCCGCAACCGCGACATCCTGATCCAGTCGGTTGCCTCGGCGATCGGCATGGCGATCACCTACATCGCCTACATGCTGCTGTGGTTCGGCGACGACGACAACTCGCCCCTGGGCTTGATCGCCTCGCTCGGCCTGGTGATCCTGGCGCCGATCTCGGCGAGCATCATCCAGCTGGCGATCTCCCGGCAGCGCGAGTACGCGGCCGACGCCGGGGGTGCCGAAATCTGCGGCAACCCGGAGTCGCTGGCGAGCGCCCTCCTGCGCCTCGAGCAGGGGGCGGAAGCGATGCCGATGCAGGTGAACCAGGCGGCCGAGCCGCTCTACATCGTCAAGCCGTTCGCCAGCAAGGGCATCGCCGGTCTCTTCTCAACTCACCCGCCGATCGAGGAGCGGGTCCGCAGGCTTCGTCAGATGCGTCCCTCTATGTAGGCGCATCTCCCGAAGGGCTAGCGTCTCGTCCGGTGACCTAGTCAGCCCCGCGGCCGTCGATTCTGGCGACGGCCGCGGGGCTTTTTTTTCGCTTTGCGCAGCGGTTTTGCCAAGCCCCACACAGCGCCGAATCGGCTCGCTATACTTTTTGAAGTAAAGCTGATCCGAATTAGGGGATTTCAAGATGGCGACTGGTGCAGGAACCGAGCAGACGCAGGTGATCGAGGAGATCGAACCGTTCGAGGCGCAGCAGGAGATCGAGGGCGGCGACATCGTCCTGGTCGACACGCGTGAGCCCCACGAGTACCAGGAGGCCCACCTCGAGGGGGGCACGCTGGTGCCGCCCGCGATGCTCGCCGACCAGATCGAGTCGGTCGCGCCCGACAAGTCCGCCCGCACGATCCTCTACTGCCGTTCCGGCAACCGCTCCGGCATCGCCGCCGCCCAGCTGCAGGCGATGGGCTACACCAACGTCGCCTCCGTCGCCGGCGGCATCATCGCCTGGCAGGAGCAGGGCCTCCCGGTCGTCTCCGCCTCCGGCATGACCGCCGAGCAGCGCGACCGCTACTCGCGTCACACCCTGCTCCCCGAGGTCGGCGTCGACGGCCAGATCAAGCTGCTGAACGCGAAGGTGCTGCTGCTCGGCGCCGGCGGGCTCGGCGCCCCGACCGCCCTCTACCTCGCCGCCGCCGGTGTCGGCACGATCGGCCTCGTCGACGACGACGTGGTCGACGCCTCCAACCTGCAACGCCAGGTGATCCACAACACCGAACGGATCGGCATGCCGAAGACGACCTCGGCGCGGATCTTCATCGAACAGCTGAACCCCGACGTGAAAGTGGTCGAGCACAACGGCCGCCTCGACGCGAGCAACATCCTCGAGGTGATGTCCGACTACGACATCGTCGTCGACGGCGCCGACAACTTCCCCACCCGCTACCTCTTGAACGACGCCTCGGTCCGCCTGCGCAAGCCGGTCGTCTCCGCCTCGATCCTCGGCTTCGACGGGCAGATCTCGACCTTCATGCCCTACGAGGGCCCCTGCTACCGCTGCCTCTACCCGACCCCGCCGCCGGCCGAGCTGGCGCCGAGCTGCTCCGCCAACGGCGTCCTCGGCGTGATGGCCGGGACGATGGGCACGCTGCAGGCCAACGAGGTGATCAAGCTGGTGCTCGGCGCCGGCGAGCCGCTGATCGGCCGCCTCCTGCTCTACGACGCGCTCGGCACCACCTTCACCGAGCTGAAGGTCCGCCGCGATCCCGACTGCCCGATCTGCGGTGAGCACGCCCCCGAGATCCCCGAGTCGGAGATGGGCCAGTTCCCCGACTACGACCTCTTCTGCGCCGGCTCCGGCGGGGACCGCTAAGACGCGAATACCGGCGCATGTCGGCGTCCTCGGTCGCTCGCGTGCAGAGCACGCCACGCTCCCTGCGTCCTTGACCTGCTTGGTCTTCGCGTCTTAGTAGGATCCGCGCCCAATGGCAACCGTCCGCATCCCACCAGTCCTGCGCCCGAAAACCGGCGGCTCCTCCGAGGTCGACGCCGCGGGCGGCAACGTCGGCGAGGTCCTCCGCGCCCTGACCGACGCGCACCCGGAAACCTCGGCCCAGCTGTTCGACGCCGAGGGCGAGCTCAACCGCTACGTCAACGTCTACCTGAACGACGAGGACGTGCGCGTGCTCCAAGGCCTGGAGACGAGCGTCAGCGATGGCGACACCGTGGTGATCCTGCCGGCGATGGCCGGCGGCGCGTCCTAGCTGATCGATCTTCGGCGCGGGGGCGCCGTGCGAGGGCGCGTGGCGTGGTCGGTTGGGGACGGCGCGGGTTCGTGGCCCGGTCGATCGGGGACGGCGGGCCCCGGGCGTCTCGTGGCGGCCCGGGCAGGCTGTGGCCGCCACGAGACGCCCGGGACGCGAGCCTTCCGGTGGATTGGCACAGGGACGTGACCCTCGCGGAGGCGGTGTGGAGCCTTACCGTCCCTATGCGGCGGAAAGGCTCCACGGCACCCGCTGTGGAGCCTTACTCTCGCATAGCGAGAGTTTCTCTCCACAGCATGTTCCTGACCGATGGGGAAACCGCGTCGGATCCCACGTCCCGGTGACGATCCGCGCCCCTTCGTGACGAACCTCGCGTCCCCGTGACGCCTCCCCGGCGTCTCATGCACATCCCCACGAGACCCGGCCCTCTCGGCGGCGGCCTCAGCCTGCCCGGGTCGCCGCCGAGAGGGCCGGGTCCCTCGCCGTCCTCCGCCCGGCCCCCGTCGGCCCGCCGGCCTCCGCGTACCGTGAAATCAACCACCAGCTCGTCGAACGGTCAGAAAGCTGCGCGGCTCAGCGCTCGAGGACCAGGCCCAAGAACTTCTGCGTCCGCTCCTCGCGAGGGTTGTCGAGGACCTGCCTCGGATCGCCCTGCTCGACGACGACGCCGCCGTCCATGAAGACGACCTGGTCGCCGACCTCGCGGGCGAAGCCGATCTCGTGGGTGACGACGAGCATCGTCATCCCTTCCTGGGCCAGCTCGCGCATCGTGTCGAGGACCTCTTTGACGAGCTCGGGGTCGAGGGCGGAGGTGACCTCGTCGAAGAGCATCACGTGGGGTTCCATCGCCAGCGCGCGGGCGATCGCGACCCGCTGCTGCTGACCGCCGGAGAGGGTCTCCGGGTATTGGCCGAGCCGGTCGCCGAGGCCGACCCGCTCGAGCAGCGCGCGGCCTTTCTCCTCCGCCTCCTTCTTCGACTTGCCGAGCACCTGCTGCGGCGCCAGGGTGACGTTCTGGAGCGCGGTCTTGTGCGGGAACAGGTTGAACTGCTGGAAGACCATGCCGACCCGCTGGCGGACGAAATCGAGGTTCCAGCTCGACTCGCCGGTGCCCGAGCCCGGGCCTTTGCAGATGTCCTGGCCCTCGAGGAAGATCTCGCCCTCCTCGGGGGGCGCGAGGAGATTCACGCAGCGCAGGAGCGTCGACTTCCCCGAGCCGCTCGGCCCGAGGATGCAGATCACTTCGCCTTTGGCGACGTCGAGGTCGACGCCTTTCAGCACTTCGAGGTTGCCGAAGCATTTGTGGACGCCTTTGAGGCTGATCACCGGCTCGGCCATCACGCCACCTCGATGTGCTGGGCGCCGCGGGCCGTTTTGCCCTTGTTGCGCTTGATCAGGTAATCGACCAGGCGGGCGCCGGGCAGGCAGATGATCAGGAAGAAGGCGGCGGTGAGGGTGAGCGCCGAGCTGTTCAGCCGTTCGGCGAGGATTTCGCGGCTGACCAGGACCGACTCGCCGAAGGCGATCACGCTGACCAGCGTCGTGTCCTTCAGCAGCGAGATCAATTCGTTCAGCATCGGTGCCGGGATCTTGGTGACGGCCTGGGGGACGATGATGTGGCGCATCGCCTGCAGGTGGCTCATGCCGAGCGAGCGGGCCGCCTCCATTTGGCCTTTCGGCACCGCTTCGATCCCTGCCCGGTAGACCTCCGCCGTGTAGGCGCCGTAGACGAAGACGAGCCCGGCGACGCCGTACCAGAACGGGTCCGGCTTGCCGAACCAGTGCGGGATGCGGATGTCTTTCGGGATGAAGTTGAGGTAGGGGACGCCGCCGGAGATCATCAGGATGATGATCAGAAGCGGGACCGCTCGCAGCACGTCGATGTAGGCGATCGTGATGAAGCGGACCGGGATGAACTTTTTCCCCGGCGCCTGTCGTAACAGGGCGAGGATCAGGCCCCAGGTGAGGGCGACGATCGCCGCGACGACGAAGATCAAGAGGTTCTGCAGAAAGGCTTCGAAGACTTCCCCGAAGTGTTCTCCCATCACGTGGAAGTCGAAGTACTGTTCGAAAAAGACCTTCAAGGTTCTCGCTCCTGCTCCCTGCTGCTTTCCCAATCAAGGAGGGGGCACCACCCGGGCGCCCCCTCGGTTATACGGCTTTCAGCTAGCGGGCGGCCGCTATTTCGCTTCGGCTTCTTCGATCGCTTTTTCGAGGCCTTCGAGCGGCGGCGCTTCTTTGAACCACTTTTCGTAGACAGTGGCGTAGCTGCCGTCTTCGATGGTCTTTTTCAGACCTTCGTTGATCTGTTCCACCAGTTCGGTGCTTTCTTTTGCCAGCGCGATCCCGTACGTTTCTTCGGTCGGGACTTTTTCGACGATTTCGATGCCGCCGAGTTCTTCCGCCTGCTGTTTGGCGACCGGCGCGTCGATGATCACCGCTTCCACGGTCCCGGCCTTCAGCGCGTTGTCAGCGTCGGGGCCTTCGGGGAAGGGCCGAAGTTCGGAGGCTTCGGCTTTTTCCTTCGCCAGTTCGAGCCCGGTGGTGCCTTGCTGGGCGGCGACGACCTTGCCCTTCAGATCGGCCAGACCTTTGATGTCGCTGCCTTCCTGAACCAGGATCGCCTGTTCGGAGAGGTAGTAGGGCAGCGAGAAGGCAACTTCTTTTTCGCGTTCCGGGGTGATCGTCGCCGCTGACATCACCGCTTCGAACTTGCCCTGGCCGACGTCGCGGAAGATCGTTTCGAAAGACGAGTCGATGAATTCGGGTTCACGCCCGATCTCTTTGCCGATCGCTTCCATCAGTTCGACATCGAAACCGGTGTAGCCGCCACCGCTGGCTTTCTGCTCGAACGGGGGATAGGGGATGTCGGAGCCGACCGTCAGCTTTTCGCCGCCGCCTTCGGCTTCTTCGCCGCCTTCTTTTTCGGCGCCCCCGCCGGAGCTTTCGCTGCTTTCTTCGCTCGTCTTGCTCGTGCTGCTGCTCCCACCGCCGCAACCGGCCACGGCAAGCGCGGCGATCGCCAGCAGGAGCGCCGCGAAGAGCGCGGCGGGACGGATCTTGGTCATCGAGTTCTGCCTCCGTTCGAATTGGGACGACATGAACATATGGCCGCACGGCCTCCCTGCTCAAGCCTCCACCGTCAAATTTGCCGCAACGGTGCGCCCACCCCCGTGGTGCTGTACCGCAACGTCCGTCCAAAGTATGCAGCGCCCGCCGGTCCCGTTGCGTTCACCCGGGGCCAATCCGGTCGGCGTAATTTGGGACGACTGTCCAAAGTCCGGCCGCGAGCGAGGGGGCAGGCTTCCGGGTCCCGGTCTGGTGAGCGTCGCCGCCGGGACCACCCGGAGCCCCGACCACGTTGCAGTCAGCCGACACCCTCGTCCAGCGACTCGGCCTCGAGCCGGAGGGCGACGATGGGCTGCGGCGTGCGGTCGCCGTGCAGCAGTCGCTGACGCAGCTCGTCCTCGAGGGGCGGGGGCTGGACGCGGTCGCCGCGGCGATCTCGGAGGCGGTCGGCGGCGGCGTCCTCGTCCTCGGGCCGTCCGGGCGGCGGCTCGCCCGCCACGACCCCGGCGGGGCGCTCATCGACGAGGTCGCCGCCGACCTGGGACGGGAGCTGGCCCGCCGCGGCGACGCTCGCCCTCGCATCGTCGACCATCCGGGACTGGCCGCCGGCGCCTACGCCCGGCCACTCCCGTCGTCCCGGGGCGCCCAGGCCCAGGGCTGGATCGTCGTCGCCCCCGAGGATGGGCGGATCGACCAGCAGGTGCGGCTGGTGGTGCAGCAGGCGGCGGCGATCGTCGGCCTGGAGCAGATGCATCGGGGCGCCGGTGAGACCGAGCGGCGGTTGACCGCGGGGCTGGTCGGCGATGCCATCGCCGGGCGAACGGGCGGCGCGGAGCTCGGGCGCCGGCTCGCGGCCTTCGGGATCGAGGGGGAGGTCATCGTCGCCGTGTTCACCGTCGGCGGAGTCGCGGCGGAGCGGTGGCTGCAAGGGGCGCTCGCCGCGACCGAGCTGGCTGCCGCCGTCTCCACCCAGGAGGTCGAGGGGCGCGAGCTGCTCTGCGCGATCGTCGAGGTCGGCGACCGCGACCCGATCGAGGTCGCGGTCGAGGCCCGGCGCCGACTCGCCGAGGAGATGGGGGAGGGGCAGTCGGCGGAGATCGGCGCCGCGGTGAGCCGCGCGCGGCCCGTCGGCGAGTTGCCGCGCGCCTTCCAGGAGGCCTACTGGGCGCTCGGCGCCGGCGACGGCGCGGTCGGCTCCTGGCGGGACCTCGGGGTCGAGTCGCTGCTGCTCTCGGTCGGCGACGAGGACGTGCTGCACCTCTACCGTGACCGGCTGCTCGGCCCGGTGCTGGCGAGCGACTCGCTCTACGCCGCCGAGCTGCTGCGCTCGCTGGAGGTCTTCATCCTCCACAACGGCCAGTGGGAGCGGGCCGCTCGCGAGCTCCACTGCCACCGGCACACGCTGCGCTACCGGATGCGCAAGCTCGAGGAGCTGACCGGGCGCGATCTCTCCCGGGCGACCGACCGGATCGAGTTCTGGCTCGCTCTGCGGGCGCACGAGCTGATCTCCCGCTCCGGCTAGTTCGCTCCTGGCCCGGATACCCTCGCTACACTTTCTGAAGTACCGGGGACCCGGCACGCCATGGCACCAGATCCAGTGTTGAACAGACCTTGTGGGGGTCGCTTCGGCGACGTCGTCGAATCGATCGGCAACACGCCCTTGGTCGAGCTGAAGCGCCTCTCGCCGAAGGAGGAGGTGCGGATCTTCGCCAAGCTCGAGGGCCACAACCCGACCGGCTCGGTGAAGGACCGCGTCGCCCGCTCGATGATCGAGAAGGC
>DATEDJ010000006.1:0-19727 GCA_035281725.1 Solirubrobacterales bacterium
CGCCCACCTCTACCAGCGCGGCATCCCGGTGATCCAGGTGCCGACGACCCTGGTCTCCCAGGTCGACTCGGCCTATGGCGGCAAGGTCGGCGTCGACCTGCCCGAGGGCAAGAACTACGCGGGCGCCTTCCAGCAGCCGGCGGCGGTGATCGCCGACACCGAGACGCTCGCCTCGCTGTCCCGCGAGGAGCTCGCGGCGGGCTTCGTCGAGGTGCTGAAGACCGGCCTCCTGGCGGGCGGCCCCCTCTGGGAGCGGGTGCGGGCGATCGAGGAGATCGTCCCGGCCGAGCTCGACGACGTCGTCTTCGCCTGCGCCCGCTACAAGTGCGCGATCGTCGCCGCGGACGAGCTCGACACCGGCCTGCGCAACGTCCTCAACCTCGGCCACACGGTCGGCCACGCGATCGAGTCGGCTACCGGCTACACCGCCTACCGCCACGGCGAGGCGGTCGGCCTGGGACTCCTGGCGGCGCTCCGCCTCTCCGACGCGGAGGACCTACGCGCCGAGGTGAAGGAGATCCTCGCCCGCCACGACCTGCCGACCCGCCTCGAGTTCCCGATCGAGGTGCCCGACCTCCTCGACGCCCTCGGTCGCGACAAGAAGCGCACCGCCGCCGGCGTCGGCTTCGTCCTCCTGCGCGAACCGGGCGAGCCCGAGATCGGTCAGCTGGTCGACCCCGCCAAGGTCGAGAGTGCCGTCCGCGAGCTGATGGTCTGAGGCACGCCGGGGCGGCGAGTGGTTAGAAGCAGCCCTTGCCGAGCGCGCCGGCGATGTTCTGGGGCGTCCGCCGGCCATCCGGCCCGACGATCGCGGGCTCGACCAGACGTTGCGCGAACTGCCGGGCAGTCATCGCTTCCACGTGTCGGTCGACGCAGGCGATCTGCCGGGGCGTCGCCGCACTCTTCGCCAGCTTCGAGTCGACGCTCTGCCGGACCATCGCCCGCGCTTGGTCGAGCGAGTGGGGTGGTAGAGGCCCCTCCGAGGACGAGCTGCCGCAACCCGCCAGGGCCTGCGTCGCGAGAACGATCACGGCCGCAACGACCCCCATCGGTGTGGCACCCCTGTGCACGCGCCGAAGCTTAGGTGGTCTATTCACGGTCGGTGGGCAGCCGGGACGGTGCGGCCGGGGACGGGTGTGGCCCGTGGCCCCTGCGGCCGGGGACGGCGCGATTCGGGGCCCGGTCGATTGGGGACGGGCGGCCCGGGCGTCTCGGAGGCGACCCGGGCAGGCTGAGGCCGCCTCCGAGACGCCCGGGTCGGGAGGTTCGTGGAGGGATCGTCAGGGTTCGTGGCGTCTTCGGGGAGGAACCGGATCCCTGCGGGGAGGGACGGGGTCCCTGCGGGGAGGGACGGGGTCCCTGCAGGGAGATGCCGGGGTCCCGTGAGGGAGACGGGAGGGGTGCGTGACGGAGATGCCGGGAACGTCACCGAGACGCGCGCCTCACCGGGGTCTGCGGCCCTCCGGATCGCGCGGTCGACCTAACCGGCGCTATGGGTGGGTTAGGACGACCGCGCCTCTGCGACCGTGGAGGAGTGGTGCGGTCCACGACCTCTCCCTCACGTCGCCGTGACGTTCCCGGCGTCTCCCTCACGAGATCCCGCGGTTCTTCCGCACCCCAGGCCCCGGAAGCGCCCCGCACCCCCGCCTCTCCCCGCAGACCCGGCCGTCCCTTACCCGTCCCTCACCGTCGCCCAAGAAGCCTTCTCTATTGTGGCCTCCGTGACTCCCACCACCCGCAACCGGGTCGCCGTGATGCACGGCGTCAACTTCGACATCCTCGAGCGCCGCGATCCGTCCTTCTACGGGGGCCGCCCGCTGTCGGAGCTGGAACACCAGATCGAGGGGTGGGCGCGGGAGGCGGGCCTCGAACCGCTGTTCTTCCAGACCAACCACGAGGGCGAGTTCGTCGAGTACCTGCACCGGCTGCCCGACCTGGCCGACAGCTCGCTGATCAATGCCGGGGCCTGGACTCACTACAGCCGCGCGATCGCCGACGCGCTCGACGTCGCCGGGCTGCCCGCGGTCGAGGTCCACCTCTCCGACGTCGAGGCCCGCGACGATTGGCGCAAGGTCTCCGTCTTCGACGGCCTGGTCGTGGCGAAGATCTCCGGCAAGGGCGCCGACGGCTACAAGGAGGCGCTCGGGGTGCTGGCGCGCGAGCTTGGGGTGAGCGCCTGATGCGCGGCCGCGGCGATCGGCTCGAGGCGGCGCTGGCCGAGAAGGGGCTCGACCGGATGCTGGTCACCGACCTGACCAACGTCCGCTACCTGACCGGCTTCACCGGCACCAACGGAGCGGCGATCTGCGGTCCGGGGATCCGCGTCTTCCTGACCGACTTCCGCTACACCGAGCGCGCCGCCGCCGAGGTGTCCGAGTGGGAGACGATCACGCTGACCGGCGACTGGCTGGGCGGGATCGCCGAACGCCTCGCGGGCAAGACCGGCTTCGAGGACGACCACGTCTCGGTCCGCACGCTGACCAAACTGGAGGAGAAACTGCCCGCCGGGGTCGAGGCGGTGCCCGCGGGCGGGGCGGTCGAGGCGCTGCGGCGGGTGAAGGACGCCGACGAGCTGGCGGCGATCGCCGAGGCCTCGAAGCTCGCCGACGCGGCGCTCAAGCAGACTGTCGAAAACGGCTTCCGCGGCAAGACCGAGCGCGAAGTCGCCGACTACTTCGAGGACAAGGTGCGCGGCTTCGGCGGCACGCTCTCCTTCGACACGATCGTCGCCGCCGGGCCGAACGGCGCCCAGCCACACGCCGAGCCGGGCGATCGGGTGATCCCGGCGGGCGAGCTGATCGTCTTCGACATGGGCGCCAAGCTCGACGGCTACTGCTCCGACGGCACCCGCACCTACGCCACCGGCGACCCGGGCGAGGAAGGACGGCAGGTCTATGAGACCGTGCTCGCCGCCCAGCAGGCGGCGCTGGAGGCGATCCGCCCGGGAGAGACTGGCGAGGACGTCGACAAGGCAGCCCGCAAGGTGATCGACGACGCCGGCCACGGCGATCACTTCGGCCACGGGCTCGGCCACGGCGTCGGCCTCGACATCCATGAGGGCCCGCGCCTCTCGCTGCGCTCCGACGACGTGCTGGCGACGAACGAAGTCGTCACCGTCGAGCCCGGTATCTACCTGGCCGGCGACCTCGGCGTGCGGATCGAGGACCTCGTCGTCGTCACCGACGACGGCCTGCGCAACCTCAGCTCGCTCCCCAAAGACCTGACCTACGTCGACTGAGGGGTCGCCAGGAACCGCCATGCGGCGTCCTCGGTCGGCCAAATAGCGGCTGCTATTCGGCCTCCCTGCGTCCTTGCCTGGCGGCCCCTGGCGACCCCTCAGCGAGACAAGTCCAAGCCCGCTTTGATGCGGGACCCGAAGGCGGCCAGCAGCGAGATCGTCGCCTCGACGTCGTCCAGGTCGACCATCTCGACCGGCGAGTGCATGTAGCGCAGCGGGATCGAGACGAGGCCGGTCGGGATCCCCGAGCGGGCGATCTGGATCGCGTCGGCGTCGGTGCCGGTGCTGCGACCGCTGGCGCTGATCGAGTACTCGATGCCCTCCGCCTCGGCGGTCTCGACTAGCAGCTCGAAGACCTTCGGCGAGAGGGTCGAGCCGCGGCCGATCACCGGGCCGGAGCCGAGCGGATGCACGCCGACCTCCTTCTCGTCGACTCCCGGCGCATCGGTCGCGTGGGTGACGTCGACGGCGACGGCGAGGTCCGGTTGCAGCGCGAAGGCCGAGGTGCGCGCGCCGAACAGGCCGATCTCCTCCTGCACCGCGGCGACGCCGGCCATCGAGCCGCCCGGGCCGGCGCCCTCGGCGCAGCGACGGGTCGATTCGAGCGCGACGAAGGCGCCGAGCCGGTTGTCCATCGACTTGGAGACGAGGCGCGAGCCCGCCACCCGCATCGGTTCGGTGCGGATCACGACCGGATCGCCGACCCGGACCATGGCCTCGGCCTCGTCGCGATCGGCGGCGCCGATGTCGATGTGCATCGACTTGAGTTCAACGACTTTTTTGCGCTGGTCGGGCTCGAGCAGGTGGATCGGCTTGCGCCCGGCGACGCCGGGGACGATCCCGTCCCGCCCGGTCACCTCGACCCGCTGGCCGACCAGGATCTGCGGGTCCCAGCCGCCGATCGGCTCGAACCAGAGGAAGCCCTTCTCGTCGACGTGGGTGATGATCAGCCCGATCTCGTCGATGTGGCCGACGATCGCGACCAGGGGCTCGGCCTCGCCGACCCGGGCGAAGGTCGAGCCGATGCCGTCGTAGGAGAGCTCGGCGAAGCCGGCGGCCTTGCGCCAGACCTCGGCCGCGGGTCCCTCATAACCGGACGGCGCGCCCGCCCGCAGCAGTTCGTCGAGAAGCTTGGGAACCTCGTTGGAAGTCGTCATAGGTCCGGCAGTATGTCGAAATCAAACATCCGTCCGCGAAGAACCGCCATGTTAGGGGGGTGTCCTCCGTCGGGTACGTGTGAAGTTCGCGGAGCGGACACGTCCTCACGCGCCCTCTTCGGCGAGCAGCGCCGCCTCGGCCTCGGTCATCGTGTTGCGGGCGCGCAGCGCGTCGCGGCGCTCGTCATAGCCGGCGTGCTCGAAGGCGACGAGTAGGGCGAGGAGCGCGGTGGCGATCGCCAGCGTGGCGAGCGCGGGGATCGCCGTCCCGACCGGGATCAGGGCCAGCAGCACGGCCGAGAGGATCAGTTTGTTGCGGTTCCAGGTTCGGTTCTGGCGGAAGCGGAAGGCGATCAGCCCAAGCAGGTAGGTGGCGATCCCGCCGAGCAGGGCGAACGAGGTGATCCACTCGAGGTGCTCGCCGGTGTGGGCGATCGTCGTCTTCAGGCCGAAGGCGGTGACCACGATCCCGGCGACGAGGAGGAGGTGGATGTAGGAGTAGGAGTCGCGGGCGAGCGCGTTCTGCACGCGGCCCGGCTCGGCTTCGCTGAGCCGGCGTGCCGAGACCAGCGCGACCACGTCGAAGTAGACCCACCACAGCGCCGCCGCGACGGCGACCCCGAGCACCGCGGCGACGCCGATCCCGAGGTCGAGGTGGCCGGCCGCGCCGGCGCCGATCTCGACGATCGACTCGCCGAGGGCGATGATGATGATCAACCCGTGGCGCTCGGCGAAGTGGCGGGGGACGATCTGCCAGCCCTCGATGCCGAAGAGGTAGGGCCCGCCGAGGTCGAGCGTCAGCGCCAGTACCCAGAGCGCCGCCTGCGGGACCCCGTCAAAGGCCGAGGCGGCGGCGAGGATCCCCACCGCGATCGCGGTCGAGACGGCCAGCGCCGTGGTCGAGCGGCGGAGGTCCGGCGCGTCGGAGCTGGCGATCATGAAGAGGGCAATGTGGGCGACGCGGAAGACGCCGATCGAGAGGGCGAAGACCAGCGCCAGATCGCCGAACGCCTCCGGCACGCAGATCGCGGCGATCAGCATCGAGGCCATCGCGGCGAAGAAGACGAGTCGGACGGCCCCGGCCTCGGGGTCGATCACGCTGGTCAGCCAGGCGTACGCCGCCCAGGCCCACCAGAGCACGCCCAACACCAGCAGGCCCTGCGCCAGCCCCGACCAGCTCGGGTGGTGGGACATCAGCGAGGTGCACTCGGTGATCGCGAGGACGAAGACGAGGTCGAAGAAGAGCTCCAGCGGGGTGACCCGCTCGCCTTCGCGGCGGATCGCGCTCAGGTGCGGCGCATGGGGCGCGTGGGGGCGATGCCGGCCGCCGTCTGGGGCCGGGGACGAGGCGTCGGACACGCCGCCAATCCTTGCAAGTGCCGTGCCTGGCGGCGCGCCCGGCAGCGGCTCTCAGGAAACGCACAGCAAGTTCCGAGATCATGGCTCCGTGCACGCCGCTCCGGCCAAGACCGTCGGCAAGGTCCTCGTCGTCGACGACGAGTCGAACATCGCCGACGTCCTCTCGGTCGCCCTCCGCTTCAACAGCTACGAGGTGGAGACGGCGGCCGACGGGCAGGCCGCCCTGCAGGCGGTGACCGAGTTCCGCCCCGACCTCGTCCTGCTCGACGTGATGCTGCCCGACCTCGACGGCTTCGAAGTCGCGAAGCGGATGCGCGAGCGCGCCGACGACACCCCGATCCTCTTCCTCACCGCCCGCGACACCACCGAGGACAAAGTCCGCGGCCTGACGATCGGCGGCGACGACTACGTCACCAAGCCGTTCTCGATCGAGGAGCTGCTCGCCCGCGTCGGCTCGGTCCTGCGCCGCTTCGGCAACGCGGGCGGCGGCGAGAGCGTGCTGCGCTTCGGCGACCTCGAGCTCGACGACGACACCCGCGAGGTCTTCCGCGCCGGCGCCACGCTGGAGCTCACCGACACCGAGTACCGGCTGCTCCGCTACCTGATGTCACACCCGCGGCGCGTGCTCACCCGCGCCCAGATCCTCGACCACGTCTGGGACTACGACTTCGGCGGCGACGCCCGCGTCCTCGAGACCTACGTCAGCTACCTGCGCAAGAAGCTCGAGGCGCAGGGACCGCGCCTGATCTACACCGTGCGCGGCGTCGGCTATGCGCTCCGCCTTCCGCCTGCCTGACTGGTCGCTGCGCGCGCGGCTCCTGCTGCTGCTGGTCGGGCTGGCCGTGGTCGGCCTTGCGGCAGCCGACTTCGCCTCATATCGGGCGCTACACAACTACCTCTACGACCGGGTCGACCAGCAGCTCGAGTCGGTTGTGGAGCCGTTCTCGATCCGGCTCGCCCAGCAGGCGGGCGGCGAAGCGTCGCCGATCGGCGGGCCGACGACGCAGGCGGGGCCGGGCTTCGAAGGCGTCGCCCGCGCCGCCGCACCGAGTTCACAGCTGCCCAGCGGCACCTACAGCCAGCTGCAGACGGCCGACGGCGAAGTCCTCGCCCACACCCCCGCGCGGCTCTTCGGCGAAGAACTGCCGCTGCCGCGGATCCCGGCCGACCTCGAACCGACCGGTCCGGGCGAACCGGTATCCCCGATCACCGTCGGCGAGCGCGGCGGTGGCTCCGAACAGTTCCGGGTGGCCTCGGTGATGGTCGCCGAAGGCGGGCTGATCTCGGTGGTCGCGGTGCCGCTCGGCGACACCAACGCGACGCTCAGCCGGCTGGCGCTGATCGAGCTCGTGGTCAGCGGGGCGATCCTGATCGCGCTCGGGGTTGCCGCCTGGTGGCTGGTCGGGGTCGGGCTGCGGCCGCTGCGACGGATGGGCGAGGTGGCCGGGCAGATCGCCGCCGGCGACCTCTCGCGCCGGGTCGAGCCGGACGACGACCGCACCGAGGTCGGCCGCCTGGGACGGTCCCTGAACGCGATGCTGGCGCAGATCGAGAACGCGTTCGCCGAGCGGGCGGCGGGGGAGAGGCGGCTGCGGCGCTTCCTCGCCGACGCCTCGCACGAGCTGCGCACGCCGCTGGCCTCGATCCGCGGCTACTCGGAGCTCTACCGGATCGGCGCCGCGCGGGAGCCCGCCGAGGTGGAGCGGGCGATGGACCGGATCGAGGCCGAGTCGGCGCGCATGGGCGGCCTGGTCGACGACCTCCTGACCCTGGCGCGGGTGGACGAGGTGCACGAGCCGGCGCGCGAACCGCTCGACCTGCGGGAGATGCTCGAAGACGCCCGCGACGACGCCCGGGCGGCGGCGCCCGAGCGGCAGATCGCGCTGGATCCGACCGGGCCGGTGGCGATCGAGGCCGACGGCGACGCGCTGCGCCGGGTCTTCGCCAACCTGCTGCGCAACGCGATCGTCCACACGCCCGACGGCACGCCGATCGAGCTCTCGCTGGAATCGACCGAGGGCTGGGCGACGGTCAAGGTGCGCGACCATGGCCCGGGGCTGCCGCCCGACGACCCGGCCGCCGTGTTCGAGCGCTTCTGGCGGGACTCCGCGTCGCGCGGGCGCGACGACGGCGGTGCGGGCCTCGGCCTGGCGATCGTCGCCGCCCTGGTCAACGCCCACGGCGGCCGGGTCGAGGCCGAGAATCCCGCCGGCGGCGGCGCCCTCTTCACCGTGCGGCTCCCGCTCATCAGCGGCAGCGAGACCCTCTATCGCTGTGGTGGTTCGTGACGTAGCGTTAGGCAATGCCATCGGCAGCCAAGGTCGCCCTGGTCACCGGAGCCTCGAGCGGGATCGGCGCCGCCACCGCGCGGCGCCTCGCCCGTGACCCCGGCACCGAGCTGGTCCTCGTCGCCCGCCGCGGCGAGCTGCTCGCCGAGCTGGCCGTCTCGCTGCCGGTCCCGGCCACCTGGGTGGCGGCCGATCTCACCCGGCCCGACGCTCCCGAGCTGGTCCGCGCCCACGTCGAGCAGCACCACGACCGCCTCGACCTGCTGGTCAACAACGCCGGGGCCGCCTGGCGGGGCACCTTCGGCGAGACCGGCTGGGCCAATGTCCACCGCCACATGGAGCTGAACTTCGACGCGGTCGTCCGCCTCACCGAGGCGCTCCTGCCGCTGTTGCGCCGCTCCGCCCCGAGCGCGATCGTCAACGTCGCCAGCACCGCGGGCCGGATCAGCCGCGCCAACTCCGGCGCCTACTCGGCGAGCAAGTTCGCCCTGATCGGCTGGACCGACGCGCTCACGCTGGAGGAGGCCCCGCACGGGGTGCACGTCGGCATGGTGCTGCCCGGCTTCGTCCCCACCGAAGGCTTCCCGCAGACCGAGCTGCGCGCCAAAGCCGCCACCCGCCTGATCCTCTCCAGCCCGGAGAAGGTCGCCGAGGCGATCTACGAGGTCGGCCCCGGCGGCAAGGCCGAGCGCTACGTGCCGCGCCCCTACGCGCTTGCCGCCTACCTGCGCATACTGGCGCCCCGCCTCGTCCGTCGCGTGCTCGGCGGCGGCTCGGCCGGCGCGCTCACCCCCGCCGCGGCCGAGCGCCGGGACTGATGGAACCGCCGCCCGCGCCCCACGCATGCCTCCCCAGACCCTGACCCGAGCGGGCACCGACCTCGCCCTCTGGGACTTCGGCGGCGAAGGGCCGGCCGCGCTGCTCGTCCACGGCCTCGCCGGCCACGCCGGCGAGTGGGCGGAAACGGCGACCTGGCTGCGCGAGACCCGGCACGTCTTCGCCCTCGATCTTCGCGGTCACGGGCACAGCGAGCCGCGTCCCACCGACGTCTCGCCGAAGGCCCTGCGCGACGACGTCTGCTTCGCCCTCGACCAGATCGGCGCACCCACGCTGCTGCTCGGCCAGTCGCTCGGCGGGCGGGTGGTGATCCTCGCGGCGGCGGCCCGGCCGGAGCTGGTCGAGTGCCTCGTCGTCGCCGAGGCCGGTCCCGAGGGCACCGCCGACGGAGGGGAGCTGAAGGCCGCGGAAATGGAACTGGGGCTGGAGGAGTGGCCGGTGCCCTTTCCCGACGTCGCGACCGCGGAAGCGTTCTTCGAGGGCCCGGGCGCCCATGCCGACGCCTGGGCCCGTGGCCTGCGCCAGGAGCCCGACGGCCTCTACCCGCGGTTCGAGGTCGAGGTGCTCGGGCGGATGATCCAGGCGGCGGTCGCCGACGACTGTTGGGCGGACTGGTCGCGGATCGCCTGCCCGACGCTGGTCGTCCGCGGCGGTGCCAGCGGCCAGCTGCCAAGCGAGGAGGTGAGCCTGATGCTGACCGAGCTGTCCGGCGCGCAGTGTGCCGAACTGCCCGGCGCCGCCCACGAACTCCACCTCGAAGAGCCGGACCTCTGGAGGGCCACGGTGGTCGAGTTCCTGGACCAGCTACCGCGTCGCTAGAGTCCGACCGATGAGTGTTTCGACGAACCAATTCCGCAACGGCAGCCACATCGAAATCGACGGCAAGGTCTGGAAGATCATCGAGTTCCAGCACGTCAAGCCGGGCAAGGGGGGCGCCTTCGTACGGACGAAACTGCGCCGCATCGAGGATGGCGCCGTGATCGACAAAACCTTCCGCGCCGGGGAGAAGTTCCGCTCCGTGCGCACCGAATCGAAAAAGATGCAGTATCTCTACGACCAGGGCGATTCGGTCGTCTTCATGGACAACCAGGATTACGACCAGATCGAAATCCCCTCGGCGGTGCTCGGCGACACGATGCAGTGGGTGCTGCCGAACTCCGACGTCGAGGTGCTCTTCGTCGACGAACAGCCGAGTGACGTGACGGTGCCGAGCGCGGTCGACATGAAAGTGACCCAGACCGACCCGGGCCTGAAAGGCGACACCGCCTCCGGCGGCGGCAACAAGCCGGCGACGCTCGAGTCCGGCGCCGTGGTCCAGGTGCCCCTCTTCATCGAGGAGGGGGAGACGGTACGCGTCGATACCCGCACGGGGGAGTACGTCTCGCGGGCGTAGGCGGGTTCGGGCGGTGCGGTCGGGCTGAGGGCTCGGGCCAGTGTGGCGGGGCGGCGCGATTCGGGGCCCGGTCGATCGTGGACCGACGTCCTGGGCGTCTCGTGGCGGCCCGGGCAGGCTGTGGCCGCCACGAGACGCCCAGGACGTGAGGCTTCCGGCGGGAAGTGCGCAGGTTCGGTGCGCTTGCGGGGGCGGACGTCACACGTCCGCGCCGCCAACCCCGGTGCGTTCGGTGCGTTCGCAGTAATCCCCGCTATGCGGGGATTACTGCGAACGCACTGAACGGACCTGTGACAGACGTGACGGCTTCCCTGGGTCAACGTGACGTTCCCGGCGTCTCCCGCACGTCTCTCCGCCGAGACCCGCCCGGGCCCCGCACCCTCGCCTCTCCCCACGAACCCGGCCCTCTCGGCGGCGGCCTCAGCCCGCCCGGGCCGCCGCCGAGATGGCCGCGTCCCTTTCCCGTCCCTTCACCCTGGCGCCGCCGACCGAAATACGATCGGCGCCGTGAGCACGGCTTACGCCCCGGAGGAGTGGAAGGACCTCTTCGTCGCAATGGCGGGCGCCTCGGCGGCGCTCGCCGGACTCCTCTTCGTCGCCGTCTCGATCAACGTCGACCGGATCGTCCACTTCAAGGGCCTGCCCGAGCGCGGGGTGGAGACGCTCGCCCTGCTGCTCGCGGTGCTGGTCGTCTCGATCGCCGGGCTGATGCCGGGCCAGGGCCAGGTCGCCTTCGGCCTCGAGATCCTGGCGATCGCCGCGGCGCTCCTCGCCGCACTTTTGGCGCTCCCGGTCACCCATGAGCTCCCCGAGGACGCCGAACGCCCGCCCGCCTGGCTCGCCAGTCGCTGGATCATCCGCCTCCTCGGCTCCGGCCTACTGGCGATCGGTGGCGTCTCGGAGCTGTTCGCCTTTGGCGGTGGGCTCTACTGGATGGCCGCCGGGTTCGTCTTCCTCATCCTCGGCGCGGTCGCCAACGCCTGGGTGCTGCTGATCGAGATCCTGCGCTGAGCGGCGCGCCGCGCTGTGCGCTCGCTCACGCTCGGCGCGCCTCCACGCCTGAGAGAATGATCTGATGCGCCGTTCCGACCAACGCCGTGATGCCGTCTTCGCCAGCTACCAGCGCGACGTGACCGGCCGCCCGCTCGTCGAGCTGGTCGCCGACGCCAAACCGCTCACCCGTGAGCTGGCCGAGGGCGTCGACGCCAACCGCGAAGAACTCGACGAGACGATCGCCGAACACCTGCGCAGCGGCTGGACGGTCGACCGGATCGCTCCGCTGGACCTCAACGTGATGCGGGTGGCGCTGTTCGAGATCGAGGAGGGGGAGACCCCTTACGAGGTGGCGATCGACGAGGCGGTCGAGATCGCCAAGGAGTACTGCGGCGCCGACTCGGCCGGTTTCATCAACGGGGTGCTCGGGGCGATCGTCCGCGAGCGCGAGCCGGCCGGATGACCCGCCTGCGCGAGATCGCCGAGCGGCTGCGCGCGATCGCCGCCGAGCTGGAGGGCGAGGGCGAGCTCGAGGAGGGGCGCGCCGCCGCGCTCGCCGCCGAAGCCGGCGAGCTCTCGGCCGAGGCGGTCGAGGAGACCAACCGCCGCGCCCGCGAGGCGGCCGCCGCCGATGCCGAATAGCCGCGGGGACGGGGACGCCCGTTGACCGCGGTGACCGGCACGTCGGAGGACGCCCGCCGATGACCTCCGACAATCTCTACCCCGAGGACCTGCGGGCTCTGGTCGAAGCTGCCCTCGCCGAGCTGCGTTTCTCGCCCGCGGCCCGTACCGCTGGGCTCGAGGAGGCGATGCGGTACTCGCTCCTCGCCGGCGGCAAGCGCGTCCGCCCGGTCCTCGCCCTCGCCACCGCCCGCGCCCTCGGGGCGCCGCCGGAGCGCTTCCTCCCGGTCGCCGCCGCGATCGAGCTGATCCACACCTACTCGCTGATCCACGACGACCTGCCGGCGATGGACGACGACGACCTGCGACGCGGCAAGCCGACCTCCCACAAGCGCTTCGGCGAGGACGTCGCGATCCTCGCCGGCGATGGCCTCTTCGCCGAGGCGGTCCGCCTCTTCTGCGAGCAGCCCGGCGATCCCGCCCAGGTGCTCGCGGCGCTGCGCGAGCTGGCCGCCGCGACCGGCGTCGACGGCATGGTCGGCGGCCAGTACGTCGACGTGATCGGCGCCGAGCTCGACGCCGCCGGCCTGCGCGAGCTGCACGCGCTGAAGACCGGCCGGCTGATCTCCGCCAGCGTCTGTGTGATCCCGATCCTCGAGGGAGCTGAGGAAAGTGAGACAATGCGCTACCGCCGTTTCGCCGACGAGCTGGGCGTGCTGTTCCAGATCGTCGACGACATCCTCGACGTGACCGAGAGCGACGAGCGGCTCGGAAAGCCACATGGAAGCGACGAGAGACATGGCAAACTCACCTACGTCAGCCTTTTCGGCCTGGACCGGGCGCGTGAGCTCGCCTCCGAGTCCCACGGCAAGGCGACCGCGGCGCTGGCCGAGATCGGCGGGTCGACCGACGACCTGAGACGGGTCGCCGACTACATCTTCACCCGGCACGAATGAGCGACAAGAACGCACAGAACGGACACGAAGGCGGCGACCCCGTCGAACCACTGCTCGATCGGATCGACGGCCCTGACGATCTCCATGGTCTCGCCGACGCCGAACTGCAGCAGGTTGCGCAGGAGATGCGCACCTACATCATCGACACGATCGGCCAGATCGGCGGCCACTTCGGCGCCAACCTCGGCACCTGTGAGCTCGCCGTCGCCCTCCACAGCCTGCTCGACAGTCCCCGCGACAAGATCCTCTGGGACGTCGGCCACCAGTCCTACCCGCACAAGGTTCTCACCGGCCGGCGCGAGCAGCTGCCGACGATCCGCCATTACGAGGGCCTCGCCCCGTTCTGTTCGATCGCCGAGTCCGAGCACGACATCATGGGCGCCGGCCATGCCTCCACCTCGATCGGCTACGCAGTCGGGCTGAAGGAGGCGATGCGCAAGGGGATCGGCGAGGACGGCCGGGTCGCCGCCGTGATCGGCGACGGCGCGCTCACCGGCGGCGTCGCCTACGAGGCCCTCCTTGCCGCGGGCGGCCTGCAGACGCCGATGGTGGTCGTCCTCAACGACAACGGGATGTCGATCTCCCCCAACGTCGGCGCCCTCTCCCGCTACTTCAACCGGATCCGCCTCAACCCGCGGCTCTACCACGCCCGCGAGGACTTCGAGGACCGGCTGACCAAGCTGCCGCTCGGGGTGGGACGGCGGATCGAGCGCCTCGGCCCCGAGGTCAAGGCGGCGATCAAGGCCTACTGGGCGCCAGGCCTCTTCTTCGAGGAGCTCGACCTCGCCTACATGGGCGTGATCGACGGCCACGACGTGAAAGCGCTGCGCCGCGCCTTGACCGAGGCGTTCGAGGCCGAACGGCCGGTCGTCGTCCACATCCACACGGTCAAGGGGAAGGGCTTCGCCCCCGCCGAAGAGAACGGGCTCGCCTCGATGGAGGAGTGGCACGCGGCGAAGCCGAACTCGATCGTCAACGGCCGCCCGACAGCCGCCGAAAAGCCGGTGCCGGTGCAGGAAACCGACTCGCCGGAGGGGATCGAGCGGCTGGAGAAGCCGCCCGCGCCCGGCTCGCCGCCCCAGTACACGAAGGTCTTCGCCGCGGCGATGGTCGCCGAGGCCGAGCGCGACGAGCGGGTGATCGGGATCACCGCGGCGATGGCGGGGGGGACCGGCCTGCAGAAGCTCGCCGACGAGCGCCCGGAGCAGTACTACGACGTCGGCATCGCCGAGCAGAACGGGGTGCTGCTGGCCTCCGGCCTGGCGCTCCAGGGGGCGAAGCCGGTCTGCGCGATCTACTCGACCTTCCTCCAGCGCGCCTTCGACCAGATCGTCCACGACGTCTGCCTGCAGGAGCTCGACGTCACCTTCGCGATGGACCGCGCCGGGCTGGTCGGCGACGACGGCCCTACGCACCACGGTGCCTTCGACATCTCCTACTTCCGCCCGATCCCGAACGTGGTGCTGATGGCCCCGCGCGACGAGGCGATGCTGGTCCACATGCTCCACACCGCGATCGCCCACGACGGCCCGGCGGCGCTCCGCTACCCGCGCGGGGCGGCCGAGGGCGTCGATGTCCCGGACGAGCCGCAGCTGCTGCCGATCGGCAAGGGCGAGGTGCTGAGCGAGGGCCGTGGCGTCGCCCTGCTCGGCTACGGCTACGGGGTGCACGTGGCGCTGGAGGCGGCGGCGATCCTCGCCGACCACGGGGTCCAGGCGACGGTCGCCGACGCCCGTTTTGCCAAGCCGCTCGACGGGGAGCTGGTGGAGGACCTGGCGCGCGACCACGACCTGCTGGTGACGATCGAGGAGAACGTGCTCCCGGGCGGCTTCGGCGCCGCGGTGCTGGAGCACCTCGAGGACGCCTTCGCGGCCGGGCCTGGGGAGCGGGCGCGGGTGCTGCGGGTCGGTCTGCCCGACCGCTACGTCACCCACGGCAAGCCGGATCTGCTGCGCGCCGAGGCCGGTCTCACCGGCCAGTCGGTGGCCGATCGGGTGCTTGCCGCGACCCCCTCGGCGCAACCGATCGCGCGCTAATCAATATTAGGGATTGCGCGGTTTGGCGCAATCCAATAGCTTGCCGTCTGTCTCTCCGGTGAAAGGAAGAAGCGCCCTGCATAAGGCACGCTTCTGGGGGATCGCCATAGGGAGGAGAGATGCGTATCTATATATGTGTGGGTCCGTTTGGGGAAGCGGACTTCTCGCCACCCGGGAGCCCTAAGCGGCCCGGGTGGCGAGGCGCGCCCTGAGGGGCGTGGGGGCGCCTCGCGGCGTCCTCGGTCGCTCGCTTCGGGTCACGCACTGGAGTGCGCTCCCCTCAGCTCGCTTCCCTGCGTCCTTGCGAGGCTGGCCCACGCCCCCTCAGGGCCGGTTGCTCCTGGCCCACGCCGCCCCAGGGCTCGAATTGGCGCTTAGTCCTGGCCCTGCGTCGGCGTCTCGGCGAGGATCGCGTAGACCTTGCGGCGCGTCTCGTCGAGCAGCTCGGTGACCTGCTTGCGCTGGTCCTCGTCGCCGGCCTGGCCGACCTGGCGGACGGCGGCGAACAGCTTGCCGACCGCCTCGCGGAGCGCGAGGTGCCCGGTCGGGGCGCCGGCGCGGACGGCGTCCCAGGGGGCGACGTCCTCGGCCTTCTCCGCCTGCTCGGCGCGGCCCGTGTCGGTGAGGCTGAAGCGGCGCTTGCCGTCCGAGTCCTCGCCGCGAATCAGGCCCTCGTCCTCGAGCAGCTGGAGCATCGGGTAGATCGAGCCGGCGCTCGGGGTCCAGGCCCCCTCGCTGCGCTCCTCGATCTCTTTGATCATCTCGTAGCCGTGCATGGGGCGGTCGGCGAGCAGGGCGAGGACGGCGGCGCGGACGTCACCGCGGCGCGCTCGCGGCCCACCTCGGCCGCGCCTGGGGCCAGGGCCGAAGCCGGGACCGAAATCGAATCCCCGCCCACGCGCGTACTCCTCGCGGCCACCGCGACCGGGATGGCGCGGATGGCGATGTGAGTGTCGTGAATACATAACTATGACCTTTCGTATCGTAACCTAACGCGATATATCGTAACGCGTCGCAACGATATGTCAACCCGGGCTGTCTCGTCTGGGCCGGGTGGGGTAGGTTCCGGGCATGAAGCTCCTCTTCGCACCCGTCGGGATCGTCGCCGGCCTGGTCGCCGGCTTCGCCGCTAAAAAGGTCTTCGAAAAAGCCTGGGCGGTGATCGACGACGAGGATCCGCCGGAGCCGGACCTGCGCGGCGCGCCGACCGGCAAACTGCTCGCCGCGCTGGCGATCGAGGGCGCGATCTTCCGCCTCACCAAAGGCTTCGTCGACCACCAGGCGCGCGTGGGGTTCGCCGGTGCGACGGGTCGTTGGCCGGGCAAGGACCCGGCGCACGAAGAGGAGTAGCGGGCTGCGGCCCGGCCGCCCGGCGGCCGGCGGCGAGGGACGCGGCGGGCAGGCGGCGGACGGTGGCGGGGTGAGGGACGCCGAGGGACGCGGCCCTCTCGGCGGCGACCCGGGCAGGCTGAGGCCGCCGCCGAGAGGGCCGCGTCTCGTGGGGATCTGCGGGGGACGCCGGGGAGGCATCACGGGGACGCGAGGTTCGTGACGGAGACGCGCGGAACTCCACGGTTCCTCATGGCTTGAAATCGCGCTGAGTGAGTTGACCACACCCTGGTGTGGTCAACTCACCCCGCGTGGATCCGGGCCTCCATGACGACCTCGACGCCGCATCGTCGACGCGCTGCAAGCTTTGGTGTGGCCATGGCAACAGCAGGGCTTGCAGCGTGACCGCCAGGGTCACGGACCTGTGCCAATCCCCCCGGAAGGCTCGCGTCCCGGGCGTCTCGTGGCGGCCACAGCCTGCCAGGGCCGCCACGAGACGCCCGGGGCTCGCCGTCCCCGATCGACCGGGCCACGAACCCCGCCGTCCCCGGCCGCCCGGGCCCCGAACCCCATCCCCGCGTCCCCACGCAACGAACTAGTCCGTCTTTGGACCTACCTGGTTTTAATGATTTGATCGGGGGTAGAGAAGTGGTCTCCCCCTGCAGTTCCCTGAAGGCGTCCCTCCTGCCCCGGAGGGGCGCCTTTCCCCTTTTTCGGGGCCTGATAAGAAGGTGCGATGCCGACCTTTGCCGTCACTGCCGCCTTGCCGGGCCGCGCGCCGGAGATGCTTGCCGCCGCCGGTGAGGTGCGGAATGGCCGGGACGGTGAGCGGATGGCGCGGGCGGACCTTCTGTCGTTGGTCACGGGCGTCGATGTCGCGGTGACGATGCTCTACGACCGCGTCGACGACGAGCTGCTCGACGCTGCCGGGTCGGGCCTGCGTGGGGTCTGCAACGTGGCGGTCGGCTTCGACAACGTCGACCTCGTCGCCTGCGCCGGACGCGGGATCGTCGTCACCAACACGCCCGGGGTCCTCGACGACGCCACCGCCGACATCGCCTTCGGCCTGATCCTCGCCGCCACCCGACGGCTCGGCGAGGGGGAGAGGCTGATCCGCGCCGGGCGCCCGTGGCGGTGGGGGATGGAGTTCATGCTCGGCCACGATCTGCGCGGGGCGCGGCTGGGGATCGTCGGGCTCGGCGGGATCGGCTCCCGGGTCGCTCATCGCGGCCGCGCCTTCGGCATGGAGATCGCCTACACCTCGCGCAGCGAGTCGCCTTACGCCGCCGAGCTGGAGGCGACCCGCCTCGACCTCGACGAGCTGCTCGCGACCTCGGATGTGCTCAGCCTGCACGCGCCGCTGACGCCCCAGACCCACCACCTGATCGGCGCCCGCGAGCTCGCCATGATGAAGCCGGCCGCGACGCTGGTCAACACCGCCCGCGGCGCCGTGGTCGACGAAGCGGCTCTGGCGGAGGCGCTGCGGGAGGGCGTGATCGCCGCCGCCGGCCTCGATGTCTTCGAGAACGAGCCGCAGGTCCACCCGGCGCTGCTCGAGCTGGAGAACGTGGTCTTGGTCCCGCACCTCGGCTCCGCGACCGTCGAGACCCGCGCCGCGATGGCCGAGCTGGCGGCCCGCAACGCGATCGCCGTCGCGAACGGCGCCGAGCCGCCGACGCCGGTCCCGTTGCCGCTCGGCGATTGACGGCCGCCGCGCACGGTCCGCGCGGGTGCGTTCGCAGTAATCGTCGCTATGCGGTTATTTCTGCGAACTCACTCGGTCGGCCCGCCCGCGCGGTCGCCCTCCTCCACCCACTTCACCAAGGCCCGGAGGACGCCCTCGCAGCGGCGCGAGATCCGCTCGTCGGTGAGGCCCGCCACCGCGACGCTGGCGATCTGCAGCTCGGTCAGGGTGTGGGGCTCCTCGGCGGAGCGGCGCTCCTGGCCCAGGCGCACGAGCCAGCGCCGCGCCGCCGCCTCGAAGCGCTTGTCGCCCGCCCGCGCCAGCAGGATCAGCAGCTCCAGCGCACAGTGGAGGCTGACCGGCTCGCTCTTCGCCATTTCCCGCGCCGCCTCCGAGGCCGCGTCGAGGTCGCGCCGCTGCACCGCGGCGTTGAAGCGACCCAGGGCTTCCGAATGAGAGGCCACGAACATATGTTCGCATCGACTTCAAGTAAGTTCGCTCGAGATGCTTCAGGCGACCAGAGGAGAGCGATGACGACGCATGCAGACTTCACCGAGCAGGAGTGGGACACCGTCCTCGAGGGCCCGACCAGCGCCGGGATGATCGTGATCGCCGCCGAGCACGGCGGCACCTTCCGCGAGACCTTCGCGATGGCCAAGGCATACACCGAGGCGCGCCAGGAGCACGGCTCCTCCGAGCTGCTCGACGAGATCGTCTCCCATAAGCCGGAGACCGACCGCACCCGCGCCCACTCGCCGGAGGAGCTGCGCGAGCACGGCCTGCAGAACGTCCGCGACGCCGTCGCCCTGGTCGCTGCCAAGGCGACCCCGGCCGAGCTCGGCGACTACCGCCTCTTCGTCGTCACCCTGGCCAAGAAGGTCGCCGCGGCGAAGAAGGAGAAGGGCTCCGAGGAGGGCGTCAGCCCGGCCGAGGCGGAGGCGATCACCGAGATCGAAGGGGCGCTCGGCGCCGCCTGAGGCGACGCTCTCACCGCCGACCCGGTGCCGCCATGTCCGACGACCCCAAGATCCTCTCCAAGAAAGGCTACAAGAAGGAGCTCCACCGCCTGCAGGTCGAGCTGGTCCGCCTGCAGGAATGGATCGTCCACGAAGGGCTCAAGGTCGTCGTCCTCTTCGAGGGTCGCGACACCGCCGGCAAGGGCGGCACGATCCGCCGGATCACCGAACGGACCAACCCGCGGGTGATCCACAACGTCGCCCTCGGTATGCCTAGCGACCGCGAGAAAACCCAGTGGTACTTCCAGCGCTACGTCGCCCAGCTACCCGCGGGGGGCGAGATGGTCCTCTTCGACCGCTCCTGGTACAACCGCGCCGGCGTCGAGCGGGTGATGGGCTTCTGCACCAACGCGGAGTACGAAGAGTTCATGCACTCCTGTCCGCGCTTCGAGCGGATCATCCAGCGCTCCGGGATCATCCTGATCAAGTACTGGCTCTCGGTCTCCGACGAGGAGCAGGAGCGCCGCTTCCAGGGCCGCCTCGACAACCCGCTGAAGCGCTGGAAGCTCAGCCCGACCGACCTCGAGGCGCGGGCCCGCTGGGTCGACTACGCCGAGGCCAAGGACGAGATGTTCGCCAAGACCGACACCGAGGACTCGCCCTGGTTCGTGGTCGAGTCCGACGACAAGCGCTCGACCCGGCTCAACCTGATCAGCCATCTGCTCGAGCAGATCCCCTACCAGCGGATCGACCAGGAGCGGATCGCGCTGCCGCCGCGCCAGCGACGGCCCTACCAGCGCCCGCCTAGGTCCTCCGAGAAACAGGTACCGGAACGGTTTCGCGTGGAGTAGCGCCCGGGTGCGGGTCGCGGCGGGGGCTC
>DATEDJ010000007.1:0-14501 GCA_035281725.1 Solirubrobacterales bacterium
GCTCCTCGCGGGCTGGCGAGGGCGGTTCGGGGGCGCGCCCCGGGTCCGATTCCTGGTCGAAGAAGCTGCCGGCGGCGGGCTGCGACGGATCGGCCGGCGCCGCGTCGGCCTCGGTCTTGCGCGCCTCGGCCGGGTCTTCGCGGCCGTAGCGGGGTGCCTCGGGTGGATCCTCCGGAGCGTCCGCCCCGGTTGAACGGAACAGGTCGGCGAGGGGACCCTCGCGCATGCTTGCCCGTTTGTTACGCCGAGCCATTCGCCAGGACCTCCTTCGCCAAATCCCGGTAGTAGCTTGCCGCGCTGCTCTCAGAATCGTACTTGAGCACGCTTGAGCCCTTGACAGGCGCCTCGGCGAATTTGATCGCCTTGCGGATCCGGGACTGGAAAACGAGGTCGCCGAAGTTCTCCTCGAGGATCTCCACCGCCTCCTTGGCGTGGATCGTCCGCGTGTCGAGCATCGTCGGCAGGATGCCCTCGATGTGGACGTCGGGATTGAGGTTCTCCTGGATCATCCGAAGCGTGTTCTGCAGCTGGACCAGACCGCGCATCGACAGATACTCGCATTGCACGGGGACGATCACCTTGTTGGCCGCGGTCAGCGCGTTGATCGTCAGCAGGCCGAGGCTCGGCGGCGTGTCGATGCAGACGTAGTCGTAATCGGCCGCGACCTCCTTCAGCGCTTTCTCCAGCGAGCGCTCGCGGCCGATCTTCGTGCTCATCGCGATCTCGGCGCCGGCCAGGTCGATCGAGGCGACGGCGATGTCGATCTCCCGTTCGACGATGATCTCGGAGATCGGCATGTCGTTGACCAGCACGTCGTAAAGGCTGTGTTCAACCTTGTCCGGATCGATGCCCTGGGACATCGTCAGGTTGCCCTGCGGATCGAGGTCGATGCAGAGGACGCGGTAACCGGACTCGGCGAAGGCGACCGCCAGGTTCAGGGTCGTCGTCGTCTTCGCGACGCCACCCTTCTGGTTGGCGAAGGCGATCACGTCGGCGGTCTTGATCGGAACCTCGGGCTCCGGCTCGGCGGGCTTGAGGAAGTCGAGCCGCGTCGGCGCGATCAGGTCGATCGCCTTCATCCGCCCGTCCCCCGACTCGTCGTCGTCGTCGTGTTCGTTGATCGGCCGCTCGTCGACCTCCGACTCTTCATCTTCAACGGGAGGGGCCTGCGGAGCCTTTGCCTCCGGCTCCCGATGCTCGGGGTCCGACTCCGGCCCCTCTGCCGCGGGTGGCGCCGATGGGTGTACCTCGCCCGCAGCCTGCGAGGACGAGGTGCGCTCATCGGGGACAGGACCCGCGGCCTGCGGCTCCCCGTCAAATTCGTCTTCCGCGTACTCCGAATCGTCGTATTCAGGCTCGTAGTCAGCGACCGGCCGCTCAGGGACAGCCTCTTCCATCCGCTGCAGCTCTTCTTCGAGCGGATGCGTCTCCTCGATGACGCCCCGATCCGGATTCTTCTTCTTGCGGCTTAGAAATCCCATTGCGCGGATATTCGGATGCGACCGTCTTTTTCCTGCCGTAATACGAAATTGCTAGGAATTGCCCGATACCTGAGTTGCTCGACAAGCGTTTGGTGATCGTCACCGGCAAGGGCGGGGTCGGCAAGACGACGGTCTCCGTGGCCCTCGGCATGCGGGCCGCCGCCGAAGGCAAGCGGACGATCGTCTGCGAGGTCGCTGCGCAGGAGAACGCCTCGCGGATGTTCGAGCACACCACCGTCGGCTTCCACGAGGTTGAACTGGAGGAGAACCTCTGGGCGATCTCGATCGACCCCGACGAGTCGATGCGCGAGTACGTCCTGCTGCAGCTGAAGGTCCGCGCGATGCGCGACATGCTCTTCCGCAGCCGCATCTTCAACTACCTCGCCGCGGCGACGCCGGGGCTGAAGGAGCTGGTCACGATCGGCAAGATCTGGGAGCTCGCCCAGCTCGACCGCAAGGTGAAGTCGGGGCGCAAATACGACACCGTGATCGTCGACGCGCCCGCCACCGGCCACGGCGTCGGCTTCCTGCAGACGCCGCGCACCTTCGCCAACATCGCCCGGGTCGGGCCGATCCACTCGCAGGCCCAGACCCTCGACAACTTCATCACCGACCACGAGAACACCGGGGTGGCGATCGTCGCCCTGCCGGAGGAGATGCCGGTCAACGAGTCGGCGGCGCTGGAGCACGACCTGGTCGAGGAGGTCGGCGTGGCGGTCGACCGCGTCTACCTCAACGGGCTCTACCCGGAGCGCTTCTCGAAAGAGGAGGCGGAGAGCTTGCGGGCGCTGGCGGCGGGCGAGGACGGGGCGCCGAAGGCGGCGGCGCGGGCGGCGCTGTCGGAGTTCGGCCGGGCGCGTTCGCAGCGGGCCCAGCTGGCACGGCTGCGGCGCCGCGCCCAGGCGCCGGTGAAAACGCTTCCCTTCCTGTTCGAGCCCGACCTCGGGCCGGAGGCGGCGCGGCGCCTCTCGCGGAGGCTCGCGTGAGCCCGGCCGGCCCCCGCCTCGGCGATGCGCTCGAGGGCAAACAGGTGGTGATCTGCGCGGGCTCCGGCGGGGTCGGCAAGACGACCACCTCGGCGGCGATCGCCGCCGGCCTGGCGGCGCGCGGGATGAAGGTCTGCGTGCTCACCATCGATCCGGCGAAACGGCTGGCCGACTCGCTCGGGCTGGAGGAGCTCGGCAACGACGCGCGCCGGGTCGAGCCGAAGCTCTTCGAGCAGCAGGGGATCGAGATCAAGGGCGAGCTGTGGGCGATGATGCTCGACCCGAAGGCGACCTTCGACGAGCTGATCGCCCGCCAGGCCCCCGACGAGGAGTCGCGCGACCGGGTCCTCGAAAACCCGATCTACCAGCAGATCTCCGGTGCCCTGGCGGGCTCGCAGGAGTACATGGCGATGGAGAAGCTCTTCGAGCTGCACACTGAAGGCGACTACGACGTGCTCGTCCTCGACACGCCGCCGAGCCGCAACGCGCTCGACTTCCTCGAGGCGCCGCGCCGCCTCACCCAGTTCATCGAAGGCAAATCGCTGCGGGTCTTCATGAAGCCGACCGGCTTCGCCGCGAAGGTGGCCGGGCGCGGGGCGACGGTGGCGCTTTCGGTGATGAAGCGGATCGTCGGCTTCGACCTGATCGCCGACCTGGCCGAGTTCTTCAACGCCTTCAGCGGCATGGTCGACGGCTTCCAGGCGCGCGCCAAACGGGTCAACAAGCTGCTCGCCGCACCGACCACCTGCTTCCTCGTCGTCTGCGGCCCCCAGGGCGAGCCGATCGACGAGGCCGTCTACTTCCACCGCAAGCTGGTCGAGGCGAAACTGCCCTTCGGCGGGGTCATCGTCAACAAGGTCCACTACCCGGCGGAGAAGCTGCGCGGCGAGGCCCGGGATCTGCCCGGGGTGCTGGCGGAGAAGCTCGGCGACGCGGACCTTGCGCAGCGCGTGGCGGCCAACTTCTCCGACTACCAGGCGCTGGCCGAGCGCGACGCGCGCAACATCGAGCACCTGGCGCGGGAGCTGCGGGCGACCGGCGTGATCCGCGTCCCCTACCTCGACGAAGACGTGCACGACCTGGCCGGCCTGGCCCAGATCAACAAGTACCTCTTCGCGACCGGCGAGGAGCGGGTCGCGATGGCGGCGGGGCGGGCCTGACTAGACCGGGATCAATTCCAGGGCGCCGACGTGCTCCGGCCGCATCGTGGCGAAGTGTCGATGGTCGAGCGTCGCCAGCTTCGACTCGCCGAGCCGTTCGACCAAAGCGAGGATGCTCGCGTCGACCACTCCGACGGCGAGATCTTCATAGGTCGACTGAAGGTCATGGCACCGTCGCAGGTCGGCGTAGCTGGGGTGCTCGACCCGGTAAGAACCGGCAAGCAGGTCATCGAGGAAACCGAGCCAGACCGTCGCCGTGAGCCGCTGGTGGCACCAATAGTCGAGCTCGGAGAGAACCAGGGCCGGGACGACAAGGGTCTCGCGTGTCCCGAGGATGGCCTCGGCGCAGCGGTCATGGTCGGGATCGGCGGCGTCGAGGCCGGCCAGCAGGACGCTCGTGTCGAGGACCAGTGCCAACTACGCGGGCGGTGCGGCGATCGGCGCGGTCGCGGTCTCGGCCGCCGAGGCGCCGTCGGTAGACCGGCCAAGGCCGAGCCGCGGAGGGCGCGCCTCGAGGATCGCCGCGGCCTTGTCCGCGACAGCCTCGGCAAGGACGCTGCTGAGACTCTCGCCCCGCCGCTTTGCCTCGTCCTCGAGGACGGCGAGCGACTCGGAATCAGCGTTTACCGTAGTGCGTCGATTCATGCATCACGATGCTAGCACCATGATGTGAGCTCTGCGGCGATCGGCTCAGGAGGCGTGCCCGCGACCGAAGTGCTTGAACTCGAGGTGCGCGACCTCCCAGTCGGAGTCCGGGACCGGGAACAGGTGGCGCACGCGCGGGGTGTCGATCCGCTCGCGATGCTGCAGATCGCGCTCTTCGGCGGCAGGCCACTCGAGCGAGTGCCCGGCGCTGCCCTCCTCGACCTCGTCGAGCCAGTGGGTCGCGGTGACCTTGATCTCGCCGGGGGCCGGAATCGGCTCGAGGATGCGGGTGTCCATGTGTTCGTCCTCCTCGTGGGCCTCGGGTTCGAACTCCTCGCCGAGGTACTCCTCGGCTTCGCGTATATCGGCGGCCGGTCCGTCGACGACGGCCTCGTCGGCCGGCGCGGGGGCGGGCGCTTCAACGATCCGAAATTCATCAACCGGCACGTCCTCCGCTTCGCGTCCGGGTGCGCCGGGCTCTTCCTCATCCGACTCGAAATCCTCTTCCGCATAAACCGTGATCTCCGCGTCGCCGGCTTCGAGGCCGGTCGCGATCAGGGTCTCGTCGGCGATCGCCGAGAGGTCGCTGCCGAGCTCGCCGAGGGCCGCCTGGCGGAGGAGGCGGCGGACGCCGTCCTCGATCCAGGTCGCCAGCTCGATCGCCCCGTCGAGGATGCGCCCGTTCATCAGCGCGCGCTCCAGCTCGAGGACCTGCTCGACCCGCTCGCGGGCCTCGATCCGGTCGTATCGCTCATCGGCGATCAGGGCCGAGGCGCGCAGGGGCAGCGAGGCGCCGACCGGGCCGTGGCCCTCGAGCACCGCCTTCAGCGCCAGCAGGTGATCTGAAAGCCCTTCCATCGCACTCTCGCGCTCGCAGCCCATCTCGAAGCGGCCGACCGCCCAGGAGAGGGCGCTGTCGGGGTCGGGCAGCTGCTCCAGATGCGCGGCGAAGTCGGCCAGTTCGGTGCCGTCCTCCTCGGCGAGGCGGTAGCCGCCCGGGCGGGTCGCCGGCGCGCCGGTGGTGAGCCGGCGCCAGGTGTCCTCCCCGGTCGGGGCGAAGGCGAAGGGGCCGAGGCCGATGCCGCCGACCTTGAACATCCGCATCACGCTGATCAGCTCGCGCAGCTGGTTCAGCGCCTCCTCGGCGCCGTGGTCGGTGCCCTGCTCGGCGACGGCGAGGAACTGCGGCTCCCAGGACGCGCGACCCATGCCCTCACTGCGCATCGCCTCGACCGGGGCGGCGATCGAGTCGGCGCGGACGATCCGCACCCCGTTCGGCAGCTGCAGCCGGTTCATCGACATCCGCAACCCGACGATCGGGACGATCAGGACATCGGCGTCGTCGGCGCTGCGCGCTTCGGCGTCCAAGGTCGCAATCTCCTCCTCGAGGCGCTCCCGGTCCAGCGCGAACCCCGTGCTTCCCTCCCAAAGTCCGATGAAGAAGACCTCCAGCATCCGCTCCGCGCGGGTCCCCGGTTCGGGCGGGACGACCTCACCGCGCGCCTCCAGATAAGTGCTCGCCACCCCGGCCTCGACCACGGCCTCCCGCGCCGCGTTCCAGCCCGGCAGCCCGTGCAGCTCACCGGTCCGCTCGGCCACGTAGCGGCCGGTCTGCGGGACGTAGCTATAGAAAGGCGAGTCCTCGGCGGTGTCGGTGGCGACATCGAACGGGATCTGCTCCCCTTCGGCCACCATCGCGTTGAAGCGAGTCGCGGCCTCGGTGGCGAGGCGGCGCAGGGATTCGTTCAGCAGGAAGTCGCGCACGCAGCCATCTTTCCCCCGCCGCCCTGGCCTCCTGCGCCTGCATGAGGGCTTGCACGCCCGGGCGACGCGGGCCCTTATCTAGACGGCGTTCCTACGCGGCGGCCGGCTCGGCCGTCTCGCCAAGCAGCCAGCGCATCCCGTAGGCGCGCATGTCGTCGATCAGCGGCGCCAGCGCCTCGCCTTTGTCGGTGAGGGCGTACTCGACCCGCGGCGGCACCTCGGGGTACGTGTGCCGCTCGACGATCCCCTCCTCCTCCAGCGCCCGCAGCCGCAGCGACAGCGTCCGCGGGCTGATCCCCTCCAGCGAACGTTCCAGTTCACAGAACCGCCGATTGCCTTCCGCCAGGTCCCGGATCAAGAGAAGGGTCCACTTGCCGCAGACCACCTCAGCGGTCTTACAGACGGGGCATTCGGAGTTGCTGAGGGCGCTCATTGCGAAAAGGGGGTGAAGAACCAGAAAACCGGTGCTTCAGAAAGTGTAGCCACATAGCTTCATCAACTGAAGTCTTGGCTTTGGGAGCCGATTACCCAATCTTCGGTGACCATCCGCCGAGAACGGCCGGAGGGACACCCGAAGCTCCTCAAGCGGCGTCAGAACCTGCCGATGGCCCTTTGATGCTCACGCGCGCGCGTAAAGCGTCGTCCGGCGAGGACGGCTTCATCATCATCGAGGTCCTGGTCAGCGCCCTGATCCTGGCGATCGTCGCCGGCGCCGTCCTCACGCTGATCACGGTCACGACCCGCTCGGCGGCATCCGCGCGCAACCACTCGGTCGCCTACGGCCTGGCTCAGGAAGACCAGGCGCGGATGCGGACGCTGCGCATCTCCACTCTGAAGGCGGAAAACAAAGTGGTCAGCGAACCGACCGTCAACGGCACCAAATTCAAGGTCGAATCGAAGGCCTTCTTCGTCAACAACAAGAGCGGCACGGCATCCTGCACCGAACAGAACGCCTCCACCGACTACGTCGAGATCACCTCGACCGTCTCCTCCACCGCGATGCCGAACGCGGTCTCGCTGCAGAGCATCGTCTCCCCCTCTTCCGGGTCGATCGACTCGACCCACGGCAACCTCGTCTTCCAGGTCACCAACGCAATCGGCGAAGGGGTCTCCGGCATCTCGATCACCGGCAGCGGCCCGAGCACGTTCAGCACCTCGACCGATTCGACCGGCTGCGCGACCGTCGCCGACATCGCCTCCGGCAACTACAAAATCACCGCCTCTGGCAAAGGGCTGATCACCCCCGAAGGGACCACCACCTACAGCAAAGAACAGGTCGGCGCGCCGGCGGGCGGGACCCAGCAAGTGGCGATCAATTTCGACACGGCCGGGACGGTCGCCCCGACCTTCAAATACCTGGAGCCCAAAACCGGCCTACTCACCTCGGCGCCGGTGGACACGATGCAGCTGTTCAACAGCGAAAACGGGAGCAAAACGCTCACCTTCGGTACGCAGAGCCTCACCTCACGCAGCGCAACCCTCGAAGACACCAACGTCTACCCGTTCAAAACCAAATACAAAGTTTACGCCGGATCCTGCACCGCCAACGACCCTGACCCGAAAACCGAAGGGATCAATTCGGAAGCGATCGCCAACGTAGCGGTAACCGGAGGTGGCGTGTCGACGCCAACGATCCGGCTGCCCGCACTGAATCTGTCCGTGACCTACAACAGCACTCTGCTCAAAAACGTAAGGGTGGTCCTCACCGACGCCAACTGCACCAGCGCCAAGCGGGAATACTGGACGAACAAAGCGGGCCACATCGTCAACAGCAACAGCCCGACGGATCTCGAATCCGAAACCCTTGCGGTCGGCCTTCCTTTCGGCAAATACAACATCTGCGTCTCGGCCTTCTACGAAAGCCGCTACCGAAAAAACGAAACGGCGACGGCCGAAGTAAAGAGCCTGTCGACCCCTGCGACGGCAAACGTGAGCCTCTCCGGGTCCGGCGCGACGTCGAGCTCCTCGTCCTCGAACCAATGCTAGGGACCGCACCTTCACTCGACGACGAGCGCGGCACGACGATGATCGAGCTCCTGGTCGGCCTGGCGATGGGGATGGTCGTCCTGGTCGGACTGACGATGACGATCATCGTCGTCCTCCACGGCACCTCGCGGGTGGATGCGCGGGTCGAAGCCACCGACAACGCCCGCGTGGTGGTCACGAAGATCACCGAAGAGCTCCATTCCGCCTGCATCTCGCCCCAGATCGCACCGATCCAGAAAGGCAGCACCGGGAACAAACTCATCTTCTGGCATGCCGCCGTAGGCGAAGCGACCGCGGTCCAGCCGATCCCGGTGAAGTCGAAGATCGTCTACAGCAACGGCACTCTGATCCAGACCGACTACGCAAAAACCGGCGGCACCAGCCCCAGCTGGGAATTCGAACCGGAAACGACCGGACACGGAAGCAGCCGGATCCTGCTGACCAATGTCGCGCCGGTTTCCGGCAGCACCTCGGTCTTCGCGTACTACCGATACGAAAAAGGGGGCCTGGTCAAAGTGACGGCGACGGAACTCGGCCCAGGCGAAGCGGCGGAAACGATAACCGTCAACCTCGCCCTCACCGCCAGCCCCAAATCCACTCCGGTGGCCGACAACAGCTCAGCCGCAACGGTGCAGGACAGCTCCACGCTCCGGCTCACCCCGCCCTCTTTCGAATCAAGCGCGAGCGCCCTGCCATGCCAGTGAAAGCGAGCGACGAGAGCGGCTTTACGATGATCATGACGGTGATCGGCATCACGCTGGTCATGCTGCTCGCCGCAGTCGCGGTCACCGCAGTCACCGGCAGCACCCAGATCACCGGTCGCGACCTCGCCCGCAAGCAAGCCTACGAGGCGGCCTTGGCCGGGATCAACGAATACTCCTACCACCTGCACGTGAAGAGCGACTACTGGACGGAATGCACGAAAGCGGTGCCAAGCGGCGAAACCTCGGCGCTGAACCAGATGGGTTCGACCGCGAATCGACGGCCCGTGCCCGGGGGCAGCGGTGCAACCTATGCGCTCGAACTGATCCCCGCCAACGAATACAAAGAATGCATCCCCGGGCTTGAATCGGCGACCTCCAGCATGCTCGAGGCGCTGGAACCGATGCGAGGCACCTTCCAGGTGCGCGCCACCGGGTTCTCCGGGAAAGCGCGGGTCTCGGTCACCGCGACCTTCAAGCCGGCGAGCTTCCTCGACTACGTCTACTTCACTCAGCTCGAGACCTCAGATCCGGTCACCTACGGCATTCCCGAACTCAAGGCCGCCGCAGAACGGCAATGCACGAAGACGATCTACGAAGGGCGCTACAACACCCCGCTCAAGAATCTCAGCGGGCAGATGCTGACGGAATCTGGAACGACCACCACGGAAGAACGGTTCGCCGACTTCTGCGACGTGATCTCGTTCGTGGGTGCCGACAACATCGAAGGTCCGATGCACACCAACGACGCGTTCGCCTTCTGCGAAAGCCCGACGCTGGGCCGCGACAAGAACGATCCGGTCGAGGTCAGCTATCCGAAAGAAAAAGGTTGGTTTCAGACGAAGGAACTCCTGGGAGGCAGTGGCTGCAGCGGCAGCAACGCCAACGTCAAAGGCCGCTTCGAGATCAATCAGCCAGCCTTGATCCCGCCGGCAACCAACAGCGAACTCGCGAAAATCGCCGAAGAACACTTCCGCTTCGAAGGGGAAGTCGCGATCTGCATGGAAGGCTCAACCCTGAAAGTCGGCGCGGGTAAATCATGTACCGCAACCCCTCTCTACGAAGGTGCTTTCCCGACCAACGGCGTGATCTACGACGGCAACAAAAACAACGAATGCAATGCCGAATACACGCCTTTCAACGTCTCCTATGAATCGACCGTCGTCAACACCTGCGGAAACATCAACATCGTCAAAGGCGAATACGCAAGACCACTGACGATCGCGGCGGCGAACAACGTGCTGATCATGTCGAGCATCAAAAAGACCACCGAAGAAGGCATGCTCGGCCTGATCGCCACGAACTTCATCAGGATCTATCACCCGGTGAAGCTGACGGAAGGAACCTGCAACTCATCGAGCCAGAACCTGTCCGGCTCGATGGAAAACCCGACGATCGAAGCGGCTCTGCTGGCCCTCCAGCACTCGATCATCGTCGACAACTATCGGTGCGGGCCGCGCCTAGGGATGCTCACCGTCAAAGGCGCGCTCGCCCAGAAGTACCGTGGCGCTGTCGGTACTACCGGTGGCACCGGCTATCTGAAGCACTACGTCTACGACAACCGCTTCAAATCGAGCGAGCCGCCGAGCTTCATCGAGCCGGTGAAATCGGACTGGGTCATCGGCCGCGAGACGGTCGAATAGGGCGCCTTCACAGGGACCTCACACGTTCGCTTGCAGAGCGCGGACGGGTGTCGCCCAGTTCTGGGTAAGAGGCTGCCGGATCGGCTCCGGGAGTACCCCTATTTCTGGGTAAAAAGCTGTTGTTCCGGCGCCGTTCAGCCGATGAATAGAGGTCGCGGAAATCCGCTTCGCATCCCTCGATGAGTTCGATCCTGACCAAGCCGATCAGCCTGCCGCGCCCCCGCCGGCCCGAACTGCGACGCCCCGAATTCCGCCGCCCGAGCGGCGGTCGCCCGACCCTCGGCGGCCCCGAGCTCTCGCTGCCGAGCTTCGGCCGCAAGAAGGACTCCGCCGGCATCGTCACCGGCCTGGAGATCGAGGCGGGGAGTGTCGCCGCGGTCGAAGCACGACTCGACGACGGCGTGCCGCGGGTGGTCGCCGCCGGCGTCGGCCCGCTGGCCCCGGAGGCCTTCCGCGACGGCGAGGTCACCGAGCCCGAGGCCGTCGCCGAGGCTCTCCGCGCGCTCTTCGCGACCCACAAGATGAGCAACAAGGTCCGCCTTGGGATCGCCAACCAGCGGCTCGTCGTACGCACGCTGCGCCTGCCGGCGATCGAGAGTCCTGGCGAGCTCGAGGCCGCAGTCCGTTTCAGCGCCCAGGAGCAGATCGCGATGCCGCTCGAGGAAGCGGTGATCGAGCACCGGGTCGTCGGCGGCGTACCAGCCGGCCCTGAGGGGCCGGCGCAGATAGACGTGATGGTCGTTGCCGCCCGCCGGGAGATGATCCTCACTTCACTCGGGCCGCTGCGCGACGCCGGTCTCGAACCGGTCGGGGTCGACCTCTCCGCCTTCGGGATGATCCGGGTCCTTGCCGACGCCGACGTCGCGGCCACGGCCGTCCCCGACGTCGACGGCCTCCCGGCGAGCCGCCCCGCCACCCTCTATTGCAACGTCGGCGACGCCACCATTCTCGCCGTCGCCCGCGGCCGCTCCTGCCTCTTCACCCGAGTCTCCCCGGTCGGCCTCGAGGACATCGCCGGCGGCCTTGCCTCGACTACCGGCCTCACCCTCGAACACGCCGGTATGTGGCTCAACCACGTCGGGCTCGGCCGCCCGGTGGAGGAGATCGAAGGCGACCCGACGACGGTCGCGCGGACGCGCTCGACGCTCGAGCACGGCGCCGCCTCATTGGTCGACGAGCTGCGCCTCTCGCTGGATTTCTACGGCGCCCAGGAGGCGGCGGTGCCGGTCGAGCGGATCGTCCTGGGCGGCCCCGGCAGCGCCATCCCCGGCCTGGCCGAGGAGATGGAACCGGCGATCGGCCTGCCGATCGCGATCGGCCACTCGCCGGCGCTCGCCGGCTATGACGCCGTCACCGCCGCACGGCTCACCCTGCCCCTCGGCCTTGCCCTCGACGTCTGATGCGCCCGGTCAACCTGATCCCGCCCGAGGAGCGCCCCGGCGGCCACAAGCCACTGCGGTCGGGGCCGCTCGCCTACATTGTCGTCGGTGCCCTGGCCGCGGCGGTGATCGCGATCACCGCCCTGGTCCTGACCGAAAACGAGGTCGCCGAAAGCAAGGCCGAAGTCACCCAGCTGCAGCACGAAGAGGCACGCATCACCGCGAAGGCGCAAGAACTCTCCGCCTACACCCAGTTCGCCAGCGTGCGTGAACAGCGCCTGGCGACGGTGACGAGCCTCGCCGACAGCCGCTTCGACTGGGCTCGGATCCTGCACGAACTCGCGCTCGTCATGCCGACTGACGTGCAGCTGACCAGCCTTTCGGGCAACGCCGCGCCCGGCGTCGGCGGTGCCGGCGCCGGGATCGGCATGCGCTCGCAGATCGCCGGGCCGGCTTTGGAAATGGTCGGCTGTGCCTCCAGCCAGCCCGCGGTCGCCGACTTCATCGAGTCGATCAAGAGCATCGACGGCGTGACCCGGGTCGGCGTCCCACAATCGACGATGAGCGGGGAAGGCGGCAACGCGACCACCGCGGGCAGCTGTGGGAGTGGGCCGTCGGCCCAGTTCCAGCTGATCGCGGCGTTCGACGCGGCCCCCGTGGCCCCGGTCGAAACCGGCGAAGAAGTCGCACCCGCACCTGAAGCTACGGCTGATGCGACCTCGGAAAGCACCACCGAAACGACCTCGGGCGAATCTCCATCGACCGAAGAATCGTCCGGCGAAGGCGAAGCGGAGTGATGAAGTCCTCGGCCCGCCCGATAATCGCGATCCTGCTTGTCGTCGCCGCGGCGATCGCCTTCTGGACCCTCGCCCTGAGCCCGAAGCGCAGCGAAGCCGACAAGCTTGACGCCCAGATCGAAACGCTGAACGCGAGTGTCGAATCGGCGCGCGGCGAACTCGCCCAGGCGACCGCCGCGCGGCACACCTTCCCGACCGCCTACCACCAGCTCGTCGAGCTCGGCCAGGCGGTCCCGGCGACCGACGAAACCCCCTCCTTGATCGTCGAACTGGAAACCCTTGCCCTCGACTCCGGGGTCTCGTTCGAAGGCATCCAGCTGGAAGGCGAAGGCGAAGCGGCGCCCGAAGCCACGAGCGAAGCGACCTCGCCCGAAACGACCGAAGGGAGCCCCGCCGAAGGGAACTCTGCGACCGGCACCCCGGCGGCGGAAGCGGTGCCGGCGACCGAGGTCGAAGCCTCGCTGCTGCCGCTCGGCGCCTCGATCGGCACCGCCGGGCTCGCCGTCATGCCCTACACGCTGACCTTCAAAGGCGAATTCTTCGGGATCGCCAAGTTCATCGGCAAGGTCGACGACCTGGTCCGGTCGAGCACGGCTAGGATGGCGATCGACGGACGCCTGGTGACGATCGACAGCTTTTCGCTCAGCGCCGGTGGTGAAGATGAAGAAGGGGCGAGCGGTGGACCGACCGAGCTGCAGGCCTCGTTCAACGTCACCACCTACCTCACCCCGCCCGGGCAGGGCATCACGGCCGGCGCGACGCCGAGCGCCCCGGCCGAATCCTCGACCCAGACGGTGGCGGCGAAATGAACTGGATGAAGAAAGGGCCGGAGCTGAAGCTCTCCGAGCTGAAGGTGCCGGACTTCCTCTACGACCTCTTCTACGACCTGAAGGAACGCCACCTGCTGCCGCTGGTGGCGCTGCTCATCGTGGCGATGATCGGCGCGCCGATCTACTTCCGGAGCTCGACCAAGTCGGATCCTGAACCGGCGGTGACGCCGGGAGGAGCGACCGCGACCGCATCGACCGCGGCCGACACCGGCGAAACGCTGGTCGTCGCCCGTTCGGAGCCCGGCCTGCGTGACTACAGGGAGCGGCTGAAGAAATACCGCGAACTCGACCCCTTCGGAGAACGTGGTGGGAAAGAGACCGCCGCCGAAGCGGAAGGGTCCGCGAGCGAAGGCGCGACCGCCACGGTCGCGCCCGCGGAAGCCACGGTGATCCGCGAAGAATCCGGCGGCGTCAGCGAAGCGCCGGTGGAATCGATCCCCTACGCGCCGGAATCCTTCGAATCGGGGGCGGAAGAATCCGGCTCGACCGGCGACACCGGCGGCGACACCCGCACCCGCTACGCCTCCAACGCGATCGACGTGCGCATCGTCGCCGTCCCGTCCCCGTCGGACGAGAACCGGGCCAAAGAAGCAGAACCGAAGGCCCAGGTCCGCCGCAACCTTCCCGAACTGACGATGCTCCCAAGCCGCCAGACCCCCGCGGCGACCTACATCGGCCTCACCAACGACGGCAAGAAGGCCCTCTTCGTCGTCTCCTCCGACGTTGTCTCGCTCTTCGGCGAAGGCATCTGCGTGATCGGCTCCCAGTCCTGCCAACTCCTCGCCCTCGAACCCGGCCTGCCCGAGACCTTCGTCTACGGCCCCCAGGAACGCACCTACCGCATCGAGCTGCTGAAGATCAACAAGACCTACTCCGCCAAACCCCGCCGCGCCACCCTCGGCGCCACCAATGGCAAGCACCACTCAAACGGCGCCAAAGGCACCGGCGAAGGCGGCGGCCCCACCGGCAAAGAACCCGCCGAACGCGGCTAGTGACCTGAGTCGTTAGTTCGCAGGCCCATCGTCGTCGGCGTCGAAGTCGTCTCCGACGCAGGCGACGATTGGAGGAATCATGGCCGGGCATGCGGTGGAAGTGGTGCTGAAGGACGAGGACCGGGAGGTCCTGGAGC
>DATEDJ010000008.1:0-11176 GCA_035281725.1 Solirubrobacterales bacterium
GAAGGAGGCGACGTCGGCCTTGCGCTCGAGCGCCGGGCCGGCGGTCTGCACCAGCGGCACGCCGAGCTCGGCGGCGACGATGTTGGCGAGCGAGGTCTTGCCGAGCCCCGGCGGGCCGGCCAGGAGGACGTGGTCGAGCGGCTCGCCGCGGCGGCGGGCGGCCTCGATGAAGATCGCCAACTGCTCGGTCACCTGGACCTGGTTGACGAAGTCGGCGAGGGTCGGCGGGCGCAGGGAGCGGTCGAGGTCCTCCCCGTCGGCGCGGGCGTCATGGACGCGCACCTCGGCGTCGACCGGGACCGGCTCGGCGTCGAGCCCGGGCGTACGGATGCGGTTGGCGCCGATCGCGCCGTCGCCGGTCGGGTCGAAGTCGCTCATCGGTTCGCCCCCGCCTTGCGCAGGGCGCCGGCGAGGAGCTCCTCGGCGTCCTCACCCTCCAGCCCGTCGAGCAGTTGCTCGGCCTCCAGCGGCTGGTAGCCGAGGTTGACCAGTCCGTCGCGGGCCAGGGAGCGCGCGTCGCCTTCCTCGGCCGCCGTGATCGCAGATTCGACCTCGAGCGCGCCGGCGACCTTCTCGCGCAGCTCGACGATGATCCGCTCGGCCGTCCGTTTGCCGATCCCGGGGACTGCCTGGAAGCGTTTGATGTCGCCCGCGGCGATCGCGCGGAGAAGCTCCCGCGAGCTGCCGCCGGAGAGCGCCGCGATCGCCACTTTCGGGCCGATGCCGCTGACCGAGATCAGCATCCGGAAGAGGTCGCGCTCGTCTTCGGAGGCGAACCCGTAGAGGGTGAGCGAGTCCTCGCGAGCGATCAGCTCGGCGTGCAGGAAGGTCTCGGAGCTCGCCGCGGGGACCGACTTGAGGGTCTCGGAGGAGACCGCGAGCCGGTAGCCGACGCCGCCGGCGTCGATGACGACGTGGTCGGGGCGGCGGACCATCACCTCGCCGCGGACGGCGGCGATCATCCGGCCACCCGCGGCGCGAAGCGCGGTTTGGCGGCGCCTGCGATGCCGGCGGCGCGGTCGCTCCGCGCCACCGCGTGCCTGCGGCCTTCGCCGCCGCCGTGGCAGATCGCGACGGCGAGCGCGTCGGCGGCATGATCGGGCCTCGGCGGCTCGGGCAGGCCGAGCAGGGTGCCGACCATCCGCTGCACCTGCTCCTTGCCGGCGGCGCCCGAGCCGCAGACGGCCATCTTGATCGCCTGCGGCGTGTAGGCGAAGCAGGGGACGCCGCGCTGGGCGGCGGCCAACATCGCTACGCCGCTGGCCTGGCCGACGACCATCGCCGAGCCGACGTTCTTGCCGAAATAGACCTGCTCGATCGCCAGCGCGCGCGGCTCGTGCCACGACATCAGGTCGCAGAGGGCGTCGTGGATCTTCTCCAGGCGCCGCTCCATCGGCAGCTCCGGCACGGTCTCGACGACGCCGCCGTCGAGCGCGACCATGCGGTTGCCCTCGACCCGGACGATGCCGAAGCCGAGGTTCGCCGCGCCCGGGTCGATCCCCATCACCACCTGCATAAGAGACTGATTCTGGGCGGGAGGTCGGATGCCTCCCCGAGATGGCTTCAGGAGCCGGGCGGGGCTAGATGATTGATTCCACGACACGTCTGACGGGGGACGGGCCGGCCGATGGTGACGGACGCGGCGGCCTTGCGGCCGACGGGGGGCGAGTGGAGGACGGTGAGGGACGCGGCCCTCTCGGCGGCGACCCGGGCAGGCTGAGGCCGCCGCCGAGAGGGCCGAGGGTGCGGGGGATGTGCATGAGACGCCGGGGAGGCGTCAAGGGGACGGGAGGTTCGTCACGAAGGGGCGCGGATCGTCACCGGGACGTGGGATCTGACGCGGCATCCCCATTGGTCAGATCTTTGCTGTGGAGAGAAACTCTCTCTATACGAGAGTAAAGCTCCACGGCCCCGGGTTTCGGGCGGGTGTGGAGCCTTACCGTCCCTATGCGACGGTAAGGCTCCACACCGCCTCGGCGAGGGTCAGAGCCCTGTGTACTTCCCCCCGAAAGGCCCGCGTCCCGGGCGTCCCCAATCGACCGGGCCACGAATCGCGCCGCCCCCGGCACCGCTACGCGCCCGCCGTGAAATCGACCAGCTATGCCGCGGCCAGCTCTTCGAGCACGGACTCCGGGATGTCGAAGTTGGCGTAGACCTGGTCCACGTCGTCCTGGTCGTCGAGCACCTCGAGCAGGTCGATCATCCGCTCGGCGTCCTTGCCGCTCAGCTCCACGGTGCTTTTCGGTTCGGTCGCCAGGGCCGCCGAATCGATCTCCACGCCCGCCTCTTCGAGCGCGGTTTTCACCGCCGAGAGGTCGGTGGGCTCGCTGAGGATGCGCATTTTGTCGCCCTCCTCCTGCACGTCCTCGGCGCCGGCGTCGATCGCCGGCATCACGTCGTCCTCGCTGTAGCGGTCGGCGTCGACCACCACGACGCCCTTTTTCTCGAAGTTCCAGGCGACCGAGCCGGGCTCTCCCAGCCCGCCGCCGTGGGTCGAGAAGGCGTGGCGAATCTCGGCGCTGGCGCGGTTGCGGTTGTCGGTCAGGGCCTCGACCAGGACCGCGACCCCGGCCGGGCCGTAACCCTCGTAGAGCACGTGTTCGTAGTTGGCGCCGTCGTTGCCGGCCCCGGTGCCGGTGTCGATCGCTTTCTGGATTTTGTCTTTGGGCATCGACGCTTCGCGCGCCTTCTGCACGGCGGTGCCAAGCGCGGGGTTGCCGTCGATGTCGCCGCCGCCGTCACGCGCGGCGACCGTGATCGCGCGGGCGAGCTTGGAGAAGAGCTTGCCGCGTTTCGCGTCGGCGGCGCCCTTCTTGTGTTTGATCGATGACCACTTCGAATGTCCTGACATCTACGTGTCATTCTATGAGAGGGAGAACGCCTTGGAAATGACGGTGAGGAACATGGGGCGCAATCTGGCCGCGACGGCGGTCTTCTTCGCCATGCTCCTCGCCGCGTTCTCGCTCTGGACCTTGATCCCGCTGGGCTGGGTCTACATCGCCTCGAAGCTCGCCCACAGCCAGTTTCCGAGCATCGGCCCGTACATGATCGTGATCGTCGGGATCATCACCACCGTCCTCGTCGACGCCTGGCTGATCGGCCGCCTCAACGACCTCTACATCCGGGTCACCGGCACCAACCGCCTGGTCCAGACGCGGCCGAACTGGCTGAAGAGCCTTCGCGACACCGGTCCGGTACACAACTCGGTGACCGTGGTCGAGGCGGTGATGATGTCCTCGGTGATGCTCGCCGCCCTGGCCCTCGTCACTTGGTTCTTCCTCCTCGCGGGCTCCCCGATTCCGAACCGCTGATCGCCGCTCAGGGCGCCTTCGAAGCGGCTTTCGCCCGCTTTGCAAATTCTCTGCAACAACGCTTGAAGCAGGCGCCTGCGGGTGCTTCTATCGGCCCATGCACGCGTTGAGCGACGACCAGCAGGTGGAGCGCTTGGAAAAGAAAGTCGACAACGGCTTCGCCGAAATGCGGGCCGAATGCAGGGCCTTCCGAGCCGAGATGAGCGGACTGCACCGACTGATGACTCAGCTATTCGCGGGGCTCTTCGGCACGATCATCTTCGGGTTTGCCGCGCTCTTCTTCGCGATGCTCACCCACCTGTGAAAGTCAGACGATGAAGCGACCGTCTTCCTGCATCACGACGCCGTCGACTTCGAGCTTGCCGCCGAGGCGGAGGTCGCAGACCAGGTCGGTATGGACGGCCGACTCGTTGGTGCCGCCGGACTCGGGGTAGGCCTGGCCGACCGCCATGTGGATGGTGCCGCCGATCTTCTCGTCGAGGAGGACCTCGCGGGTCCCGCGGTCGATGCCGTAGTTGGTGCCGATGCCGAGCTCGCCCAGGGTGCGGGCGCCCTCGTCGGTGTCGAGCAGGGCGATCAGGAACTCCTCGCCGCGCCCGGCGCTCGCGTCGACCACCCGGCCCGCCTCGAATTTGAGGTGCACGCCGGAGACCTCGCGGCCGCCGATCACCGCCGGTAGGTGGAAGCTGACCTCCCCTTCGGTGGCGTCCTCGATCGGGCCGGTGAAGAACTCGCCGTCGGGCATGTTGTGGTCGCCATCGCAGGGGATGAACTTGCGCCCGGCGATGCCGAGCTTGATGTCGGTCCCGGGGGCGGTGATCCGCACCTCCTCGTGGCCCTCGACCCACTCGGCCAGCCGGTTGGTTTCTTCCGAGGCCCGCTTCCAGGCGGTCAGCGGGTCGCCGTCGTCGGCCAGGCAGGCGCCGTAATAGAAGTCTTCGTAGTCGGCGAGGCTCATCTCCGCCTCGGAGGCGTAGGCGCTGGTCGGGTAGAGGGTGTAGACCCAGCGGAAGTCGCCTTCGGCGCTCCGCTTCATCGCCCGGTTCATCAGGTCCCCGGTCACCGACTGGCGCAGGGTCTGGCGCTCCGGCGGCACCCCGGAGAGCTCGCGCGTGTTGGTGCTCGCCCCGATCGCGATCCGCACGTCGACGTTGTCGACCATCCACTCGGCGAAGGGCGAGATCCATTCCAGCTGCTTGTCGGAGGCGTGCTTGAAGTAGGCCGCGATCTGGCCGTCGAGGGCGACGTTCAGCACCGGGTTGCCGCCTGCTTTCAGCACCTCCTCGTAGACCGCGAGCAGCAGCGGCGCGGCGGCGCTCTCGCCGTCGATCGAGACGACCTCGCCCTCTTTCACCTTGGTCGAGTAGCCGACCAGGATCTTCGCCAGGTTCTGCGTCCTCGGATCGCCGCTCATCCTCTCGCCGCCTCCCTCTTGTCGTCTTGGCTTTGTTTGTCTTGATCCTGGGCCTTGGTAACCATCGCCATGAATATCGCGTGAAAGCGCGGGTCGTCGGTCAACTCTGGATGAAAAGACGAGGCGAGCACGCCCTCGCCACGGACCGCCACCGGGTGTCCCTCCCAGGAGGCGAGGACCTCGACCCCCTCCCCGGTCCGCTCGACCCAGGGCGCCCGGATGAAGACCGCGCGCAGCGGCTCGTCCCCCGCCCCGGTCACCTCGAGGTCGGCCTCGAAGCTCTGCAACTGGCGGCCGAAGGCGTTGCGGCGCGCGGTCACGTCGAGGAAGCCGAGGTGCTCGGCATCGCACACGATCAGCCCGGCGCAGGTGCCGAGGATCGGCCTGCCGGCCTCATGCAGGGCCCGCAGGCCGGGCTCCAGCTCCGCCGAGGCGATCAGCCGCGTCATCGTCGTCGACTCGCCGCCCGGGATCACCAGGCCATCGAGTCCCACGAGCTGCGCCGGCGTGCGCACCTCGACCGCTTCCGCGCCGAGCCGGCGCAGCGTCTTGCAGTGCGCCTCGAAGTCGCCCTGCAGGGCTAGAACTCCGAGCTTCAGGTCAGCTCCCGCGGTGCTGAAGCAGCGCGTCCTGCGCTTCGAGCGGGCCGATCTCGAGCCCACTCATCGCCTCGCCGAGGCCGATCGAGGCGGCCGCGACCCGCTCGGGGTCCTCGTAATGGGTGGTCGCCTCGACGATCGCCTTGGCGCGGCGCGCCGGATCGGAGGATTTGAAGATCCCCGAGCCGACGAAGTTGCCCTCGGCGCCGAGCTGCATCATCAGCGCCGCGTCGGCGGGCGTCGCGATCCCTCCGGCGCAGAAGAGCGGCACCGGCAGGCGGCCAGCGGCGGCGACCTCCCGGACCACTTCCAGCGGGGCGGGAAGTTCTTTGGCGGCCGCGGCGAGCTCCTCCGGGCGCAGCTGGCCGAGGCGGCGGATGCCGGAGGTGATCTCGCGCATGTGGCGGACCGCCTCGACCACGTTGCCGGTCCCCGCCTCGCCCTTCGAGCGGATCATCGCCGCGCCCTCGCCGAGCCGTCGCAGCGCCTCGCCGAGGTTGGTGGCGCCGCAGACGAAGGGCACCTCGAAGGCGAACTTGTCGATGTGGTTGACCTCGTCGGCCGGGGTCAGCACCTCGGACTCGTCGATGTAGTCGACTTCCAGCGCCTGCAGGACCTGAGCCTCGGCGAAGTGGCCGATCCGCGCCTTCGCCATCACCGGGATCGTCACCGCCGCCTGGATCCCCTTGATCATCGCCGGGTCCGACATGCGGGCGACGCCGCCGTCGCGGCGGATGTCGGCGGGTACACGCTCGAGGGCCATCACGGCCACGGCGCCCGCCTCCTCGGCGATCTTCGCCTCCTCCGGGGTGACCACGTCCATGATCACCCCGCCTTTCAGCATCTCGGCAAGGCCGGTCTTCAGTCGAAACGTCGCGCGGTCGGGCATGCATCCCATATTAGGGAGCAAGGACCGGGTCCCGCACCCTTCCTACTTCAGTTTGTACGCCTTGATGCGGTCCCTATGCAGGTCTTCATCCCGCGCGTACAACCCGTACGCGAGCGCCTGCACGAGGGCCATCAGGGCGGTGTTGCTGCGGGTGAAGGAAGGGCTGTTCGACGAAAAGTAGAGCGTCATCTCGGCGTGCTCGCCGACCTCCGACATGGTCGCGTCGGAGATCGCCAGGGTGCGGGCGCCGCGGTGCAGGGCGAGCTTCATCGCCCGCAGCAGGAGCGGATGCGCCCTACCCGCCGAAAGGGTGATGACGAGGGTGTTCTCGTCGATCCGACCAAGCCGCTGAAGGCTCTCGCCGCCGGTCGAGGCGACGATTTCGGCGCGGATGTCAAGCAGGCTGAGCGTGTGGCGCAGGTAGGAGGCGAAGAACGCCATCTGATCGACGCCGACGATCACGATCCGCTGCGCGGTGGCCAGCGCGGCGACCGAGTTGTTGACCTGTTCCGTCGTCAGCTTGCGCGCCGTTTCCTCCAGGTTGGCGTAGTCGGCGCTCAGCGACCCCTCGAGCTCGGAGTGGTCGAAGCTGAAGAGCGGGCCGGCGGCCGAGCCGACCGCGGCGATGGTCGTCCGGTACTCCTCGATCGCGGCCTGCTGCAGCTCCGGGTAGCCCTCGAAGCCGAGCGCCTGCGAGAAGCGGACGACGGTCGAGGACGAGGTGCTGGCGCGGCGGGCGAGCTCCTCGGCGGTGAGGAAGGCCGCCTCGTCGAGGTGGTCGACGATGTAGCGGGCTACATCTTTCTGGGAGCGTGAAAACTCTTCGAAACGCTCCTGGATGTAGTCGGAGAGACTTTTGAGTTGTGGGGATTTCGTCGCGGTCTTGGTCACGGCTGCCCTTTTCTCCGGGCCTGCCGCTTTCCCTTCTGGTTGGATTTGAAGATGGCTTCGTTTGACGGCCAACCAAGCATGCGATGGAGCCTCCAAGGAGTCACCGAAGAGGGCGACGAGGCCTGGCTGATCCGCGGCATCGCGCGCAAGCTCTACCGCTGCCCCGGCTGCCACGGTGACATCGAGGTCGGCGACGAGCACACGATCGTCCAGTTCGTGCGCCGGCTCGGCGGCACCGACCACCACCACTGGCACCGGGTCTGCGCCGAAGAAATCCTAATCCCGGAGCTGGGGAACCTGCGCAAGGTCCCGGCGGGGGATTCAAGCCAGGCGAAGCTGGAGCGGTGCGGCCGCGTCCCCGCGGGCAAGCGACGACGCGGGCGCGGGCGATGACCCGTCGGCGTCGGCTGCTGGGGGTCTACGCCCGGATCGGACGTGTCTACTGGGCCTGGGCGCCGCGGCTGCTGGCGCTGGCGACCGTCGTCTTCATCCCTCTCGGCTTCGTCGACGCGCTGCTCGAGCAGGTCGACACGTCCTCGCTCGACGTCACCGGCGGCTTCAAGGTCGCCGCGCTGCTCGCCGCGGTGGCGGCGATCACGGCCTCGAGCCTCTTCGGCGAGGTGTTCTTCAGCGGCGCGATCGCCGCCTCCCTCACCCACCCCGAGGACGAGGAGAGCCCTGGCTTCGTCCACCTCGCCCGCCATATCTCCTACGGCAAACTGATCGTCGTCGACATCCTGTTCGTGGCGATGCTGGCGGCCGGCTTCATCGCGTTCATCGTCCCTGGGGTCCTCGTGTTCGTCTACCTGTCACTCGCCGGGCCGGTGGTCGAGCTGGAAAAGCAAAGTGTCGTCGGCGGGTTCAAGCGCAGCTTCCGCCTCGTCCGCGGCCACTTCTGGATGGTCGCCGCGGTACTGATCCCGACCGAGATCGTCGGCGACGCGATCAACGAAGCGCTGGTCGACGCGACCCACGGTCTCCTCGGCCACGGCCTGCTCGCCTCCTGGGTCGGCGAGGCGGTCGGCAACATCGCCACCGCCCCTGTCGTCTCGGTGGCGATCGTCCTCCTCACCCTCGACCTGATCAACCACCACGACGGCAACGCGCCGACGCTGAAGCGGCGGCCGGAGCCGAGCATCGCCGGGCCCGCATGAGCACCTCGCTCCCCCTCGCCAGCTTCATCACCGACTTCTGGAACGACCAGCTGGTCGCCCATGACCGCCAGGGCGTCTTCCTGGTGCTGGTCGGATTCGTCGGCTCGTTCGCCTTCATCCGGATGAGCACGCGGATGATTCGCGCCGAAGTCAGCTGGTGGCCGGGCAACATCGAAAGCGAAAGCGGCCTCCACGTGCACCACCTGGTGTTCGGGATCATCACGATGATGGTCGCCGGGACGCTCGGCTTCGCCGCCTTCGGCCACAGCCCGCTGACCGAGATCTGCGCCTTCTTCTTCGGTATCGGTGCCGGGCTGACGATCGACGAGTTCGCCCTCTGGGTCTACCTCGAAGACGTCTACTGGGCCGAGGAGGGGCGCAGCTCGATCGACGCGACGGTGATCGCGGCGGCGCTGATCGGGATGATCGTTCTCGGGGTCAACCCGTTCGAGGCGAGCAGCGAAGGGGCGACGGCGCTCGAGTCGATCTTCACCTGGGTGCTGGTCATCTTCTTCGTCGCCGCGAGCTTCCTCAAGGGTCGGCGACTGCACGGCGTGGTCGGGGTCTTCTTCGCGCCGCTGGCGATCTACGCGACCTGCCGGATTGGCAAGCCGGACTCACCCTGGGCCCACCGCCGCTATGGCACCAAGCACCCGAAGAAACAGGCGAAGGCGGAAGCGCGCTTCCGCCCGGGGCGGCGGACCGACCGCTTCAAGGAAGCCTTCCGCGACATCGTCGGCGGGAAGCCGAGCCAAGGCGTGACCCACGCGACCGAAGAGGCCGTCGCCGCGACCCGACAGGCGGGCGAAGAAGTGCGCGCCGCGGCCCAGCGGGTCGTGCACCCGGAAGACCGCGACCGCGACGACTAGGCCAAGCGCGCCTTCAGCGCGGCGCGGACTTCGGGCCACTCGTCGTCGATGACGCTGTAGTAGGCGCTGTCGCGCTGGCCGACGTCGGGGGTGAGCTGGTGCTTGCGCATGATCCCCTCGAACTGGGCCGGCAGGGCGGCCATCGCGCCGCGTGAGCGCTCGTTGCGGGCGTCGGTCTTCAGCTCGACCCGGACGCAGCCGAGGGTCTCGAAGGCGCGCGTGAACATCAGCAGTTTCGTCTCGACGTTGACGCCGGTCCGCCACACCGAGGGGTTGAACCAGGTCCAACCGATCTCGACCACCCGGTCGAAGCGGCGCACGCCCAGGTAGCGGCTCGACCCGACCAGCTGGCCGTCGACGCGCCGCCGCACCGCGAAGGCTCCCGTCTCCCCGAGCTTCCACTCTCCCAGCGCGTTCGTCTCCAGCGTCGCGTCGAACCATTGGTCGAAGAGGTCTCGGCTTTTATTCAGGTGCACCAGCCAGGCCCAGATCTCGTCTGGCTGGGCAGCCTCCCAGAGCCCGTCACGGTGTTCCTCGGCGAGCGGCTCGAGCGTCACCAGCCTGCCCTCGAGCGTCGCCATCAGCGGCCCTTCGATCCCCCGCTGCTCAATCATCGCTCAACAGTAGCCGGCGGTCCGCGGACCTAGACTCGGTGCAGGGGATTTGGGATGCGTCGTCGACTTGCCACCGTTGCGCTGCTTCTCATCGCCGCCGCGACCTTGGCGGCGGTGGCTGGGGCCAACGTCGTCCAGTCCGACAACGTTCGGGTCACTTTCCACGCCAACTTCACCCCGCACGCGCTGCCGCGCGAACGGCCGGCGCCGATCTCGGTCGAAGTCGACGGGAAGATCTCGACCACCGACAGCACGCAGCCACCGCCGCTGCAGCGACTGCGGGTCGAACTGAGCAGCTCCGGGCGGATAGAAACGCGCGGCCTGCCCGCCTGCCGGGCGTCGGCGCTGCAGTCGACCAGCTCCGAACAGGCGCTCGCGAACTGCGGGCCGGCACAGGTCGGCCGGGGGAAATTCCAGGCGGAGCTGCAGCTCTCCGGCCGGCCGATCCTGGTCGACGGTCGCGCGCTGGCCTTCAACGGTGTCGTCGCCGGGCGGGCCGGGATGTTCATCCACATCTACATCTCGCGCCCGGTGAAGGTGACCCTGGTGATCCCGCTGAAGATCAGCCGCGGGACGGGGCGCTTCGGCACGGTACTGACGACCCGGGTGCCGAAGTTGGCGGGCGGCTTCGGCTCGATCACCGAGCTGCAGTTGAAGATCGGGCGGCGGTACTCCTACCGCGGCGAACGGCGCAGCTACCTGAGCGCGGCCTGCGCGGCCCCGGAAGGCTTCCCCGGCGCCACCTTCACCTTCGCCCGCGGCATCTTCAGCTTCCAGGGCCACCGCCCGCTGAGCGCCTTCCTCTCGCGCAGCTGCCAAGTGCGGAACTAGGCAGAATCGGGGTACGCGGTACCCGTCAACGCAACCGAAGGGGAGAACAGATGAACCAGATTGACCTCAAGCTGCGCCGGACTGGCGCGCTCTTCGCCGCCGTCGCGGCGATCGGGGGCGGCGCCCTCCTGGCAGGTTGCGGTGGCGGCGGCGACACCACCGGCGGCACCGTCACCGGGAACAACGCCCAGAAGGAAGCAGAAGAAGGCGTCGAAGCGGCCGAACGCGGACTCGAAGAAGGCAAGGAAAAGGCCGAAGAAGGCAAGGAAAAGGCCGAAGAAGGGCTCGAAGAAGCGAAAGAAAAGCTGGAAAACAGCAAGGGAACGAGCAAGAAGAAGTTCGAAGAAGCCCAGGAAAAGGCCGAAGAAGCCGTCGAAGAAGCGCAGAAGAAGGCCGAAGAACTGCTGCCGTAGCGGAGCCTGCTGTCCTTGGTAGCCCTGTGGGCTACCAAGGACAGCAACCCCCCTAGTGACCTGAGTCGTTAATCCTTTGGCAGTACGCCGCGAGCCCGTCGAGGATCTCGTCGGCGCTCCTGTGCCAGACGTAGGGCCTCGGTTCGTCGTTCCAGTTCTCGATCCAGGTGCGGATCGAGGCGACGAGGTCG
>DATEDJ010000009.1:0-10818 GCA_035281725.1 Solirubrobacterales bacterium
GATCCAGCCGTAGGCGGATTCGGGACCGAGATCCAACTCGGTCGCGCAGCGGTGCAGGGAGGTGCCCGGCGGCGCGACCCATTTCGGATCGGGATGGGCGGCGAAGAGTTCGGCCTGCTCGGCGTCGGAGCGGAAGCCGGAGACGACGATCAGGGTGATGCCGTCGGCGGCCGCCGCGGCTGCCATCTGGTCGTACGCGGCTGCCACATCTGGTCTCATTCCCTCGCCATTCCGATAGACGAGCGGGCCGCTGTAACCGCCACCGCTCGCGATCGCCGGGCCTTCGCCGCCCGCCGTGGTCACCGGCGCGGCCGCTTCGGCTTCGGCGCTCGCTTCGACTCTCGGCGCGCCGGTCCCGATCTCGAGCTTCGCGACCACCGTCGTCTTCGCCCGCAGCGGGGCGAACGATGAGCGGTCGGGGAAATCGACCCGCACCCGAGACGGATCGACTTCGTTCGCGCGGCCCGCGGCCAGAGCGGCGTCACGGGCGTGGGCGAGATAGGTCGACTTGGCGATGTGAGACGGGTTCGGGGCGCCGTTCGGCAGCCGCGGCGGCGAGAGGAGCCCGGGCAGCTCGTCGCGCATCGAGCGCACCGCGGAGATCGCCGCCAGATCGGCGGCCCGCTGCGCTCGCCCCTTGCCGGTGACCGCGCCCGCGATGGCGACCAGCGCCAGCGCCAGCGCGATCAGGACGAAGCAACCGCCGAGCGCCAAGACCAGCGCCTGCCCCGACTCTGCGCCCCAGTCGCCAGGCACGCCGCCGAGCCGAGGCGAGCCGCCCGCGCCAGAGCCGACAATGCCTGCCGGGCCTCTTTTCCGAACCTTCCGCCGCTGCGATCCGTAAACCGAACAGCCATTCCCGACGAAGGAGCCGATCCGATGAACCAGACCAGAAGCAAGTCGAGGGGGCGAGGGCGCAACGCTGCCGCCCTCATGCTCGCCGCCATCCTCGTGGTCAGCGCGGTGGCCGTGCCGATGGCACTCGCCCGGGGCAGTAAGACCGTTGTCGGCGAGGCCACGGCCCCGAGCCTCCACAAGACCGTCCTCACCAACACCATGGGCCTGACGCTCTACAGCCTGAGCGTCGAGAAGAACGGCAAGTTCATCTGCACCGGCTCCTGCACGCGGACCTGGATCCCCCTCCTGGTCGCTGCCGGAACCAAGCCGAAAGGGCCGGTCAAGCTCGGCACGATCAAGCGCCCCGAAGGCAAGATCCAGGTCACCTTCAAGGGCCTGCCGCTCTACACCTTCGATGGCGACAGCAAGAAGGGTCAGGCGAACGGCGAGGGGTTCAAGGACGTCGGGACCTGGCACGCCGCTACCCCCTAGCCCCACCGTCGAGTAGGCGCCGCACCAGCGACTCCGGCAATCCGCCGGAGTCGCTGCCCAGGGCGCCGAAGCCGGCGCGGCGCTCGGTGACCCAACCGAGCCGGTGCTTCAGCACCGCCACCCGGAGGCCGCGCTCGAGCAGATCGCCGACCGCCAGCGCGACCAGCGCCCGGTCGGTGTCGAGGTCGGCCCGCAGGAGCGCCGCGTCGAAACGCGGCGCTCCAGGCGTGTCGAGCAAGGTCTGCAATTGCTCGGGCGCGACGTGGACGACGGCAAGGCCGCCACGGGCGACCGTGACCGCCGTCCCGCCCGCGGCAAGGCCGTCCTCGTCGGCGACCACCGATAGATGACAGACCTCGCCGCGGGCGGCCGGTCGCAGGGACGGCAGGCGCGCGGCGAGCCGTTCCTCGAGCCGGTGGGCGGAGGCCGAGGCGATCAAAGTTGGCCGCGGGACTCGACCGCCGACGTCGACCAGCAGCGCCGCAGTCTCGATCCCCGACCCGGCACAGGAGAGTGCCGCCGCCGCACCGCGCGACCCCTCCGCCCCACCGACGGCCGTGACCACGACCGCGGTGCCGTGCCGCGGCGCCTCGAACACGCCGGCCGCCCCACCGAGGGCGCCATTCTGACCCTCCCGACCGCGCGATCCGAGGTCGAGCGGCCCGAACACCTCCTGCAGGCCATCCACTGTCCCCCGCTGAGCATTCATTCCGCCGCCCTCGCGCCCGCGGTGCTGGTCACCGCGAGGTGGTCGGCGATCGAGCCGAACGGGGACGGTGGGCGCAGGCGGACCGAGACCCGTCCCCCGCGGACCGAGACCGAGACGTTGTCGTCGGCCCAACCCGGCAAGGCCTTGCGCACAGCTTCGGCGGCCGAGCCGCCCTGGGCGAGGGCGAGCGCTCCCGCCTCGGCGGCGCCGTCGGCCAGCGTCAATGCATAACCGGCCGCCAGCAGTTGGAGGGAGATCAGGGCGGCGAGCAGCAGCGCGGGGATCGCCGCGACCAGCTCGACGGTCGCCTGGCCGTCCTCCCGAACCCAAGCCCGCGACTCAGCCACCGTCGCCTCTCAGCCCGCTTCGCGCGCCGACTCTCACCACGGGCAGTTGCGGCAGCAGCGTCGGCACCGGGACCTTCACCGCGATGCCTTCGTCACCGTCGTCTTCCTCTTCGACCACGGCGCCTTCGCGCATCGAAGGCGGCAGCGCCTGGCGCGCCGCCGCCTTCGGATCGGCACCCACCAGCGCTGCCCGGGCGCCGGCCCGCGCGGCCACGCTCGCCGACCAGAGGGCCTGGCCGGCGAGCGCTATCTGGACCGCGACGGCGAGCGCCAGCAACAGAAAGGGGATCGCCGCGACCAGCTCGATCGAGGCGGTCCCCTCTTCCCCGTGACCCGTGTTGTCAGCGCTCTGGGGTGGCACGAGGACCACCCTGCACGGGAAAGGCGCGCCCGTGGTGCGCACAACGGATCAATTCAGGACCAATTGTGTGACGGAAGCGAAACGCTCCCGGCCGAGCGAACCGAAGGGCCGACGACGGGGCCCCTCTAGTACGAGTTCGCCTCGCTCCAGACCCGCCAGATCGCGAAGATCGAGGCGCCGAGCAGCACTACCCAAAGCAACGTCCCGGGGCCGCTCGACCAGAGCTTGTCCTGCCCCGCGATCAGCAGAGCCAGCATGCCGAAGGCGCCGTAGAAGATCGCCCGTCGCCCGTCGCTGAGCGTCGCCAGCGTCAGCTGATTCTGGCGGCTCAGCGTGTAGAGCATCCAGGTGATCCCGGCGAGGAACCCCATCGCGATCGCGGTGAGCACGGTATTGACCGCGTTGCCACCACCCGGGAGAAACGCCACCCCGAGCGCCAGGAGCATGATGATCGCGACATTTCGCGCGGCCTTCACCTCACCAATCGTACTCCCAACTCACTTACTGGTCATCACGATCACGCCGATGACGATCGCCGCCAGCACCGCCAGCAGGGCGACCCCCGCGGCCAAGGCCGCGAAGCCCGCCTCCAGCCGCCGCTCTTCCTGGCTGAGGTCGGTGAAACGGGCCGCGCCCCAGATCGCCACCGAGAAGATCGCAGTCACCCCGATCCCCGCCACGGTGGCGTAGACCACCGTCTGCACCAGATCCTTCGTCTCGACGATCGTCGCCAACGTGCTCACGCTCTCGCCCCGCCTTCGCTCTGCACCGGGACCGGCGCTCCCCGTGCCGCCCGTCGCACGAATGCCCCGACGATCGCCCCCAGCGACAGCACCGTCACCACCACCGGCCCCACCGCGCCGCTGCCGAAGAGGCTGGTGAAGCCGTAGGCCAGCGCGCCGATGAGCGCCGCCGCGGGCAACGTCAGCACCCAGGCGATGATGATGTTCCCGGCCACCCCCCAGCGCACCGCCGAGAGCCGTTTCGCCGCCCCCGCCCCCATCACGCCGCCGTTGATCACGTGCGTGGTCGACAACGGGAAGCCGAAATGGGTCGAGGCGAGGATCACCGCCGCCCCCGCCCCCTGCGAGGTGAATCCCTGCGCCGCGTCCATCTTGATGATCCGCGTGCCGGTGGTCTTGATGATCCGCCAGCCGCCGCTGTAGGTGCCGAGCGCGATCGCCAGCGCCGAGGACGCGATCACCCAGGTCGGCGGGTCGGCGCCGGCTCCGAGGCTGCCGTTGGCGATCAGCGCCAGGGTGATGACCCCCATCGTCTTCTGCGCGTCGTTGGTCCCGTGCGCGAGCGCCAGCAGCCCGCCGGAGACCACCTGCCCGTACTTGTAGCCGCGGCTGACGAGACCAGGCCGCTGTTTGCCGATGATCCGGTAGGAGAGCCCGATCGACGCCCCGGCGACGACGAAGGCCAGCAGCGGCGCGACGATCGCCGGGATCAGCACTTTGCCGAGCAGCCCTTCGGCGATGATCACGTGGAACCCGGCCGCCGCGACCGCCGAGCCGACCACCCCGCCGATCAGCGCGTGCGAGGAGCTCGACGGCAGCCCGAAGTACCAGGTGACGAGGTTCCAGGCGATCGCCCCGATCAGCCCGGCGAAGACGATCGTCGGCGTGATCACGGCGGAATCGACGACGTCGTTGGCGACCGTCGCCGCGACCGAGATCGAGATGAACGCGCCCGCGAAGTTCAGCAGCGAGGCGATCGCGATCGCCACCTGCGGCCGCGCCGCTCCGGTCGAGATCGAGGTCGCGACGACATTGGCGGTGTCGTGGAAGCCGTTGGTGAAGTCGAAGGCGAGGGCGGTGCCAACGACCAGCACCAAGATCACGTCGGAGGTCACTGGCCGGGAACCTACCGACCGCGTTCACATTTTTGTTACACGCCCCGGATGGCGCGGACGGAACTCCCCTCAGGAGTTCTTAATCACAATCCCCTCGAGAATCTGGGCGGCCTTCTCGGTCGCGTCGATCGCCTCCTCGAGGACTTCGAAGATGTCCTTCCAGCGGATCACGACCATCGGGTCGATCGCATCCGTAAACAAAGCCGCGACAGCGTCGCGCGAGATCCGATCGCCTTCGTTCTCAAGTCTGTGGACCTCGATCCAGTACTGGTCGAGATCTTTGAACGAAGGCAGGTTTTCCAGCCCCTCGGCCAGCGCCTCGCAAGACCGCACCAGCACGTTGGTCAGCGCCCCCGCCTGGTCCATCGGCGCCTCCACCTGGTAGAGCCCGAGGAAGTCCGCGGCCTCCTCGGTGAAGTCGACGATGTCGTCGAGCTGGGTCGCCAGCCCGTAGATGTCCTCGCGGTCGATCGGGGTGACGAACGTCGTGTTCAGCCGTTTGATGATTTCGTGGGTGACTTTGTCCCCGCGGTGCTCGGCTTCGACGATGTCCTGGTGGAGCGTCCCGGCGTCGGGCCACTCCCGCATCAGCTGGTCGAGCAAGTGTGCCGAATGAACGCTGTTTTTGCCCGCCTCCACGAAGAGATCGAAGAAGGTCTGATCGTGGGGTAGGAGCGAGAAGCGCGCCACCTGGGTCATCCTAGTGGCCATCCAAAATCACCGAGGTCAGCCCGCCGCCGTCAGTTGCTCGGCCGCGCGGGTCGCGGCCCGCTCGCGCAGTTCCAATTGGACGTCGCGGCGCGGTTCGCCCTCGGCGCGCACGATCCGCGTCCACTCCCCGTCCGCCCCGAGCTCCCAGGAGTTCGAGTTGTCGGCAAAGCAGCGCTCCAGCATTTCCATCATCTCCTCGCGCAGGAGCGCGTCTTCGACCGGCGCCACCAGCTCGACCCGGTTGTCGAGGTTGCGCGGCATCATGTCGGCGGAGCCCATCAGCACCCGGGTCTCGCCACCGCGGGTGAAGGTGTAGACGCGCGAGTGCTCGAGGAAGCGGCCGACGATCGAGACCACCCGGATGTTCTCCGACACTCCCGGCACGCCCGGCTTCAGGCAGCAGATCCCGCGCACGTTGAGGTCGACCCGCACGCCCACCTGCGAGGCCCGGTAGAGCGCCCGGATGCAGCCGGCGTCGACCAGCGAGTTCATCTTCAGCGCGATCCGCGCCTCTTCGCCCGCCTCGTGGGCGGCGATCGTCGCCTCGATCTCGCCGACCAGCCGGTCGCGCATCGTCGTCGGCGACACCAGCACCTTGCGGTACACCGCCGGCCGCCCGTAACCGGTGAGGAAGTTGAACATCTCGGCGACGTCGGCGCCGATGTCGGGGTCGGCGGTGAAGAGCCCGAAGTCGGTGTAGAGGCGCGCCGTCTTGGCGTGGTAGTTGCCCGTCCCGATGTGGACGTACTCGCGCACCTGCTGGCCCTCGCGGCGCGCCACCAGGATCGCCTTCACGTGCGTCTTCAGCCCAGGGATCCCGTAGACCACGTGGACGCCAGCCTCCTCGAGGGCTTTCGCCCAGTGGATGTTGGCCTCCTCGTCGAAGCGCGCTTTCAGCTCCACCATGCAGACCGCCTGCTTGCCGCGTTCCGAGGCGCGGATCAGCGACGGCACCAGCGGCGAGTCGTCGCTCGTCCGGTACACGGTCTGCTTGATCGCCAGCACGTCGGGGTCTTCGACCGCCTGCTCGACGAACCGTTCGACCGAGTGGGCGAAGGAGTCGTAGGGGTGGTGGACGAGCAGGTCGGCGTGGCGGATCGCCCGGAACATGTCGACCGCGCGCCCCTCGTCCCCCTGCAACCGCGGCTGGGTGACCGGGGTCCAGGGCGAGTAGCGCAGCTCGGCATGGCCGGGGACGTCGGCGATCTCGGAGAGGTCGGCCAGATCCAGCAGCCCTTCGATGTCGTAGACCTCGCGGTCTTCGAGCCGCAGCGCGCCGACCAGCTCGTGGCGCAGATTCGGGTTCATCCCGGTGGCGATCTCCAGCCGCACGACCTCGCCGAAACGGCGCCGGCGCAGCTCGTCCTGGACCGCCTGCAGGAGGTCGTCCGCCTCGTCGGAGACGTTGAAGTCGGCGTCGCGGGTGACCCGGAAGAAGCCGTAGTCGACCACCTCGGTCCCTGGGAAGAGGTGATCCAGGTTGGCTGCGATCACCTGCTCTAGCGGCACATACGTCCCCTCCGCGCCGACCGGCAGGAAGCGCCCGAGCAGCTCCTTCGGCACCTTCACCCGGGCGACGATCTCGACCTCCGACTCCGGGTCGCGCAGCAGCACCGCGAGGCTCAGCGAGAGGTTCGAGATGTAGGGGAACGGCCGGCCGAGCCCGATCACCAGCGGCGTCAGGGCCGGGAAGACCTGCTCGTGGAAGCGGCGGTGGATCTGGCGCTGCTCCTCCTCGCTGGCGTCCTCGAGGGAGACGATGCGGATGTCCTCCTGCTCCAGCGCCGGGCGCAGGTCCCCGCCGAAGGCCCGCTGCAGCCGCTTGTCGAACTCCAGCACCTGCCGCTGGATGCGGTCGATCTGCTCGCCCGGGCGCAGCCCGTCCGGCCCCCGCGCGTCGATCCCCGCCTCCATCTGGTCGAACAGACCGGCCACCCGCACCATGAAGAACTCGTCCAGGTTGGAGGCGTAGATCGAGCAGAAGCGCAGCCGCTCGAGCAGCGGCACCTCGGGGTCCTCGGTCAGCTCCAGCACCCGCCGGTTGAACTCCAGCCAGGACAACTCCCGGTTGAAGTAGAGACCGGGATCATCGAGGTTGGGAACTACCGACTCGGACAAGGGGACATCGTACTCTTGCAACGCCTGCCCCCCGGTCTGCCTAAGCGACGAGATGGAGAGGTTGCGGCGCGGGCTGCGGCGGCTCAGCCGGGGCGGCGACGGGGGCGCCGTCGAGGGCGAGCCGGTAGCCGGCGGCGAGCTGGCTCAGCGAGCGCTCCCAGGAGCGGGCGCGGGCGCCGCGCACCCCGGCCGCGCCGAGCTTGGTGCGCAGCTCCGGCGAGGCTGCCATCTGCAGCAGCGAGCCGGCGAGATGGTCGGCGTCGGGACGGCAGAGGAGCCCGGTGTGGCGGTTCTCGACCAGCGCCGCGGGGCCGCCCTCGGCGATCGCGATCACCGGCAGCCCGCTCGCCCCGGCCTCGAGGATCACCTGGCCGTAGGTGTCGGTGACGCTGCAGAAGAGGAAGACGTCGGCGCTGGCGTAGGCGACCGCGAGATCCTCGCCGCCGAGCCAGCCGAGGAAGGTGGCGGCGTCGCCGAGGCGCGCCCGCAGCTCCGACTCCTCGGGGCCGCCGCCCGCCAGCAGCAGGTGCAGGCGCGGGTCGGCCTCGTGGGCGCGGAGGAAGGACTCGGCGAGCAGGTCGACGCCCTTCTCGCGCGAGAGCCGACCGGCGTAGAGGACCTTGATCTCCCCCGGGTAGGCGTCGCGGTCGGCCTTCGCCGGGTCGAAGCGCTCGATGTCCACACCGCGCTCCCAGCGACCGACCTTGGCGCCGTCGATGCCGAGCTCGGCGAGCGAGCCGTCGGCGGCGGGGCTCGGCGAGAGCACCCGCACCGGGGCGTTGTAGAAGGCTCCGAGGCCCGCCCGGGCGACCGCCTCGAGCATCCCGTCGGCACGCAGGCCGGCGTAGGTGGCGAGCTCGGTGTGGTAGCTGGCGAGCAGCGGCACGCCGGTGATCCGCCCGAGCAGCGTCGCCGCGATCCCGGCCGGGCCGGGGGCGGTGACGTGGACCAGGTCGTAGTTCCCTTCGGCGAGCACCTCGACCAGGTCGGGGACGCCCGGCACCCCCAGCCGCATCCCCGCGTAGAAGGGCAGCTCCAGCTCGCTCGCCGCCGGCAGGCGGCGGTCGACGCCCGGATCGGTGCCGATCACCTCGACGTCGAAGCCGGGGACGCCGCGCTCGCGGATCTGCTCGATCGTGTGGGTGACCCCGTGCATCGAGCCGATCCCGTCGGCGATCAGGGCGACCCGGCGGCGCCCCTCGTCGCGCCCCCGCAGCTTCGCCTTCTCCTGACCGAGGAAGGCGGTCGAGGGGGCGTAGGGGACGGCCGGGACGAGTGCCTCGAAGATGCCGTTCGCGGCGGCGCCGAGGTCGCCGGCCTGGAAGGCGACCAGGCCGCCGTCGACGGCAAGCCGCAGGCGCCGCTCGTGGCGGCGGCGGGCGCGGCGGTAGAGGTCGGCGTGGGAGAAGCCGTCGGCCTGCAGCATCTCGATCAGCTCGCGGCCGCGAGCTTCGATCCCGACCCCAGCGAGCCAGGCCTCGAGCAGGCAGCGGGCGTCCTCGGGACCGATGTCGGCGGCGACCTTCCCCTCGCGGGCGGAGCCCTCGGCGATCACCCGTTCGGCCATCTTCAGCACCGCGGCCGGGTCGGGGGCGCTGTCGGAGGTCTCCACCCCGGCGCCGTCGAGGGCGCGCGTGGCGAGCGCCATCGCCGCGTGGGTCCACTTCGCGGCGGAACCCTGTTCGCCCCGCGCCTCGGCGTCGCCGTTGCGCATATGGGCGAGAAACTCTTCCGGCGTGGCAGCGGCGGGCACCTCGGTCCAGGTGCGGCCGATGTCGACGCCGGCATGGTCGTCGGAGCCGGCGATGCCGGTGCCGCCACGCGTGTCGACGTAGACGGCGGCGGGCATGTTCAGCTCCGCGGCGCGCGACCCGTTGCGGATCTCCCAGATCGGGAAGAGCTCCGCCAGCCGGCGCCGATGGCGCCGTGTGAGCGGCGCCGCGACGTTGAAGAAGGGGTGCGCGAGCGCGCAGGCGATCCCGTTCTCATGCAGGTACGCGGCACAGGCCTCGACGTCGCCGGCGTGGGCCTGCAGCCACTCATGGTCTCCAGGAGTGATCCCGTAACAGAGGACGTGAACCGCTTGAGGCTCGCCGGCGAAGCGAACGGTCAGCTCCTCGGAGACGAAGGTGTCGGGAAGGTGCTCCAACTCGAGCGCTCCCTCGATCGTGTCGTGATCGGTGATCGTCACGAAGTCCATCCCCCGCCGCTTGGCAAGCTCGTAGACCTCCTGCGGAGGAGTCGCGCACTCCGGCAGTCCCAGACTGCGCTGGACCCCGAGGCGAGAGAGCTGCGAGGCGGTCGAGTGGCAGTGCATATCAGCACGGGAAGTCATCGGTGTCTTCCTTTCTATCCCTGGTCATTGCACACCCATATTTCGCCATTTGCAGGGAAATCTTGTGAAGCACCTGCAAACGAGGAGTGAACTTCGTGTGATTTTGGGCTTTGCGAGGACGGGCTTGCGAGGGGGAGGTCCGATGGACCCTTCACTCACAACAGCAGGGAGGTTCGTTCGGGGTCAATCGGACCTCCCTCGATCGCATGCGGCGGCGCGAAGTTCGCGCCTCGAGCCGGGAAGCGGAGAGGGACGGGGCTTGCGTGGTTCGAAATCCACGCCATACGCGGATAAGGAACCACGCAAACGACGGTGCCGGCCGTAGCGCGGTTCGAAACGTCGGCTATGGCGAAGAAGGGACCCGCGGAATGCGTGCGCTCACCGCACTGCCGCCGCGGCCGCGCTTGCGGTGTGAGTTATGCAGCCGAGGGCCGACATAACTCACACCGCAGATCGACCGCCTCATCGGACCGCACCCCGCCAGGCCCCCCGGCCCGGACATCGCCGCACTCCCCCACGTCGGTGCCGCCCGAGCCGCCGCTAGGTGATTGAGTCCACGGAAGGGCGCCCGGGGGAATGGACGCGGGGTGCGGGGGATGTGCATGAGACGCCGGGGAGGCCTCACGGGGAGGCGAGGTTCGTCACGAGGGTGGGTGGATTGCACCGGTCAAGAAGACGTGTGTGGAGTTTTGGTCCCTGAGGACCCAGAACTCGACACAGGTCCATTTGACCGGTGAGTGCGGGCGCAAGTTCGGCGCCTCCCTCACGAGACTGTGACGGCTTTCTGTCTTCCCCGAAAGGCCCGCGTCCCGGGCGTCTCGTGGCGGCCACGGCCTGCCAGGGCCGCCATGAGACGCCCGGGACCCTCGCCGATCCCCGATCGACCGGGTCACGAATCGCGACGTCCCGCCCTAGTGACCTGAGTCGTTAATCCTTTGGCAGTACGCCGCGAGCCCGTCGAGGATCTCGTCGGCGCTCCTGTGCCAGACGTAGGGCCTCGGTTCGTCGTTCCAGTTCTCGATCCAGGTGCGGATCGAGGCGACGAGGTCG
>DATEDJ010000010.1:0-28167 GCA_035281725.1 Solirubrobacterales bacterium
TCCGCCTCGCCCTCCGGGCTCGGCTCCGCGGGCGGGACGTCGACACTCACCGCGCAGTTTCTCCCCGACGGCACATGACCACTCGGGGGTGGTCCACATTTCAACCGGCAGAAGTGGTCCGGTTTTCGACCGGCGTTGACATTCAGGCGTTTCGGATTCAGAAGACCTTCGCTCCTCACACCGAGGTCGAACTCGAACCCGCTGGAGGATGAGGCTCGCGGATCGGCAAGTAGCGCCCGGATGCTCGTTTCGAAAGGTAGTTCCGCACAGCCTTCGAGGGTCTGCGCTTCACCTTCGTTGAAGTGGGCAAAGGTACGCCTCGCAGTGGTCCCCGGTTGCTGCCAGGAGGTCGCCGCAGCGCCGTAGACAAGCGGCTCCTGACACGAAGACGGCAGGGTCAGGTAGGCGCGCGGCGCGAATTCCGGACGCGGTCCGGCGGCGCACGAGTTGGCCCAGGAGACTGCCGGTTCGGCCTCGTGAAGACAGTCACCGCGTTCGCCGTTGTGGCTCGCCGCCCAGGGAGCCCCCCAGAGCGAGATCGTGAAACCACTGAAATTGACGCGCTGCGAGATGTCCGACGCGCGCAGGATGAGCCGGTATTCGCCTTCGGCCTGACGGACTTCGGGGGTGAAGATGATCGGCGACCCGAAGGGGCTGAAGCCGACCTCGGCGGGAGCGCCGGGCGGTGGCACTAGACTGAAGACTCCGAAGGTCCGTTCGGTCCCGCCGCCGTAGGACGAGCGCACTGTGGCCACCCCCACCTGACTGCTGTCGGGACAGTTCTCACCCGAGAGGCTGGTTTCGTGGGCCGACGTGCGGGGTTCGTGAAAGTCCGCCAGCGTGCACTGGCTTGCGGCGGTCGGGTTTTCGATCAAGCCTGGAGGGAACTCAAGGCTGAGTTCGCGAAGATCACCATCGCTGAACGGGACCCCGGGTTCGCCAGGGGAGTTGGTGATCGTTTCGAGCTGGACGCTCGTGACCAGTTCATAGGGATGGGATCCGGCCTGGTGGTCGAGCGCACCGTTTTCTTCGCGGGCGGCAACCGAGAACCCTTCGGGTCCGGGACGGAAGCCGAAGGCGGCCGACGCGGAGGCGGGCATCACGGGCAGGGCGCCGAGGAGCAAGACTAGACCAAGCAAGGACTGGGTTCTGCCGCGAGTCACGGCGCTCCTCGCAAGCGGGCGTTCCGATGGCCCTTCGATCTCTGCCGGTGCTTGTGGTGCTTCTTCTTGTGATGCCTGCCCTTCTTCTTGGTCCGTTCACCGGAGATCTTCAGGTGAGGGTTCCCTCGGTTGGGGACCAAGGTTCCCGGGGTTGGGTCTTCGGGAGCCGGAGGAAGGGGCTGACACGCGTCGGCGATACATGGGATCGGGGTTTCGGGGAGGGGGAACCCACCCCCAACTCGAGCGTCGTAAACGTCATAGGAGCCGGGGTCGAGCGCGTAGAGCGATTCCGCGGTGAGAAAGAAGGCTTCACCTCCGTCGGCGTCGGCGTCGAGGAAGTACGAGGGTTCGGAACCCTTTCCGTTCGAGATCAGTTGGACGCAGCCACCCGCCCGACTGCAGGTCCCGCTGCCGTCAGCCTCCCACTCGTAGACGTCGGTGGCGCTGTTCGTATCGTGGCTCACCAGATCGTCTCCGGAGTCGAAGAAGACGCGATTGCCCGCGGCGGACATCACCCGTGGCTTATAGACGTCGAGCGCCTGCGCTCCCCCACCGTTCGCGATCACGCCCGGGATCGTGCTGGGTCCCTTCGGTCTTTCGCCGGTCGGATCGCATGAGACACAGGTGAGCAGCGGCCCACCGGGAGACGGACCGTAGAGGAAGACCTCCATCTGGTCTTCGTTTGGGAACCCGGTCAGTTCCGCGGCGGAGAGGAAGAGGAGATGCGAACCGTCGGAGCTGACGCGAGCGGTGCCGGTGGCGGCGGGCCAGTTGCTCGCGGCGGCAGAGGCGGCGACTTCGGTGACGTTCGCTCCGCTGCGAAGGAAGATCCTTCCCGACTGCGCGTAGTAGACGTCCGAACCGTCGACCGAGGTGCCGAGGACACCTTCGGCACCAGGGCCGGCGATCGGCGTCAGCGTCCCGGGCGCAGCTTCATATCGCTCGAGCGTTCCGGCATACAAGAGATAGGCGACATCGCCTGCGGAGGATGCGGCCTGGAACGCCGACGCGCTAGCCAATTCGAGAACGGTCTTGGTGAGACCGCCTTCCCGGAGGTAGACGGTGCCGCCGACCTTGAAATAGACCCGCGAGCCGTTCGCTGACATCGCCCCACTCGGGGCGGCGGGCAACGCACCTGGAGTCCCGACAGTTTCCCCTGGCAACAGGTTGACCAGCGCGAGCGAACCACCAGACCACTCGTAGAGGTTCTGATCCGCCGGATTGCAGCCTCCGAGCGCGGGCACTTCGACCGCGTTCGCGGTCAATACAGCGCAGCTGGACAGTAGGACGTGGGCGAGATCGGGCGTTGCGTCGAGGAGGCGGAGTTCGAACCGTTCGGGGCCGAGGCTGGTGTGGGTCAGGTCGCCCGCGGTGAGCAGGGATAGGAACGCACCCGATGGAGTGCGCAGGTAGTAGTCGCGGAACCCGGGCGGCGCGCCCGATCCCGGGAGCGGCGGGTTGGCGACCGGACATTCGCCGCCGGCATTCCCCCGGCAGCGTTCCCCGTTGGAGAGGAGCGCCGTGGTGAGGTCGGAGGAGAAGAGCTGGTACGGGACCCCGTCCGGTTCGTCGCCGTAGCTGCCGGAGAGAAGTTGCGTCGTGATGTTCGAGGTCGTCCAACCGCCGACCCTGCGCGCTGCGACGTATTGACTCCCGGCCGGGGCGCCCTGCGCCCCTTCTCCAAACGAGTCGGCAGAGCTGTAGGTCAGCGCACCCCCGGCAGCGGCTGCCTGGAAGACACCGCCGCCGGAGATCTGGCCCGGTGGTTGCACCGCCCCGCCATCTTTGTCGAGCGGGGAGACCATCTCCCATTGGCGCCCGTCCAGCAGTTTGAATTCGTTGGTGGGCGCCTCGGTTTCGAACGGCCGTACGACACTGAAGACAACCTCTTTGCTCGAGCTTTCGGCCCGTAGTCGATAGCGGTAGGCGGTTTCCGGGATCAGACCTTCAAGGTGAGCTCTCCGACCCGCACCGAGGTCACCCCGGATCCGACGAACAGGCTTCCGGAGAGTGGGGCCCAACTCGCGCCCGCAAAAGCGTTTGCCAAGTAGGCCGCTTCGGTCAGGTATTCGAACCGAATGAAGGTGGGAATGCCCTTCGGATTGACTTCTCCATGCAAGTCGGCCGACATCGCCTTCCCTTCTTCGACGTAGACCGAGGTGATACCCGGCGGTTCAGCCGCAGCGGCCGGCGCGTGCCAAAGGCCGAACGCGGCGATGGCGATCGAGGTCGCAACCGGGCAGATGCGACCGATGGCTCTCAAGGTCCAACCATCAGCGCCGCCGAACCCCTACTTCCCCTTCTTCCCCCCACCCTTCTTGCCATTCCCCGTCTTCCCGCCACCCTTCTTCCCCTTGCAGCTGTTGCCGATCGTCGGCGAGAGCTTCAGGACCTTGCCGTTCTGAGCGGTGAAGACGGCGTTCGCCACCTGCTTCTTCTTGCAGAGGTCTTCAGAGTTTTCGAACAGGCCGTAGTTCTTGCCGCCTTTCATTTCGAGCACGAATTTTTCGAGTGGCTGGTCGGGGACGGCTTCGAAGGTGCTGCGGATCCCATGGTCCTTGGCGGTGTCGACTTTGCTGGCGACCAAGACCCTGATCTGGCCGTCGAGTTCGGCCACCACGGCGGGGAGCTTGTAGCCATATCCGACCCCGAGGTAGACGTTTCCTTCGAGGGGTTTTTCGAGCAAGGGGGTCCAGACCTTGACTTTGCCGTAGATCGACGTCTTCGGACAGGTTTTCGATTTCAGCTGCGGCTGGGTGCAGACCTTGTTCAGGTTGCCCTGGTCGATGAACTCCGAATGGGGCAGGGCGACCTGGGCTTTCGCGAGGTTGGCGTAGGAGCCGCCCTTCGGGTAGGTCACGACTGCTTTGAGCGCCGGGTGGCCGGCCTTCTTCGTCCCGCCCTTCAGCGAGATCGAGAGCTTCGGATTGAACTTGAGGCGGCCGCATTCCCCGACCTGGAAGTGGTTGCTGAGCGGCGAGCTCTGACCGGGCTGAGTCGTCACCTGTCCTTCGATCGCCTTGGCTTCGCATGAGGTCGGGTTGAGGGTGAAGCCCGGTCGGTCGAGGCTCAAGGCGACGGAGCGCACGTCGATCGGGATGCCGTCGAGGATCGTCGGCAGAGGATCGGAGACCGCGTGGATCTGGGCGGTTTCGAGGCCCACCTGCAGGGCGGTCCTCACCACCACCACCCCGAGGTCGAAGGGCCCGGCCACCGCCGGGGTGATGATCACCATCGAGAGCGGGGCCCCTTTGTAGGGCCCGGCGAGGTAGGCGCGGCCGGTGACGTAGAGGGGGCTCGGCCCGGAGCCGGCGCCGACGGTCACGGTGCCCACTTCCGATGCCTCGGGGCAGGAGGGGTCGGCCTGCTCGAGCTTCCCTTCTTCAGGGTTGCTCCTGGCCTGGGCGCGGGCGATCCCGGCCTCCGGACAGTAGGGGATGCCCGCCAGTTTGCCGGTCAGGCCCCCCGGCAGGGTCAGGTCGAGGCCGGTCAGGTGCTGGGAGCCATCGGGGCGGGTGAGCTTCAGGACGAAAGGGCTGTAGGAACCCGAGAGAGGGGTCACCGTCCCGGCCTCGAAACCGTAGGCCTTCGGGGCCGCGGCTTCCGATGCCGAACAGGAGTCGGTGGTCTGGAAGGAGTCGGTCGGGTGCGCGGTCGCCCCTTCGGGGGCCGACCACGGCACCAGGGCCGAGGTGGTGGTGTGGGTGCCACAGGCCAGCGGGGTCGTCAGCGAGGCCCGCGGCCCGCCGAAGAGGGAGAGCTTCACGTCTTCGACCGGCAGCTCGGGGTTTTCGGCGAACGTCGCGGTCAGCTGCCCGGTCACGGGGTCGGGTTCGGCGCGCCCGGCCAGCTTGGCGATGATGCCGCTCTGTTCGTCTTCGAGCACGAGGTAGAGGCCGAGCAGGGAGCCGAAGGGGTTGTCGAAGGGCTTGGCCAGGTAGACGGAGCCCTTCAGGACGTGGGGAAGCTGGGTCCCCGCGGTCGGTTCGTCGACCAGCACCGGCGTGACGCCTTCCGCCGTGCCGAGCTTCGACGCGTCGGGGCAGTGCGCGGGTCCTTCGCGGAAGCGCACCGGGCTCGCCCCGATCGCGGAGAAGAGGCCGATCTGGGCCGCCGAGCAGCCTTCGAGACCACTGCCCGCGGAGGGGTTGACCGTCATCCCGACCGGCAGGGTGACCGTGGCGTCGCGGAGGTTCGCGGTCGCCAGTTCCCCCGCCCCTTTGTGCTGTGGTACGTGCAGGGCGAACTGGAGCCCGGCGGGCGAGTCGCCCTGGTCGGTGCTCGGGCGCGCTTCGATCGTCGGTGAGAATTCCAGGGCCCCGCAGCCCGCCACCCCGACCGGTTCCCCGGCCAGACTCGAGGAGAGGTAGGAGCCGCCGGCGGGTTCGCCCAGCCAGCTGCGGGCGGCGACGCCGGTGGCGAGGGGGCCGCCGCAGGAACTCGGCAGGGTGACGAAAGGACGGCCGGTGCGCGGCACCGCGCATCCGGGCCCGGTCGACTGGAAGAGGCATCTTCCCCGCTGGTGGTCGTGGACTTCTTCTGAGGGTACCCCCCAGAGGGTCGTCCGCACCCCGCCGATCGCCGCCCGCGCCAGCACGTCGCGGCTGTTCGCGGTCAGGGTGAAGGTGCCGTCGGAGGAGACCGCGCCGAGCAGGTGGACGTCGACGCCTTCGAGCACTTCGAAGCCGAGCTCGGCCGGAGAGCCCGGCGGCGGCACCATGTTGTAGACGGGGTGCATGACGGGGCCCAGACCGAACCCTGGGGTGGGCGAGACCGTGAGCGCGATCGTCCCCACCTGGGAGGCGTCGGGGCAGCCGACTTCCCCGCTCTCCAGTTCGCTCTCCTTGCAGCGGGGCACCGCCGCCGGGTTGACCACAAGCCCCTTCGGCAGCGTCACCGTCGCTTCGCGCAGGCCCCCGCCCGAGGCCAGCAGCGTCAGGGCGTCGCCCGGGCCGGTCGCCAGGCTGAGCGCGGCGACGGTCATCGAGTAGGGGTGGGAGCCCGCCTGGGTCGCGGGCGAGCCGTCGGCCAGGGTCGCCTCGCCGTGGAGGCCGGCGGGCGCCTGCAGGAACCCGAACGGGCTCTGGGCCGAGGCGCCGTGGGCGACGACCGGGGTCGGCTGGGAGGTCTGAGCCGCCGCCGCGGCGCCGCCTTCGATCGCCGCCTGGTCGGCCAGGAAGCCGCCCGCTTCGGCGGCTTTCTGGGCCGCGTTGGCCTGCACTTCGACCGGCACGATCACGCTTATTCCCTCGCCCGCGCCGACCGGCCCTTCGCTCCCGCCCGTGCAGGTGACTTTGCGCCCTAGGGTCGTGCAGCTCATCGCGTGGACGCCCGGTATTTCTTCCAGCTGGGGCCCGTAGACGCCGTGCGGCGGGAAGCCCGGCGCGGGCAGGAGGCCGGCGGGCAGGGTATCGGTCAGGGTGAAGGTGCCTTCGCTCGCCTTGGCGCCGGCGTTGTAGGCCTGGACCAGGTAGCCGGGGCCGGTTTCGTCCGAGTGGTAGGCGGTGCCCGCCTCGAAGGTACTCGGGTAGGGGATCGCGTTGATCGTCCAGGCCGCCCCCGGGGTCGCCCCCGGGGCCGCCCCCGGGGTCGCCGCCACCACCGCCGCCACCGTCGCGGCGATCGCCACCGCGATCCTCGTCCTGCGCCTCATCCCCGGCCCCCCTTCCTGCCCTTGCCGCCCTTCTTCTTCTTGTTCTTCGACTTCTTGTCATTGGACTTCTTGCCCTGGTTCTTCTTGGGCTTCTTCACGCACTTGCCGTGCTTGCGCACTTGGCCCTTCTTGCAAGCGGGAGGGTTGCCGGGGAAGGTGCCGGTCGACCCCGGCGACGGCGGGGAGGGCGGGGGCGGGGGTGCCGCGGCGCGACAGCCCGCCTCGCCTTCGCAGGGAGGCGGCGGGGGCAGTTTGTTCTGGGCGGCAATACCGCCGCCCACCCGCGCGTCGTAGACGTCGACCAGTTCGTCTCCGTCCTGGGCGACCAGGGGCTGGGCGGTGAAGAAGAAGACGTTGTTGCCTTCTTCGTCGGCGTCGCCGAACCAGGAGGGGCCGCCGTCGGGGGCGCCGCCAGAGATCAGGAAGAGACAACCGCCGTCCTCGGCTTCCGAGGTGCAGGAGCCCTCGCCTTTCGCCTCCCACTCATAGACGTCGTTGACGTCGTTGCGGTCGCCTGCCACCAGGCGGTCGGGGGAGTCGAAGAAGACCCGCCGCCCGTCGGCCGAGAGGTTTCGGGTCATGATCGCGGTGCGCGTGACCGAGAGGAAGGTCTGGGGGATTTCCTGCACCCCGGCGGGGCCGTTCGGCGCCTCCCCGCTCGGGTTGCAGGAGATACAGCTGATCGGGGCGCCGGTGCGCAGGAGGTAGAGCTCGGCTACCCCGTGGTTCTTGTAGGCGGTGAGCCTGCGGGCCGAGCGGAAGAGCAGGGTCTGCCCGTCGGCCGAGACCCGCGATGCATGGGCCGACGGGATCCCGCCCCCCTGGGCGGAGGTGGGGGTCCAGGCGAGCGGTTCCCCGTTCACCGCTTCGCTGTTCCCGAGGCGCGCGACGAAGTCGATCGTCGTGTCGTGGAGGGCGTAGAGGTTGGTTTCCCCCACCGGCGCCTGGGTGGCGCCCCCGGCGAGCTGACCGGCCGCGACGAAATAGGCGTATTCACCTTCCGGCCCACCGATCCCGAGCATCCCTTCGACCCGCGCGCCTGCTTTGTCGGTGGTGTCGAGGCTGAGGTCGGTGAGCGTTCCGCTGGTGACGTCGTAGCGGTAGAGATCGAAGCCGGTGCCGCCGGTGGCGTCGGTGGTGAGCTTCCCTTTGTCGAGGAAGTAGACGAGGCGACCGTCGGCCGAGGCGCCGAGGAAGGCCGCCGGGGTTTTCGGGTCGGTGGCTACCCCGGGGCCGGGCGCGGAGACCCGGATCGTGCAGGCCGCCTCGTTGGTCGGTGCGCGGCATTCGGTGGGCGTCAGTTCCTGCGGGGTGCCGAACGGGTTCACCCGCACGTAGAGCTGCCCGGTGCCCCCCGCGGTGAAGAACACCTCCCGGCCGTCGGCGGAGATCGCCTGGGTCGACTGGGTGTAGAAGCTGGCGAGGGCGCCGCCGATGTTGGTGCTCCCGCTTTTGAACCAGTCGTAGGGGCCCGCCATCGCCCCGCCGGGCGGCACCGTCGAGTCGTTGAGCACCCCCGCCACCACCAGTTGGCCCGATCCGCGGTCATAGGCATAGAGGTTCTGTTTGCCTTCCAGGTCGGCGGGGCCGACGGTCCCTTTCATGCCGCCCGCTTGGCTTTCCAGCAGGGCGACCGCGCCGCCCTGGGAGGAGCCGGCGTAGGCGAAGGGGTTGAACGCGGTGGGGTTCGTCCCCACCCGGGTGAGGGCGCCGGCGCCGATCACTCCCCGCAGCAGTTCGACTTCCTCGAACGGCGCCCAGGCGAAGTCGTAGGTTTCCGTCAGGTCTTCGGTCCAGCCGAGCACCGCTCCCCGCGGCCCGTAGGAGGCCGGGGGCAGGAGGCCTCTGGTTGACCATCCTGATCCGTCGGGTGCCCGCGAGGCCATGAAGGTCGGGAAGTTCTGGGCGCCTTCCCCGCCGGGGATGCCAGCATTGGAGAAGAAGGTGATCCGGTCTCCCTCGAGGGAGGACTGCACCGAATTGACCCCGCCCTGAACGTCGGTGCCGTTCTTGCCGACCGGGCTCGCCTGCTCGTAGGCGCGACCGTCAGGGAGGCCACCGAGGGGCGCCTGCTGGGCGGTGAACTCGACCTCTTCGCCTTTGGTGGTCCCGGCGGTGCTCACGGCAAGGATGCGCAAGCGGTAGGTGGTGCCGGGGACGAGGCCCCCGATCGGCTGGGAGACGGGTTCGGCTTTGGTCACCGATCCCACCGGGGCACCGCCGGCTGGGGCCTCGGTGGCGCCGGCCCAGCCGCCCGCTTCCCACTGGACCTGGGGCAGGTACTGGAAGCGGTAGGTGGTCGCCGAGCCGTTCGGGTTGACGGTGCCCTCCAGGGTCGCGGTCGTCTCGGTGACCGCGACCGCTTCGGTCCCGGCGACGGTGGGTCCTTTGGTGGGGAAGGGGATGTCTTCGCCGGCGTTGGCGCCTTTTCCGGTCTGGCCGGGGGTGCTCTCCCCGAGGATCCGCTCGTGGTAGGTGGTGCCGCCGCGCAGGCCGGTGATTTCTGCCTCCACCGGGTTCATCGCTTCGCCCGAGAATGGGCCCGCCGGTTCGCAGGGCGCCGTGGGGGCCGGGTGGCCCGGGGTGCCTTCGAAACCGTGGGCCGCGAATTCTTCCTGGTCAACGTACTGGAAGACGCAGGTCACGCCGGTCAGGCCGGCGGCGCCGATTTCGCCTTTCAGTTTGACCGAGTGGTCGGTGACTTCTTCCGGGGTGAGCGTCTTCACGTCCGGGACCGTTTCCACCGGGCCGAAGACCTTGACCGTGGCTTCGTTCGCGGGTAGGAAATCGGCGACGATCACCTTATGTGAGCTTTCGTCGACCGCGATGCCCACAGGCAGATGGAGTGCTTTCGGCTTGGTGACCCCGAGCAGGCCGCCGGTCGCTGCGTCGTATTCGGTGACCTTCCCCCCTCCGGCGCCATCAGCGGGATTCACCAGGCCGGCGGTGAAGATCGTCCCCGCCGCCCCGTCGACCGCCACGCCGTTGATCGGGGCGGGGTTCGTTTCGATCGGCGCGCAGCCCACCGCGACGCATTCGCCGGTCGCGGTGTCGAGCTCGATGAGGCCGGGACCCACAGATTCGGCGGGGCCGTCGCGGCCGCCTAGGGCGACATAGAGGTCGGGCCCGTCTATCGCGATGCCTTCCGGGAATTTCAGCGAGACCGCTGACGCGATCTGTCTCACGAACACACCCGTCGGAGTGAACACGTCGATCGCCCTGGCGGCGGTGTCGGTGACGAACACGTTCCCGGAGCTGTCCACACTCACGCTACGGGGTTCGAACGCTCCGTTGTTGACCACGGGGGGCAACCCGCCCGCCTGGGCGGTGCCGTTCGCCGGGACTGCCGACTCGGTAATCGTCACCGCGGTGGCTTGGCCTGCGGGGTCGAACTGCTGGACGGAAAACACCGGATTGCCGGATTCGGCGCGTTTCACTACATAGATGTAGCCGGCGTGGGCGCCACCGGAGTTGTCGACAGCGACGCGAAGGGCCCCAAGCAGAGAGTCCCCAGTCAGTTCGGGGTGGACGGGGTCGAGTTCGCCGTCTTCGTCGAAGTTGTAGACACGCGCAGAAGAACTTCCGCCGAACGACACGGCATAGATGTGATGGCTGGCCGAGTTGACGGCGACCGCGATGGGGGCGCCTCCGTTCGGAAGGGTTTCGCTCACTTCCAACGGATGAACCCTGGCGGCCTGGGCCACAGTGGGACCGAGGACCCACGATGAGGCAAGGACGAGGAACCACACAACCATCGCAGGTATCAGGAACCCGACAACCGCGCCTCTAGTGCGATCAGCCTGCCGTGGGGCGACCCGATCCACACGTCTCCCTGTCATCCCAGCCGTCGCCATTCCCATTCGGCAAGCTCCTCCCTGTCGAGACGCCCTGAGGCCAAAGGCCTTGCGGAACGTCCCGTTCTTTCCCTGGCCTCGAGTGTCCATCATACCGTTGAAAAGCGTGATGGGTACCCAAGTCAACTCAATCAGATCACAAGGAGACCCGGCTGTCAACAGGCGCGCTTGACGAACCGGGGGGCCCACGATGCGGGCCCTCCGGCGCTACCGAGATGCGCTCGATGGTGCTGGATCGACGATCAGTCGGCGCCGAACGCTTTGCCTATGTTCGTGACGGCTAGCCTGTTGTCGACGGCACCCGCGATCTGCACCCCGTTGGTGCCGAGCGTCAGTGCGCACGGCTTCGCGGTCGAGTTGCCTGTCGACTGCTGTGCTGCACCGAAGAGCAGGGCCTGGACGACCTTCAGTTCCCCTGTTTTGTTCGGTTCATATGCGGTCCCTTTTTCATTTGTGTGGGCCGCTTCCCCACATACGCTGCCTTTCACCGCGGCGGCGATTTCGGAGAGCGGGCATTCCGCTCCCGTGAATTCGAGGGTGGCCCATGCTGCGCCGGCGACCTCGGGGAAGAACCGGTCGAACACGGCGGTGCTGCCCACGGTCGGGTCCATGATCACTTCGTCTGTGAGCGCTGCGGTGGTGATCTCTCCGTTCACTCCGCCCGTGTTCCTCACGCTGCATTTCGACGGCTTGAGCACTTTCACGCCTGTGAATGTGAGCTTGCCTTCGCTGTGACCTTTGCTGGTCGTGTTGTCGATCGTGGCTTCGACGCAGTCGATGCCTTCGGCGCTCAGTTCGACTTCCGACCCGAGCAGGATGGTGGTGAGGGTGAGGGTGCTGGTCCCATGCCTTTCGCAGGTGACGCCCTGATGGGTCCCGTTGGGGATCACCCCCGACCCTTCGATTGTCCAGCCTTCGCCTTCGGCGGCCTGGGCGGCGCTCGTCGCGAAGGCCCCGAGGGCCAGGCAGGCGAACAGCGCCAGGGCGATCTTCCTGAATCGCATGTTGAGTTCCTCTCTGTGGGTATGTCGGTGTCGTGTGGTCGTGCGGGTCCTGATCGTGCCGCTCTCGTCTAAGGGCGGGGGGCCCGCGATGCGGGCCCCCCGCGCACTACCGAGATACGCTCGATGGTGCTGGACCGACGATCAGTCGTCGCCGAACGCTTTACCAACGTTCGTGCCGGCGAGACTGTTGTCGACGGCACCCGCGATCTGGGCCGCTTTGGTCCCGAGCGTAAGCGCGCAGCCGCCTGTCGACTGCTGTGCTGCACCGAAGAGCAGGGTCTGGACGACCTTCAGTTCCCCTGTTTTGTTCGGTTCATATGCGGTCCCTTTTTCATTTGTGTGGACCGCTTCCCCACACGCGCTGCCTTTAACCGAGGCGGCGGCTTCGTTGAGCGGGCATTCCGCTCCCGAGAATTCGAGGGTGACGAAGGCTCCGCCCGCGACCTCGGGGAAGAACTTGTCGAACACGGTCGGGAGTACTGTTTTGACTTCCGGTGGACCTTTGTCGATAACCGTATCCATGATCACTTCGTCTGTGAGCGCCGCGGTGGTGATCTCTCCGAGTTCTCCACCGGTGTTCTTCACGCTGCATTTCCCCGGCGCCGGCTTGAGCACTTTCACGCCTGTGAATGTGAGCACGCCTTCGCTGTGGCCCGGGCCGCCCTTTTCTACTTCTTTTTCACCTTCTTTGACTTTGTACCCGTTGTCGATTGTCGCCGGATTTTTCGAGCCTGCTTTTTCGAGGCAGTCGACGCCTTCGGCGCTCAGTTCAACTTCCGACCCGAGCAGGGAGCTGGTGAAGATGAGCGTGCTGGTCCCGTGCTTTGCACAGCTGACGCCCTGATGGGTCCCGAACGGGAGTTTCCCCACCCCTTCGATTGTCCAGCCTTCCCCTTCTGCGGCCTGGGCGGCGCTCGTCGCGAAGGCCCCGAGGGCCAGGCAGGCGAAAAGTGCCAGGGCGATCTTCCTGAATCGCATGATGAGTTCCTCTCTGTGGATATGTCGGTGTCGTGACTCCGGACCGACGGTCGGTCCGGTCACGTCACGGTCTCGCGCGGACGAGCGAGAGGCAACAAACCCTCATGTTTGTTTCTCATCTTTGGTCGTGTGGGTCCTGATCGTGAGGCTCACGGCTAAGAGAGGGGGCCCGCGATGCGGGCCCCCCGGGTACTACCGAGATGCACTCGATGGTGCTAGATCGACGATCAGTCGTCACCGAACGCTTTGCCCACGTTCGTGCCGGCGAGCTTGTTGTCGACGGCACCGGCGATCTGGGCCGCTTTGCTGCCGAGCGTCAGCGCGCACGGCTTCGCGGTCGAGTTGCCTGTGCTCTGCTGCGCTGAACCGAAGAGCAGGGTCTGGACGACCTTCAGTTCCCCTGTTTTGTTCGCTTCATATCCCGTCCCGCCTGCATTTGTGTGGACCGCTTCCCCACACGCGCTGCCTTTCACCGCGGCGGCGGCTTCGTTGAGCGGGCATTCCGCTCCCGAGAATTCGATCGTGACGAAGGCTCCGCCCGCGACCTCGGGGAAGAACCTGTCGAACACGACGGTGCTGCCCACGGTCGGGTCCATGATCACTTCGTCTGTGAGCGCCGCGGTGGTGATCTCTCCGAGTTCTCCACCGGTGTTCTTCACGCTGCATTTGGTCGACGGCTTGAGCACTTTCACACCTGTGAATGTGAGCTTGCCTTCGCTGTGACCTTTGCTGGTCGTGTTGTCGATCGTGGCTTCGACGCAGTCGACCCCTTCGGCGCTCAGTTCGACTTCCGACCCGAGCAGGGAGCTGGTGAAGATGAGCGAGCTGGTCCCGTGCTTTTCGCAGCTGACGCCCTGATGGGTCCCGTTGGGGATCAGCCCCGAACCTTCGATTGTCCAGCCTTCGCCTTCGGCGGCCTGGGCGGCGCTCGTCGCGAAGGCCCCGAGGGCCAGGCAGGCGAACAGCGCCAGGGCGATCTTCCTGAATCGCATGTTGACTTCCTCTCTGTGATGTCCGTTTGTGATACCGGGTGAAATGTGCCCGGACACGCACTACGGTGCTGCAAGAGAGGGGCACAAGCAAGAAACGAACCGCGATGTTTCTCAACTAAGGACCTAGAGCGTTTATAGAGCGGCCGCCAGCGGATTATGGGAGCGGAAATGGTTCGCGGGAATAGCCCGCTCCGCCGGCCCGACTTCGCCGGAAGCCCACCACAACGATGGGCTTCCGGCGTCGCTCGGTGAGTGCTATGACGTAGGCGCAGTTACCGCCCAACTACCATACGCCCACCCTTTCGGTTCCGAGTAGAAGTTCAGGGCGGAACCCGCAACGCCCACACCATTTGCAAGTTCAAAGGTCAAGCCGTGTCCGGATTCAAAAGCGCCGCTTCGATTCTTCTCGTAGACACAAAGCGTCCCGGGCAAAGCGGTAGGACTATCGGCGGTACCAGAGCAAGCGGCCGGTTTCGGCCCGAGCACTGCACTTTCTAGTTCCTCTTCTCCGGCCACGTTGATGAAGTGAACCGTCATCCCCGCCGAGCTGGCGAGCGGAATGGTGAACGACGCGGACGCCAAGGCTTTGAAGTTTTCGGTGTTCTCGGTGCCCACCGTCCACATTCCGGTCTCGGTTTTACCTTTCGGCAGGGTGCCTCCGACTGCCCACGGCGAGCCGTTACAGACCGCGGTCGCGTTCCCTTCGAGTTCGTAGGTGGTGCCGCCCGCGCCGTTGCAGGAAGCTGGTTCGCCGGGGACTTCTTCGACGCTGGCGCCAGGTTTGCCTGCGGCGCCTGGCGCACCTGCGGCTCCGGCGCTACCCGTGTCGCCCTTGGCGCCCGCGTCACCCTTGGCGCCTGGCGCGCCTGCGGGGCCGGTCGCACCGGGCGCACCCGTCGGGCCGGCGGGGCCGGGCTTGCCGACCTTCTTGGCGATCGTTTCGACTTCCTTCTTCTGCTTACCCGTCAAGCCCCCGGAGGCAGCGTAGGCGCCTCCGCCCAATGCCGCGACTAGCGCGACGATGGCGACGATGAAGCCGGCAGTCCCGACCCGATCTTGAAATCTCTGAAGCATCAGATCTATCTCCTTGTGTACCGCCGGACACTCCCCCCGGCGCAGCTAGTCGAGATGCGGGTCGCCATGTGCTGATCGTTGGACGGCTTTCCGGCTGTTGCCGGTGGCCCGTCAGCTGATCGCCGCCGGATCCCCACTCTCCTTTCCCTGTACCTCGCCGGATCCATATGCAGCTTCCCCTGGCTCCGGCCCTACTTGATCCCATCTCTCAGGCGGCACCTCTGTACCCGACGGGAACAACCGTGTACCGCACGAGAGCGTCGCTATGAGATCACGATTTATGCAAGAAGTCAATGCAGCAATCGGTCTGCCATGCGGTTTTGATCGGCCTGGAGATCGCCGCCGAAGGCAGCTTCCTGCGGTGTTCGACGCGATCTGCCGCCGAACTCGCCGGCGACGATCGCGGCGGCACGGTCCCCTCCGATCACCGGGGCGAGGAATCGATAGGAGCTCGCCGCGGCGCGCTCCGGCAGTCGGCTCGCCTGCCCCACCGCCACGGTGCGGGCGATCGAGTTCCACAAGGCCGCCATCGAGGCCTCCGCGATCATCGCGGCCGGACGCTCGGGGAGCGGGACCGAGAGCCTCCAGCTCGAGGCGATCTCCCGGATCAGGCTCTCGCGGCATGTGAGTCCGACAAGGCCGGGATCCAACATCCGGCCGAAGACGAGGTCGGCGAGCTCCGGATCTTCCGCCACCGAGTCGCAGAGCGCCGCGATCTGCTCGCACAGAGCGACCGTCCACGGCCGCCCCGGCTCCTCGCCCTGTCGACCGAAGCCGAGGAAGAGGTCGTTCGCGGCGCGGGAGAGAGCCGTCAGGTAGGCGTCGTCGGCGTCGGCGAAGTAGCGCTTGAAGCGGGCTATCGGGACCCCCGCCGCCTTGCTCGTCCCGGACGGCGAGACACCTTGATAGCCGTTGGCTGTGGCAACCCGCAGGACGGCGCTGAGGATCAGCTCTGTCTCGTTCCCCGGCGATTCCGACGCCGGGCCGCACTCCGCGGGACGTTCCCGCCTCGACCAGTCGAGCCGCAGCCGGCCCCGGCGGATGTCCTCGGGCGGTTCGGCCAGGCACGCCTGTCCCCAGGCGACCAGCCGGCGCAGGCTCGCGGGCGAGATGTCGTCACCGGTGCCGAGGGCGCCGCGGGCGCAATACAGGAGGCCCGACGTGATCCACGCGACCGCCGCCGGCGCCACCCGCCGGCCGCGCCGGTCGAGGCTCTGGCGCAGCGCCAGCTCCAGCTCTGTCTCCTGAGTGTGCGCCGAGCTCACCGCCACCGGCCCCGCCCGGAAGATCTCGAAGAGCGCGAGTCGACCGGCGACCGGGTTGTCGACCAGCGACGACAGCAGCGCCGCGACCGAGTTGCCGCACTGCTCCGGACTCGCCTTCCGCGGCGACCTGGCGGCTTCGATCCGTTCGCCCGCGGCCCGCATCAGCCGGCCGTAGGCGCTCATCAGGCAATCGTCGGTCCCGTTGAACTGGGCGTAGAAGGCACCGGTCGACACCCGCGCCAACTTGGTCAGCTTCCTCACCGTGACGGCTTCGTAGCCGCCGACCGCGGCGATCTCGATCAGCGCCCGCTGCAACCGGTCGCGCTGGCTGGTCACGACGTCGCTGCGGGACTGTCCGGGTCCCGGCCGCAGCCGATCGAAGAGAGGCGAGTCGCCGCCGACCGGGCCTTCCGGCGCGAGCGCGGGCGACATGATTTCGGGCCTAAGCTGGGAGCGGGGCACGGAACAACTCCGGCGAGGGAATTCCGATGACCTCGCCTTGGTAGCGCTTCTGGTTTCCGTAGACGACCCAGGTCGTGTCGATTTCGCCGATCTCCTGCACGAGGCGGAGCTCGTCGGGATGGGCGGCGAGGTGCTCGACGTGGGTCAGTCCGGCCTCGTAGCGACCTTCGAGCAACTCGGCGGCGACGATCGGCTTCGATTGGACGTCGATGATCTCCTCCCAGTCGTCCCGGTCGATGTAGCCCGCCGTCGCGGGAACGAGGCCGAGCGTCCTAGGCCGCTCGACCTCGCGGCGGCGCAATACCGCCAGGGCCTTGGTCGGGTAGATGAACGTGTCGACGACGAACACCTCGGCCCAGTACCGCTCGGTGATCTCGTGCACCAGCGGGTGCGCACTGCACTGGATCAGGAACGCGTTGTCTTTCCCACGGATCTTCTCCAGGCCGTCGAAGAAATCGCGGATGAATTCGATCTCGAAGTCCTCGACCCCCTGGAACGCCATGTACTCGATCGCGGCCCGCTCATGGCAGGTTCCCGTCGGCCCGAGCGTCACCAGCGTGACCTTTGCCCGATTTTCCACACCTGGCCCCATCCCGTTGCTCAAGACTAATCGAATAAACTGAACTGTCAATCCTAAAGTTTGCGAGCCTCGACGAAAATCTCGAATTGGCTCGGCTTCGGCTCTTTCGGCCGGCCGCTGCCGTGGTAGACGGCGAGCAGCTCCATCCCCACCGACGAGTAGATCTGCCGCAGTTCGTCGACGTCATAGAGCCGTTGGCTGAATTCGATCCCGTCGAGGTCCTCCAGAACCTCGCCGAAGCGCAGCGCGACCATCCGCCCTTCCATCCGTTTCGCCTTCCTGTTCCAGCGGTGCTCGACCAGTTCGATCATCGAGCTGGCCGGGATCCACGACCGCTGCGGCAGCCGCTCGCGCGCGTAGAGGACGTTGGGAAGCTGGACGAGGTTGCGGCCGCCCGGCCGTAGCGCCCGGGAGATCACCTCGAAACTGCGCCGGTTCTCCTCGTCGGACTCCAGATAGCCGATCGCCCCGTCGTTGAGATTGAGCACGAGGTCGAACTCCGCCTCGAAGTCCAGCTCACGCAGGTCGGCCTCGACGAACTCGACGTCGAGCCCGGCCTCGCCGGCATCGCGGCGGGCGATCTCGATCAGGTCGGCGGAGATGTCGGCTCCCACGACCTGGTGACCCCGCCGGCGCAGCTCGAGCGAGTGGCGACCGGACCCGCAGGCCAGGTCGAGCACGCGCTCGTCGCCCCGCGGTTGCAGGATCTTCGCAACCCGATCCACTTCCGGACCGGTCCGATCGGTCCAGGCCATCTCGGCGCTGGCGGCGTCGAACGCGTCGGCGTACCAGTCCTCCGGAATCTGATCTGAGAGAACGCTCATCAGCTCTCCCGGCCCCCTTCCGTGCTAGCTCACTCTCCCGGCGATCAAGACTAATCGAACAAACTGAGAAGTCAACGCATCGGGGACATTTCGCCGAGTATCGCCTCATCGGACGCACCAGCTTGGGGGCGTCGGGCCTTCCCTAGACTCGCGCAGATGAGCGACTACGCTGTGAAAAATCTGTTGGATATCGATGACTCGTTCGATGGCGGCGACATCGAGGCGCGGTTCTCGCGCAAATACCTCGACTCGCAGGAACTCGGGGTGAGCTTGTTCCGCTACGCGCCGAACAAGGTGGCGACCGACGGGCATCACCACAAGGAGCAGGAGGAGGCCTACGTCGTCGTCGGCGGGTCCGGACGGATCAGGCTCGACGACGAGCTGGTCGAGCTGCGGCGGTTCGACGTCGTGCGGGTCGCGCCGCAGGTGGTGCGGGCGTTCGAGGCCGGTCCGGACGGCCTCGAGATCGTCGCCGTCGGTGGGCGCAAGCCCGAGGAGGGCGACGGGGTCTACGACCCCGGGCGCTGGCCCGCTCGGTAGCCCACCGCGGCCGGCCGGGCCGCTTAGGATCTGACCGTGGGACCGCATGAGCAGAAGCCGACCAACTGGCGCCTCTGGATCACCACGATCCTGATCGCGCTGGTCGTCGTCGTCTGCCTGCAGAACTCGCAGGAAGTCAGCGTCGAAGTCCTCTTCGCCAGCTTCGACGCGCCGCTGATCATCGTCCTCGTCGCATTCACCCTGATCGGGATGCTGATCGGCTACATCGGGCCCGTCTACCGACGCCACCGACGCGAAGAAAAGCGCGCCAGCAAGGAGCTTGAGAAAAAGGACTAGGCCGGCTCGCTCAGGCGGCGGGGACGATGCCGGCGAGACGATCGCGGAGCGCCATCAGGGCGATCAGCGTGGAGGCGTCGCGGATCCGCGACAGGGCCTGGTCGAGCTCGTCGAGCGGGAGACGGACGACGTCGATCGCCTCGTCCTCGTCACGCTCGCCGCGCGCCGGGGAGAGGCCGGTGGCGAGGAAGATCGTCACAACCTCGCTGATGTAGCCGGGGCTCGGGTAGATCTTGGTCAGCTCGGTCCAGTCGGTGGCGGCGAGCTCCGCCTCCTCGGCAAGCTCACGGCGCGCGCACTCGAGCTCGCTCTCCCCCACGTGGTCGAGCGTCCCCGCCGGGATCTCCAGCAGTGCGTCCTCCTCGACCGCCTCGCGCGGCTGGGCGACGAGGTAGACGAACTCCTCGTCGTGGGCGAGGATCGCCACCGAGCCTGGGTGGTCGATCACCTGGCGCTCGACCTCGGTGCCGTCGAGGCGGCGGTAGCGCCGGATCTCGACGTCGACGCCGTAGCCCTCGTAGGCGACCTTGCTGTCGAGCAGCTCCATCCGGGGACAGTACCGCCGATGAGTTCGGCGGCCTGCGACGGTCCAGGGGAGACAGAGAAGGCGAAACCAGGAGGTCGGGATGTTGCTGGAGCGGAAGGTCGCGGCGGTCTACGGGGCGGGGTCGATCGGGGGAGCGGTGGCGAAGGCGTTCGGCGCCGAGGGGGCGCGGGTGTTCGTCGGCGCGCGGACCGGGGCCAAGGCCGAGGCGCTGGCGGCGGAGATCGGCGCGGCGGGCGGAGTGGCGCGCGGGCTTGAGGTCGACGCACTGGACGAGGAGTCGGTGCGGCGGTTCGTCGCCACGGTCGCCGACGAGGCGGGGCGGCTCGACATCTCCTTCAACGCGATCTCGGTCGGCGACGTGCAGGGGACGCCGCTGGCGGAGATGGAGTGGGACGACTTCCTGGCGCCGATCGAAAACGCGGTGCGGTCGAACTTTTTGACCGTGAAGGCGGCGGTGCCGGAGATGGTGCGCGGGGGCGGCGGCGTGGTGCTCTTCTTCGGCGGCGCCGGCGATCCGGTCCCGAACTACTCGATCGGCGGGTTCCAGGTGGCGCTGCACGCGGTCGAGACGATGCGGCGCCAGTACGCGAGCGAGCTCGGGGCGCAAAGGGTGCGCTTCGTGACGCTGCGGACCGGCGGCGTGCCGGAGTCGATCTTGATCCCGGACCCGGAGCGTCGCGAGCAGCTTGGCGAGATGCTCGCCGCGGCGACGATGACCGGGCGGGCGGCGACCCTCGACGATGTCGGCACGGTGGCCGCCTTCGTCGCCTCCGACAAGGCCCGGACGATGACCGCGGCGACCGTGAACGTCAGCGCCGGGGCACTGATCGACCACTGAGCGCCGGCGCCCGCCGGCTACGCCGCTGGTTGGTCCGTCAGGGGACGGGTACTGGAGGCCTGTAGCCATCAACTCGGAATGGAGGTACGAAATGGCTGCTCGCGACCACACCGGTGGTGGCGTCGGCGGGGTCTCGCTCGGCGGCATCCTGGTCATCATCGGCATCGTCCTGATGATCGTCTGGAGCTTCTGGGTCGGGCTGATCATCCTCTTGATCGGGCTGATCGCCTTCGGTGGCTTCGCCCGCGGCAAGTGGTACTGAGGCGCCGCGCTAAGGCTTGCCCCGCTGGAAGAGCCAGCGGTCGAAGAAGCCGCGCAGATGCTCGCCGGAGACCTTCTCGGCCAGTTCGATGAAGCCTTCGATGTCGCCGTGGGCGTGGCGGTGTTCGGTGGCCCAGGTCCGCAGGATCTTGATCAGGTCCTGGGTCCCGATCTTGTCCCGCAACGCCTGCAGCGTCATCGCCCCGCGTACGTAGGTGGAGACCGCGAACAGGTTCTTCGCCTGGCCGGGGTGCCCTGAGGGCGGGTTCCAGAACCCCGTCTTCGAGGCCGGTTTGCGGTAGAGCTCGGCGAAGACCTGCTGGGCGCTGCGCCCGCCGTGGCGCTCGGCGAAGTACCACTGGGTCCAGGTCGCGAAGCCCTCGTTCAGCCAGATGTTGGGCCAGCGCTCGAGGCTCACCGAGTCGCCGAACCACTGGTGGGCGGTCTCGTGGACGACCGTGGTGCGGTCGGGAGCGAAGGCGTAGATCGGCCGCGACTGGGTCTCCAACGCGTACTGGAGGTCGGCGACGTCGACCACCGAGCCGGCCGCCGCGAACGGGTAGGGCCCGTAGAGGTGGGACTCCCAGCGGATGATCTCCGGCAGCGAGCCGATCGCCGCCCGCGATTGCCTCACCAGCCGCGGGTCGATCAGGGTCCAGGTCGGCAGCTCGCCGACCTGGCCTTCGACGAGCTTGCCTTTGCCGATGTCGACAAGTGCCAGGTAGCTGGCCATCGGCGCCGGTTCCGACCAGCTGAACCGGACCCGCCGGTCGACCTTCTGCCTTCCGACCAGCTTCCCGTTCGAGACCGCCTTCAGCCCCGCCGGGACGGTGATCTGGATGTCGAAGCTCGCCTTGTCGCGGGGCGCGTTGTTGCACGCCAGCCAGGCCGCGGTGCCGACCGGCTCGCCGACCCCGACCGCGCCGTCTTCGGTCCGGTACCACCCCTCGGTCGAGCGGTCCGGATCGGTGACCTTGCGCGGCACCCCCTGGTAGCGGAGCTCGACCGTGAACGCCTCGCCCTTCGCGATCGGGGTCGCCGGGACGATCTTCACCTTGCCCCTGCCGCGGCTGAATTTCGCCCGGTCGCCGTCGACGCCCACCGAGGTCACCTTCAGCCCGTCGAGGTCGAGCGAGAACCGCCTCAGCCCGCTCGTCGCCCGCGCTTCGATCGTGTCGCGGGCGTTCAGCTCGCCGCTGCGCGGCTGGTAGCCGAGACCGACGTCGTAGTGCTTGACGTCGTAACCGCGGTTGCCACTGCGCGGGAAGAACGGTTCGGAGGGCTGTTCCGGTGCGGCCGATGCAGGCGCAACCGCACCGCACACAAGAGCAAGCGCGGCGAGCAGACCGACGAAGCGTCGGCTACTCCTCGACATACCGCTGCAGCGCCTCGCGGGTCAAGTTGCTGATCGAGCGCCGTTCCATTTCGGCCTTCTTTTCGGCGGCCTCGTAGAGCTCGCGCGGGACCCGGATGCTGATCCGTTCCGACGCCATCCTGCCGTCGAGTGGAGGTCGGCCTACCGGTCGCCGCTTCCAGTGCGTGGTATCGAAGCCTGCCTCGTTTTCCTTGGTCCATTTCTCTTCGACCTCGGGGGTGACCACGGTCCCACTCTTGGTGATCCAGTACCCGTCTTTCGTTTTCCTCGGTCTTTTCATTCCCGCCATCCCAGCGCCTCCGCGTAGTCGGGTCCGTACTTCTCGCGCATCGGCATCGCGTGGATCACGAGCAAGCCACCGTGGTCAAGTTCCACCGCGATGATCTCGATTTCTCGGCCGTCCTCGTCGTCGCCCACGAACAGAAGACGCGCGTCGCCCGGCTCGAAGTCCCCCTGGGGCCATTCCCCTTCCTCGAAGCAAATGCCGGCGTGTCGAATGACATGGAGTGACCGTCGGCGGCTGATCCGATGCTTGGTCGCCGACCTTGCCCACTCGATCTCGTCACTCTCAAGCCACTCATTTTGTCGGACGATTCTAGCGCGGCTTTCGCGGCCTGCAAAGACCATGCGGTGGATCTGCTCTGGATCCTGCGCCTCTTCCCAGCGGTCGTTATCTCGGCCGATCCACGCGCGGCCGCCGAGGTCGAGGCAGAGGTACCGGCGCGTCCAGTAGTGCTTGTAGAGCTGGACCTGGGTGCCGTCGGTCAGCACCACCTCGCCCATCCACATGAAGTCGTCGATGTCCTCGGGGAGGAGTTCGAGCAGTGGCTCCCAGATCGGCTCGAGGCGGTCGCTGAACTTCCCCCGCTGCCATTTCCTGCGCCTCTTCGCCATGCCGCCAACCAACGGAGGGAATGCGCGCCGAACAAGACGGAGGTGCGCCAAGTTCGTCAACGGCCGGTTGCGAAAGACTGGCGGGATGAGAGTGCTGGCGATCGTGCACGAGGACCACGCCGGGCCGGGGGTGTTCGGCGAAGCGATTCGGGAGCGCGGAGAGGCGCTCGAGGAGTGGATGGTGCCGACGGTCGCCGAGCCGCCGGGCGACCCGCTCGACTACGACGCTGTGTTGGTGCTCGGTGGAGCGATGAACGTCGATGAAGGCGACGAGCATCCCTGGCTGCACGCCGAGCGGGCATTGATCGGCGGGCTGCTCGAGCGCCAGGTGCCGCTGATCGGGCTCTGCCTCGGCAGCCAGATGGTGGCGGCGGCGGCGGGCGCGGTGCCGCGGCGGGCTCCCCGGCCGGAGATCGGCTGGCACCCGGTCGAGCTGACCGAGGCGGGGCGCGAGGACGCGCTGCTGGGGCCGCTCGGGCCCAGCTTCGAGGCCTTCCAGTGGCACAGCTACGAGTTCCCGCTGCCGCCCGGCGCAGTCGCGCTCGCGCGCAGCGAGGTCTGCCTGCAGGCCGCCCGCGTCGGCGAGGCCGCCTGGGCGGTCCAATTCCACCCCGAGGTCACCGAGGCCGACGCCCTGCACTGGACCGCCGACCACGAGTCCGACGCCGACGCGGTGCGGATCGGCATCGACCCGACCGCCCTCGCGCTTGAGATCGAAGCGAAGATCGAAGCCTTCAACGAGCTCGGCCGCGACATCTGCCGGCGCTGGCTCGACTTCGCCGCAGCGCGCCGACAGCTCGGCGAGAACCTTCAGTCAGGTTCCGAGACGACCAGCCGCAGCGAGCCTTCGTAGCTCGCCATCTCGCGCAGGTGCGGGTGCTCGGCGTCCCATCTGCCCGAGGCGAGATCGGCGCCAAGGCGCTCGAAGATCCGCTCCTCGACTCCCGGCCCGAGCAGCCCCCAGATCGACTGCGAGGCGCGGACGGTCGGATCGAGCAGAACCTCAGGGCGGTTCCAGTAGGCCTCGAAGAAGCCGTCGGTGCAGTCGGCCGGCGTCGGCATCCGCTCGATCCGCACCTCACCACCGAGCTCCCCGGCGACCTCCTCGACGGTGCCGAACCGCGGCTGCTCAAGCGCGATCGCCTCCGCAAAATAATCCCGCTGCCAGGCGATCAGCTCAGCCAGTTCGAAGGTGAAGATGACCACCGGCCCGCGCGCCACGCGCCGCAGTTCAGCGAGCCCGGCGGCGCGGTCCCAGTGGTGAATGGTGACGCAGGCCATCGCCGCATCAACCGAGTCATCATCAAAGGGAAGCGCCTCGGCCGCGCCGGCCAAGCACGGCGCGGCATGAGGAGCCCGCTGAGCCCGCATCGTCGCACTAGGCTCAACCGCCAGCACCCAGCGATCTCGCGGCTCATAAGACCCCGCCCCAGCCCCCACATTGAGCACGGTCCTCGCATCTCCCAAAGCCGCCGCGATCCTCTCCGCAATCCGCGGATCCGCCAGCCGCCGCCGCGCGTACCCGACCCCGTGCTTCTCATAGTCAACCTGCCCAGCCACCCGATGACGGTACCCGTAAGGAGGGACGGGGGGACCCCTGAACGAACCTCCCTGCTGTTGTGAGAGAAGGGGTCCCCCCGTCCCTCCCATCAGCCCCTCAATCGACCTGCCCCGGGGTAATGTAGGCAGCACTCAGCCCGCCGTCCGCCAGAAAGGTCGACGCGGTGATGAAGCTCGACTCGTCGCTCGCCAAGAAGAGCGCCGCGGCCGCGATCTCCTCCGGCTCGCCGAACCGCCCCATCGGCACGTGCACCAGCCGCTTCGCCGCCCGCTCCGGGTCCTTGGCGAAGAGCTCCTTCAGGAGCGGCGTGTTGACCGGGCCCGGGCAGAGCGCGTTCACCCGCACCCCGCGCGCGGCGAACTCCACCCCGAGCTCGCGGCTCAGCGACAGCACCGCCCCCTTCGACGCCGTGTAGGAGCCCTGCGAGACCGCCGCCCCGACCACTGCGACGAAGCTCGCCACGTTGACCACCGACCCGCCGCCGCCCTCGAGCATGTGCGGGATCCCGTGCTTGCAGCAGAGGAAGACGCCGCGCAGGTTCACGTCCTGCACCCGCTGCCAGGACTCGAGGGTGGTGTCGAGCACCGAGCCGTCGTCGGTCGGGTTGATCCCGGCGTTGTTCATCAGCACGTCGATCCGGCCGTACTCCTCGACCGCCCGCGCCATCGCCGCCCGCACCTGCTCCTCGTCGGCGACGTCGGCGGCGATCGTCAGCCCGCCGACCGCCTGCTCGGCGTCGAGGTCGATCCCGACCACGGTCGCGCCCTCGTGCTCGAAGAGGCGCGCCGACTCGGCGCCGATCCCGCTCGCCGTCCCGGTGATGACACAGACCTTGCCGGCCAACCTTCCCGCCATGATCAACCCTCCGCGGTCGCGTAGTAGACGTTCTTCAGCTCGGTGTAGTGCTCGAGCGCGTCGGGGCCGAGCTCGCGTCCCACGCCCGACTGCTTGAAGCCGCCGAACGGGGTCGAGACCCGCACCGAGCTGTTCGAGTTGATCGAGATCACCCCGGTCTCGATCGCCCGCGCGACCCGCAGCGCGCGCCCCCCGTCGCGGGTCCAGACCGATCCCGAGAGGCCGTAGATCGTCGCGTTGGCGAGCTCGATCGCCTCCGCCTCGCCGCTGAACGGGATCACCGAGACGATCGGGCCGAAGATCTCCTCGCGGGCGGCGCGGTCCTCGTTGGAGACCGGCGCGAGGACGACCGGGGCAAACCAGTAGCCCTCGCCGTCGGGGGCGCTGCCGCGGATCGCGACCGGGGCGTCGTCGGGGACGAAGGAGGCGACCGACTCGCGCTGTCCGGCCGAGATCAGCGGCCCCATCTGAGTCGCCTCGTCGAGCGGGTCACCGACCCTGATCCCTTCGACCACCGGCGCCATCGCGGCCAAGAAGACGTCGACGACCTCGCGCTCCACCAGGATCCGCGAGCGGGCGCAGCAGTCCTGCCCGGCGTTGTCGAAGACCGCCCACGGCGCCGCCGCCGCGGCCGCCTCGACGTCGGCATCGGCGAAGACGACGTTGGCCGACTTGCCACCCAGCTCCAGCGTCACCCGCTTGATCGTCTCCGCCGCCCCGCGGGCGATCCCCCGCCCGACCTCGGTCGAGCCGGTGAAGGCGATCTTGGCGACGTCGGGATGCTCGACCAGGCGCGAGCCGCAGACGCTCCCCGGCCCGACGACCACGTTCAAGACCCCCTCCGGGATCCCCGCCGCGAGCGCGATCCGCTCCAGCTCGATCGCCGTCAGCGGGGTCAGCTCGGCGGGCTTCAGGACGATCGTGTTGCCGGCCGCGAGCGCCGGGGCCACCTTCCAGGAGGCGATCGTCAAGGGGAAGTTCCAGGGGACGATCAGCCCCACCACCCCGAGCGGCTCGCGGAAGGTCATGTCGACCCCGCCCGCGACCGGGATCGTCTTGCCGACCAGCCGCTCCGGCGCCCCCGCGTAGTAGCGGAAGGTGTCGATCGCCATCCCGATCTCCCCGCGCGCGGAGGCGATCGGCTTGCCCGCGTTGCGGGCCTCGATCCGGGCCAGGCTCTCGTGCTCGGCCGCGAGCGCCTCGGCCAGCCGTCGGATCAGCGTCGCCCGGTCGCCCGGGGTGACGTCGCGCCAGGCCGGGAAGGCGGCCTTCGCCTTCGCCACCGCCGCGTCGGTCTCCTCGACCCCCGCGCGCGGCACCTCCGCCATCGACTGCGCGGTCGCCGGCTCGATCACGCGCAGCGAGCTCACGCCGCTCGCTCCTGTGGAGAGTTGCTCTCGCTATCCGAGAGCTTCTCTCCACGCGCCGCCGCCACCAGCGCCGGGATGATCTCGCTGTCCTCGTCCTCCTCCGGGTGCCAGACGACCCCGAGCGCGAAGCTGCGATCGGGCAGCTCGATCGCCTCGACGATGTCGTCGTCGACCGACCAGCCGCTGACCTCGAGGCCCTCCCCCAGCCGGTCAACCCCTTGATGGTGGTGCGACATCACCAGGAGGCCGTCGGTCCCGGCTGCGCCGCAGGCCAGCGAGCCGCCCGCAAGCCGCACCCGATGCGTGCCGAAGCTCCCCGCGACGGAGCGGTGGCGCCCGTCGCCGATCGATTCCGGCAGGTGCTGGTCGAGCGTCCCGCCCAGCGCCACGTTGATCAGCTGCATCCCACGGCAGATCCCCAGCACCGGCATGTCGCGCTCCAGCGCCCGCCGGGTCAGCGCCAGCTCGAAGCGGTCGCGCTCCGGCCAGGTCCCCTTGGTCTCCGGGTGCGGCTCGGCCCCGTAGCTGGCCGGGTCGATGTCAGCGCCGCCCGCCAGGAGCAGGCCGTCGATCCGGTCGAGGAGGAGGTCAGGGTCCTCGACGGCGACCTCGTCGGGGGGCAGCACGATCGCGATCGCCCCCGCCCGCTGCAGCGCCCGCACGTAGTTGCGCGGGGCCAGGGTCACCTCGTAGCCGTCCCAGACCCCCCAAGAGACGCGCTCGACCGCGGCGCAGATGCCGACAACGGGTGGGCTCATCCGACTACTCGCCATAAATGTTCGTTGCGAGATCGCCCCGGCTCGTCACCACCGGAGATCACCGTGGCGATCTCTCCACTCACAGCCGCTCGAATCCCCGGTAGCGCTCCCAGTCGGTGACCGCCGCCTCGAAGGCGTCGATCTCCACCTTGGCCCGGTTCAGGTAGTGCTCGACCACGTCGGCGCCGAAGGCGTCGGCGGCCACGGCGCTGGCCGCGAAGGCGTCGCGCGCGTCGTAGATGTTGTGCGGCACGCGCGGCTTGTCGGAGGCGTAGGCGTTGCCCTCGAAGGCCGGCTCCAGCTCCAGCTCGTTGTCGATCCCGTGCAGCCCGGCGGCGACTAGCGCGGCCAGCGCCAGGTAGGGATTGACGTCAGCGCCCGGCAGCCGGTTCTCCACCCGCAGCCCCTCGCCGTGCCCGACCACCCGCAGCGAGCAGGTGCGGTTGTCCCGCCCCCAGGCGATCGCGGTCGGCGCGAACGAGCCGGCGGCGAAGCGCTTGTAGGAATTGACGTGCGGCGCGTAGAGCAGGGTCAGCTCGCGCATGCAGGCCAGCTGCCCGGCGACGAAGCTCTCGAACAGCTTCTGGTCGGCGGCGAAGGCGTTGGTCCCGTCGGCGTTCGCCAGCGAGCAATGGATGTGGCACGAGTTCCCCTCGCGCTCGTTGAACTTCGCCATGAAGGTGATCGCCATCTCCTCCTGGGCGGCGATCTCCTTCGCCCCGTTCTTGTAGATCGCGTGGTTGTCGGCGCTCCGCAGCGCGCTCTCGTAGCGGAAGTTGACCTCGTGCTGGCCGAGGTTGCACTCCCCCTTCGAGTTCTCGACCGTCATCCCGGCGCCGCCCATCTCGTTGCGGATCCGGCGGATCAGCGGCTCGACCCGGGCCGTCCCCAGCAGCGAGTAGTCGATGTTGTAGAGGTTGGCCGGCTCGAGATCGTGGAAGCCCTTGCGCCAGGCGTCCTCGTAGGTGTCGCGGAAGACGATGAACTCGAGCTCGGTGGCGGCGTTGGCGCTCATCCCGCGT
>DATEDJ010000011.1:0-12642 GCA_035281725.1 Solirubrobacterales bacterium
CGACCCGGGCAGGCTGTGGCCGCCTCCGAGACGCCCGGGACGGTCCATTTCGGGAGGGGGACACACTTCGGTGCGCGTCCCGGGAGGTCGATCCCGCGCTGCAAGCCCTGATGTCGCTATGGCCACATCAGGGCTTGCAGCACGTATCCGGGGCCGACGTAGGAGCCCGAAGGCGCACGTCCCTGCGCCAGAAGGGCCCCACTTCCTCACGGGCGCCCCTCGAAAGTCCGCACCCCCCACGGACCCGGCCCTCTCGGCGGCGGCCTCAGCCCGCCCGGGTCGCCGCCGAGAGGGCCGCGTCCCTTGTCGTCCCTCTACAGGGCAGCCGCGAAAACGGGGTCGAACCCCTCGATCCGCACCGTCACCAGGCCGTGACCGCACTCGCAGGCGAGCGCCTCTACTTCGCCGAGCTCGTCGACCCAGAGGGTCAGCTCCGCGTCGCAGCGCGGGTCGGAGCAGATCACTTCCACCTCAAGCATGACCACAAATGGTCACCAGGGCGTCAGACGGAAATCTCCGGCAACTCCTGTTTCTGACTCAGGATTGGCGCGTAGAGGTCGCCTTTGCCGGCGATGCGGCGGCGCAGGTCGTCGATCGTGAAGACCAGCGCGTTCGCGTCGCCGGCCTCGGCCGCGGCTTCGACCTCGTCCCATTCGAGCGGCGTCGAGGCCGTCGGCCGTTCTTTGGCGCGCAGGCTGTAGACGATCGCGGTGGTCTTATGAGAATCGTTCTGACTCCAGTCGATCAGCACCCGGCCCTGGCGCCGCGCTTTCGCCTGGCGTGAGACGACCTCGTCGGGGAAGCGCGCCTCCATCACCTCCGCGACGGCCTTGCTGAAGGGACGGGTCTGCTCGAAGGTCGCGGTGCCGTTCAGCGGCACGTGCAGGTGGAGGCCCTTCGAGCCGGACGTCTTGGCGTAGCAGTCGAGCCCGAGCTGGGTGAACAGTGCCCGCAGGCGGAGGGCCACCCGGGCGCAGTCGACGACGTCGGCCGCCGCGCCCGGGTCGAGGTCGAAGACGAGCGAGTCGGGGCGCTCGAGATCGTCGACCCGGGCGAGCGCGGTGTGCAGCTCGATGTTCGCCAGGTTGGCGGTCCAGATCAGGGTCGGCAGGTCTTCGATCAGCGTGTAGTCGATCTCCGCCTTGTGGCTCTCGGACCAGATCCGCGCCGTCGCCACCCAGTCGGGCCGGTGCTTCGGCGAGCGCTTCTCGTAGAAGAATTTCCCCTCGACCCCGTCGGGGTAGCGTTTCAGCGTCACCGGGCGGCCGCGCAGATGTGGGAGAAGGACCTCGGCGAGGTCGGCGTAGGCGTCGATCAGGTCGCCCTTGGTGAAGCCGACCTTGGGGTAGAGAACCTTGTCGAGGTTGGAGACGGTCAGCTCGCGCTCGCCGACCTGGAGGCGGAATTTGTTCTTCGTGGTGGGCTCGGAAGCGTCGGTGAGCTTGGCCGGAGCGCTCTCGCCGTTCGCCCGCACCAGCAGCCAGTCGCCGTTCCGTCGGCCGGGAACGTAGGGGCTCGAGCGCCTCTTCAGCACCAGTCCTTCGACCCCCTGGGTGCCGGCGGCCGCGAGCAGCTCCTTGATCTTGGTCTTCGCCGCGCGCGGCGTGCGCCAGGCGTCGCCCTCGAGCTCAAGGCCCTCGAGGAGTTCGCGCCGGCGTTTGTACGGGACGTCGCGCAGGTCCTCGCCGTCGAGGTAGAGGAGGTCGAAGATCACGTAGGTGGCCGGGTTCTCGCGGGCGCGCCTGCGCAGGGCGCTGTCGGAGCCCGGTTTGTCGCGGCGGGCGAGGCGGTCGGGGTCGGGGCGGCCCTCAGCGTCGAAGACGACCAGCTCGCCGTCGAGGACGAGGTCCCGGGCGCCGACCTGGCGGGTCAGCCTGTGCACCTCAGGCCAGCGCGGGCCGATGTCGGCGAGCTCGGCGTCGTGGAGGTCGAGGCGCCCCGGGCGACAGCGGGCCAGCGCCCGTACCCCTCCCCAGGCCAGCTCCGCCGCCCAGCCGCGGGTCGACCCGGGCAGCTCGCCATCGTTCGCCAGCATCGGACGGAAGGGCTCCGGGAACGGGTCCGGATCGCCTTCCGCCGGGTCCATCCGGTGGATCATCCAGTCCTTCGGCGCACCCGCCCGGAAGAGCACGTAACGCCCGCGCAGCCGCTTGCCTTCGAAGCGGAAGATGATCTCGCCGTCCCGCCACTTCTCCGGCTCATAGGTGCCGCTGTCCCAGATCTTCATCGTCCCGGCGCCGTACTCGCCCTTCGGGATCTCCCCCTCGAAGCTCATGTATTCGAGCGGGTGGTCCTCGGTGTGGACGGCCTTACGGTTTTCGGACGGATCGCGCGGGATGCCGTTGGGGACCGCCCAGGAGACGCCCACCCCGTCGTGCTCGAGCCGCAGGTCCCAATGCAACCGGGTCGCGCTGTGTTCCTGGACGACGAAGCGCGGCTTGCCCGGGCGCTTGCCCGCGCCCTTCTTCGGCGCCGGCTCGGCGGTCTTGCCGAAGTCCCGTTTGCGTTCGTACTCGGTGAGCTTCGCCATCGGCGCTCCCGACCGTACCCTGCCGCGGGCGCCCGGGTAGGTTCGCCCCGTGATCCCTTCCGACGAGGAGATCCTCCGCGCCATCGTCGCCCTCGGCGACGATGGCTTCGTGCCGCGCTACCAGCTGGTCGCCCGCTTCCGTGGCCAGGGCGAGCGGGACATGCGCCGGGCGATCGGCCGCAGCGCCCGCCGCGGCCTGGTGCTGGAGCGCGAGGACCCCGAGGGCCGCAGCTTCGTCGCCGTCTCTGCCGAGGGCTGGGTGGCGCTCCGCAGCGGCACCTTCGAGCCCCGCCGCCTGCGCGCCCGCGAGGACTAGAAGGGTTCGACCCCTTCGATCCCGCCCGCTTCGCCGTCCCAGCCGAAGATCGTGTCGGCGATCGACTTGAAGATCGCGGGAGCGAAGATCAGCGCCGCGGCGATGAAGATGAGGAAGATCGGGGTGCTGGCGTTGGCGGCGCCGGCGGCGGCATCCGCGCCCTCGGCGGCGCGCCTGACCTCTGCGGTCGGGACCCCGAGCGCATCGGCGACCCGTGCCTGCATCGCCGGGTCGGCGAGGTCGATCCCCGCTCCCGCCAAGCCGTCGGCAACCTCGCGCTCCAATTGCGCGCGCTGCTTGGGCGAGAGCCGATCGACTTCGCGTTCGAGCCGCGACTCCTGACCGCCGTTCGCGGCCGCGGCGACGCCGCCCGACCCGATCGGGCCGGCGAGAAGTACCGCCGCCATCGCCATCACGGCGAGCCCCAGATGAACGAAGCGCGTCACTGCGGGGTCATCGGCGGGACCCCGGCCACGCTTGAATCGTTGCGCTGTGAGTTATGCAGGCATGGCGCGCATAACTCACGGCGCAAGGCCGATGACCTACTCCGGGGCCTAGGCGGTGGGCAGCTCGCGGACGACCTCGCTCGCGTTCTTGTCGTCGCGCAAGCCGAGGTAGCGCGGGTGGCGGAGCTTGCCGTCGCGGGTCCACTCGCTGAAGCCGAACTCGCCGACCAGCTCGGGGCGGATCCAGGTTGCCTCGCGGGGCAGCCCGGACCCCGCGGTGAAGGGCGTCTTCTCCTGGCGCAGGGCCTCCATCTTGTCGCCGAGCGTCGCCAACGTGTGGTGGTCAAAGCCGGTCCCGACTTTGCCCGCGTAGCGAAGGTCGCCGCCTTCGTGGAAGCCGACCAGGAGCGCCCCGAAGCGCTCGCGCGAGCCTTTCGGCGGGGTGAAGCCGCCGATCACCAGCTCCTGCTCGAAGGCGCACTTCAGCTTCAGCCAGTCATTCGAGCGCGAGTGCACGTAGGGGCTGTCGGCGCGCTTGGCGATCAGCCCCTCCCAGCCCTTGCGACAGGCTTCGAGGAAGAACTTCTCCCCTTTCTCGTTGCGGTGCGGCGTGTAGCGGACCGGGCCGTGGAATTCGAGGCTCGATTTGAGGATCGTCTTGCGCTCGCGCAGGGGCAGGCCGGTGAGGTCGCGGCCGTCCAGCTCGAGCAGGTCGAAGACGTAGATGAAGACCTCGATCCCGGTCAGCCGGGCGAGCCGCGGCTCGGCGATCCCGAGCCTGCCCTGCAGCTTCTCGAAGCTGGTCCGCGAGCCCTCGAAGGCGACGATCTCCCCGTCGGCGACGAACTCCTGCGCCGACTCCGCCTCGAACGCCTCGATCAGCTCCGGGTAGCCGTCCATCCGCCGCCCGGTGCGCGAGGTGATGGTCGTCCCGCCGGCGGTGCGACGGACGATCGCGCGCACCCCGTCGAGCTTGCGCTCGAACACCCAGTTCGGGTCGCTGAACGGATGGGCCGTCAACTTTGCCTTCATCGGCTCACCCTGGACGGCCATGGCGGCAGCGTACCCCGCCGCGCCCGCCACGACACCGGGTGGCGGGCTATGCTCGCGCCCATGGCCGATATGCAAGACGATCCCCGCGAGACCGAAGAAGCCGAAGCCGAAGTCGATGCCGACCCCGGCTTCAAGGAGGGCGACGAGGTCTGGGTGGAGGACGCCGACGGCCACCGCCATCCGGGCGTCTTCGTCGGGATGAACGAAGCGTCAGGCTGGTTCGGCGGCGGCCCGAGCGCCTACGTCGTCCACCCCGACGCCCATCAGGCGGAGGTCGTCTCGATCTATCGCATCACCCCGCGCGGCTGACCAGGCCGTCCAGAAGGGCAGCGCAGATCCACGACCCGGAGCGCGTTGCGTGGTTCCTTATCCGCCTATACGGGGGAAAAGGAACCACGCTAGGAACAGGACGCGTGAAGACGCGCGGAAGGGTAGAGAAGATCACGGGAGGCGCAAGAGGTGACGCTTCCACGCGGGGTCCCCACGATGAGTTCGCAGTAATCCCCGGATAGCGAGGATTACTGCGAACGCACCGGGTAGGTGTGCCGGGACCCGCGTGCCTCCGTCCCCCCTTCGCCCCGAGACCTGCGCCCCTTCGGAACCTCCCCCGCCCCGGCGGCTGATGGGCGGCCTCAGCCCGGCCGGGGGCCCATCAGCCGCGAGGCGACAGCTTCCCCGTCCGCCGGGCCGGCCCGCGCCCGGCGGACGCCATGGAATCGGTCGCCTAGTGACCTGAGTCGTTAGTCCTTTGGCAGTAGGCGGCGAGCCCCCCTCGAGGATCTCGTCGGCGTCCTTGTGCCAGACGTAGGGCCGGGGTTCGTCGTTCCAGCTCTCAATCCAGGTCCGGATCGAGGCGACCAGGTCGCGGACCGAGCGGTGGGACCCGCGCTTGATCCACTTCGTGGTCAGCTCCGCGAACCAGCGCTCGACCAGGTTGAGCCAGGAGCCGTAGGTCGGCGTGATGTGGAAGGTGAAGCGTGGGTGGCCCTTCAGCCACCGCCGGATCTGCGGCGTCTTGTGGGTCGAGGAGTTGTCGAGGACGACGTGGACGGCGAGGCCCTCGGGGACCGAGCGCTCGATCAGGTTGAGGAATTTCCTGAACTCCTCCGCGCGGTGCCTCGGCGTCATCTCGGCGATCACGTTCCCCGAGGCGGTGTCGAGGGCGGCGTAGAGGTTCGTGGTGCCGTCGCGGACGTAGTCGTGGGTCCGGCGCTCGGGCCCGCCCGGCATCAGCGGCAGGACCGGTGCCGAGCGCTCGAGCGCCTGGATCTGGGACTTCTCGTCGACGCAGAGGACGACGGCGGCCTCCGGCGGGTTCAGGTAGAGCCCGACTACGTCGCGCACCTCGTCGACGAACTGCGGATCGGGGGAGAGCTTGAAGTGCTCCGATCGGTGCGGCCTCAGCCCGAAGGCCCGCCAGATGCGGCTGACCGCGGTCTGGTTGAGGCCGGTCGCCTCGGCCATCGAGCGCGTCGACCAGTGGGTCGCGTCCACCGGCTTCTCCTCGAGCGTCTTGACGATCACCCGCTCGACCTCCTCGTCGGTGATCTTGCGTGGCTGGCCGGGCCTGGCCTCGTCGTGCAGACCGTCGATGCCACGGCGCGCAAAACGGCCCCGCCGGCGCCCGACGGTCTGGGTCGTGCAGCCGAGTCGCCCGGCGATCTCCTTGCTCTGGCACCCTTCGGCGGCGGCCAGGACGATCCGGCACCGCAGCGCCAGGGCCTGGGCGCTCTTCGGCCGCCGCGCCCAGCGCTCCAGCACCTCGCGGTCCTCCTCGCTCAGCGTCACGTCCACACGTCGGGGCATGAGGCCTCCCATCGTCGCCTGTGATGGCGACGACTTCGACGCCGATGGACTGATGCCTGCGGACCAACGACTCAGGTCACGAGCAGCTAGGCAAGGTGGTGTTACCGGGGAGCTTCGGCAGGAAGCCGCCGAGCACCAGGTTCAGTGCGGACGTGAGTTCGCTGACCCCGGCGGTGAGTTCGTTGGCGTGTTTCGACACTTCGGTCAAGGTCGTGCACTGACCGCTCACTTTGCCCGTCAGGGTGGTCACCGAGCCGGCCACTTCGGTGGCTTTGGTGCCGGCTTCGGTGGCTTTCGTGGTCGCTTTCGCGGCCGCTTCTTCGGTGGAGAGATTGCCCTGGACGGTGCCAACGGTGCCTTCCAGGTCACCGAGCCCTTTGACCGTGCCGCCGAGCGTGGTCTGCACGGTGCCGACCGTGCCTTCCAGGTCACCGAGCCCTTTGACGGTGGTGCCCAGCGTGCCCTGCACCGTCCCGAGCGTCGTGCCAAGCGTGCCGACGTTGCCTTCGACCCCGTTCAAGGTGTTTTCGAGGTTGACGACTTCGGTGGTCAACGAGGTGACTTTGCCGCCCAGCTGTTCGATTTCTTTGGCCTGGGAGGTGATCGTTTCTTCGAGTTTTTTTTCGACCGTGCCGGCCGCGCCCTTTTCGCCTTGCAGACCGCGTTCGCCGCTCGGGCCCTGGGGGCCGGCGGCGCCGGGCGAGCCGCTCTTGCTTTCGGTTCCGGCGGCGGGGACGGTCGCACCGGCGAGGTTCCAGGAGATCGGCGTTTCGCCACGCTTGCGCTTGCATTCCTTGGCCGAGTTGACCACCCGCAGCGTGCCCGCGGTCTTCTTCGACCCTTTCGTCTTCAGACAGGCGACGACGACCCCTCCGTGCACGTGCGGCGCCGCGGACGCGAGCGGGGCGGCGGCGAGACCGAGGACGGCGACGAGGGCGAACAGGCTGGCGTAGAGGAATTTGATCTTCATCATTCAGGTGTCGGAATCCCTGATCTGAATCACGGATGACGCCTATATGAATGATGTATGGCTAGCTGTGCTCCGACAGTTCCTCGTGGCCGCCGATCCCGTTCCCATTCGCCTTCAACAGGCGCGGCCGGTAGCGGTAGCCGACCCCGCGCACCGTCTCCACCGGGTCGACGTCGGCGGCGCCGCCGAGCTTGCGGCGCAGGTAGCTGACGTAGAGCTTCACCTCGTCGCGCTCGCGGATCCGGTCCCCCCAGACCAGCTCGAGCAGCTGGCCATGGCCGAGCACCCGGCCCGGATTTTCGGCGAAGGTGGCGAGCATGCGGAACTCGATCGGAGTCAGCGAGACCTCGTTGCCGAGCACCGAGACGCGGTGGCGGACCCGGTCGATCTCGACGAACTCGTCGGTGAGGACGACCGGGCGCAGGTCGCCCTGGCGCGGCCGGCGCAGCAGCGCTTCCAGCCGCGCCTGAAGTTCGGCATCGGGCGTCGGCTTGCTGACACAGTCGTCGGCGCCGGCCCGCAGGGCGGCGATCCGCTGCTCTTCGGCCGTGCCGGTGAGGGCGATCACCGGCACGTCGCTCAGCGAGCGGATCGTGGCAAGGATCTCGAGGCCGTCGGCGTCGGGCAGCTCGACGTCGAGCACAACGAGATCTGGCTGACGCTCGTAGAAGGCGCGCAGCCCATCGTTCCCGTTTTCGGCACGTACCAGCTCAGTCCCGGCTCCATCCGAGAGCCCTCGCAGTGCTCCGCGCTCCCCGAGGTCTCGCCCGATCGCCAGTACCTTGCGCCTTCCGTCGCCAGGTCCTCTCGATAGCGATTCCAATTTGTAACCAGATTTTCACGTTAGTCAGACGTACTTGTCAAGGTCGTAGGTAAACGGTGTCGTTTTTGAACCAGGTCAATCGTCGCCCTTTCTAAAAGGGCCGAACGAGTGGATCCGGCCCCTTAATCAGACAGGAGCTAGTCCAGATGAGATTCATGATGTTCATGTACCCCGAAATTTCTGAAGCGGAGTGGGGCCCTTCGGTCGAGAACGTCGAGGACATCGCCGAGATGGGCCGCTACAACGAGGAGCTGCGCAAGGCGGGGATGCTGCTCGCCCTCGACGGTCTCTACCCACCGGCCGAAGGCGCTTCGGTGAGCTTCGACGGCGAGGGTGTCAAGGCGGTCACCGACGGGCCGTTCACCGAGGCCAAGGAGGTGGTCGGCGGCTACTGGATCATCCAGGCGCGCTCCAAGGACGAGGCGGTCGAGTGGGCGAAGCGCTGCCCGGGGCGGAACTGCCGGATCGAGGTGCGCCGCGTCTTCGAGATGGAGGACTTCCCGGCGGAGGTACAGGCGGCGGTCGAAGGCGGCTGAATGGTGGCGGCAGCCGATACCAGGACGGCGGTCGAGACGGTCTGGCGGATCGAGTCCGCCAGGCTGATCGCCGGCCTGGCGCGGCTGGTCCGCGACGTGGGAGTGGCCGAGGACCTGGCGCAGGACGCGCTGCTGGCGGCACTCGAGAGCTGGCCTCGGACCGGCGTCCCCGACAACCCCGGCGCCTGGCTCATGGCGACGGCGAAGAACCGGGCGATCGACCTCGCCCGCCGCGCCCAGACGTATGAGCGCAAGCGCGAAGAGGTGGCCCACGAGCTGGGGCTCCTGATGGCGATGGACGGGGCCGACCTGGCGGCCGAGGCGGACGACCAGATCGGTGACGACATGCTGGCGCTGATGTTCACCTGCTGCCATCCCTCGCTCTCGACCGAGGCGCGGGTGGCGCTGACCCTGCGGCTGCTCGGCGGCCTGAACACCGCCGAGATCGCCCGCGCCTTCCTGGTCGGCGAGCCGACCGTGGCCCAGCGGCTGACCCGCGCCAAGCGCACCCTGCGCGAGGCGCGCGCCGACTTCGAGGTGCCGGCCGGGCCGGCCCTGCGAGCGCGGCTGCCGGACGTGCTCGAGGTCGTCTACCTGATCTTCAACGAGGGCTACGCGGCCAGCTCCGGCGATCGCTGGGTGCGCAGGGAGCTCTGCGAGGAAGCGCTGCGGCTCGGCCGCATCCTCACCGAGCTGGCCCCGGCCGAGCCGGAGGCCCACGGGCTGATCGCGCTGCTGGAGATTCAGGCCTCGCGGTTCGACGCGCGGCTCGGCCCGGACGGCGAGGCGATCCTGCTGCTCGACCAGAACCGCCTGCGCTGGAACTCGCTGCTGATCGTGCGCGGGCTGGCGGCCCTGAAACGGGCCGAAGACCTGCCCGCGCCGCTCGGCCCCTACGGCCTGCAGGCCGCGATCGCCGCCTGCCACGCGCGGGCGCTCGAGCCCGGCGATACCGATTGGGTGCGGATCGCGGCGCTGTACGAGGCGCTCGCCGCCGTCTCCCCCTCGCCGGTGGTCGAACTCAACCGCGCCGTCGCGGTCGGGATGGCCTTCGGCCCGGAGATCGGGCTGGCGCTGCTCGAACGGATCGCCGCCGAGCCGGCGCTGCGCGACTACCACCTGCTGCCGAGCGTGCGCGGCGACCTGCTCGCCCGCCTCGGTCGCGGCGAGGAGGTGGCGGCGGAATTCCGCCGCGCCGCCGAGCTCACCGACAACGCCCCCGAGCGCTCCCTCCTCCTCCGCCGCGCCGCCGAAGCCGCCACCACCGCCGAGTGAGTTCGCACTTATCCCCGCTATGCGGTGATTACTGCGAACGCACCGGGGACGGGCCGAGTGCGTTCGCACTTTCCCGTCCTATGTACGGCTTTCTGCGAACTCAACCTTGGGGTGAGGGTTTGCCGGCGAGGGACCTCATCCCGGGGACCTCGAGGCGGTGGATCAGCCAATCGTCGAGGCGGGCGGCGCCGAGCTTCTCGTAGAAGTTCAGCGCCGGTTCGTTCCAGTCGAGGGCGACCCACTCGAGGCGGACGTGGCCGCGCTCCAGGGCGAGCCCGGCGAGGTGCTCCATGACCTGCAGGCCGATGCCACCGCGGCGGTGCTCGGGCCGCACGTAGACGTCCTCGAGCCAGATCCCGGAGCGGCACTCGAAGGTCGAGAAGGTGGTGTAGAAGATCGCGTAGCCGACCGCCTCGCCGGCGTCGTCCTCGACGATCAGCGCCTCGGCGTCGCCGCGGTCGAAGAGCGAGGCGCGCAGGATCTCCGGCGTCCCGACCACCTCGTCGCGGAGTTTCTCGTAGGTGGCGAGCTCGCAGATCAGGTCGAAGAGGAGCTGCGCGTCCGCTTCGGTGGCGGCGCGGATCGTCGGCATGGAGGGCAATCTAGGCGACGCCGCGCCCGGTAGGGTCCGCGGCGATGGGCGTCATCGACGAGCTGCTCGCCAACAACGAGTCCTTCGCGGCGCGGGTCGAGGACACCCACCTGCCGGTCGAACCGAGCCGCCACCTGGCGATCGTCACCTGCATGGACTCGCGGCTCGACGTCTTCGCCGCGCTCGGCCTCGACGACGGCCAGGCGCACGTGCTGCGCAACGCGGGGGGCGTGATCACCGACGACGTGATCCGCTCGCTGGCGCTCTCCCAGCGCAAGCTCGGGACCCGCGAGGTGATGCTGATCCACCACGACGACTGCGGCCTGCAGAAGATCACCGAGGCCGGCTTCCGCGCCGAGCTGCAGGAAGCCTCGGGGGTGACGCCCTCCTTCGCGATCGAGTCCTTCACCGACGTCGAGGCCGACGTGCGCCAGTCGATCCTGCGCGTGCGCCGCTCCGACTTCCTCCCCCACCGCGACGCGGTCCGCGGCTTCGTCTACGACGTCGACACCCACGCGCTGCGCGAGGTCACGGCCGAGGAGCCGGGCGCCGGCCCCGAGTCGGAGCGCGACTGAGCATGGCCGAGGTCGCGCCCTACGGGTCCTGGAGCTCGCCGATCGCGCCCGCCACCGTGGCCCGCGGCGGGCGCCGGCTGGGCGGCGCGACGCTGGCCGCCGACGGCGCCGTCTGGTGGGCCGAGGGGCGGCCAGAGGAGGGCGGGCGCAGCGCGCTGATGCGACGGCCCGAGGGCGGCGCGCCGGAAGAGGTGACGCCAGCGGGCGCCAACGTCCGCACCCGCGTGCACGAGTACGGCGGCGGCGCCTGGAAGCTGCTCGGCCCGGAGCTGGCCGTCTATGTCGACTTCGCCGACCAGCGTGTGTACCGGCTGGAGCTCGGTGGCGAGCCGGTCGCGATCACGCCCGCGCCGGAGGAACCCGCGGCGCTCCGCTACGCCGACTTCGAGCTGACCCCGGACGGCAAGACGCTCTTCTGCGTGCGCGAGGTCCACGACGGGGAGCCCGAACCCGACAATTCGATCGTGGTACTGACTCTTGACGGCTCCATGCGTAGCGAGGTGGTCGAGGCGGGGCGCGACTTCTACTCCTACCCGCGGGTCTCGCCGGACGGGCTGTGGCTCGCCTTCACCTGCTGGGACCACCCGAACATGCCCTGGGACGGGACCGAGCTGTGGGTGACGCCGGCCCACGAGCCGGGCCCGGCGCGGCCGCTGGCGGGCGGCAAGAGCGAGTCGATCTTCGCCCCGGCCTGGGACTCCCAGGACCGGTTGCGGTTCGTCTCCGATCGCGATGGCTGGTGGAACCTCTACCGCACGGTCGCCGACCTCGGCGCGCCGGACGCCGACCGGGACCTGCCGCAGATCGAGCAGCTGAGCGCCGAGCGCGCCGACCTCGGCCACCCGCAGTGGGTCTTCGGTATGCAGACCCATGCCGACCTGGCCGACGGGACGATCGTCGTGATCCGCACCGAGGCGGCGACCGAACAGCTCTACGCGCTCGACGCCGGCGGCGGGGCGCTGCGCGACCTCGGCCTCCCCTTCACCTCGTTCGGCTCCCCGTCGCTCTCGGCGCGCGGCACCAAGGTCGCCTTCGCGGAGGCCTCGCCGGCGAGCGAGCCGCAGATCGTCGTCCTCGACCTCGCGAGCGGCGAGAGCGAGACGGTCCGCGCCGCCTCCGAGGAGACCGTCGCGCCGGGGCTCGTCTCGACCCCGCAGGCGATCGAGCTCCCGACGTCGATGGGCGACGGCGACACCGCGCACGCCTTCTACTACCCACCCGCCAACGCCGACTTCGTCGGGCCCGAGGACGAACTCCCGCCATTAATTGTGGTCAGCCACGGCGGCCCGACCTCCCACGAGACGCCGGCGCTCGACCGCGAGTTCCTCTTCTGGACCAGCCGCGGCTTCGGCGTCGTCGACGTCAACTACCGCGGCTCGACCGGCTACGGGCGCGCCTACCGCGAGAAGCTGAAAGGCACCTGGGGCGTCGTCGACGCCGAGGACTGCGTCGCCGCGGCGACCTTCCTCGCGGCGAGCGGCGAGGTCGACGGCGCGCGGCTGGCGATCCGCGGCGGCTCGGCGGGCGGCTACACCACCCTCTGCGCGCTGGTCTTCCACGACGAGTTCGCCGCCGGGGCCAGCTACTACGGCGTCGCCGACACCGAGACGCTCGCCCGCGACACCCACAAGTTCGAGGCCCGCTACCTCGACGGGCTGATCGGGCCCTATCCGGAACGCGCCGACCTCTACCGCGAGCGCTCGCCGATCCACTTCGTCGA
>DATEDJ010000012.1:0-3728 GCA_035281725.1 Solirubrobacterales bacterium
GAGCAGCGCGCTCGGCTCCTCGGTGTAGACCATGTCGAGGACCGTCTGCTCCGCGGTGAAGGAGTCGGGCGTGAGCGGCAGCGCCTCGAAGGTGTCCTCGCCCGCCAGCCCGACCGCGGTGGTGTTGACGATCAGCGCGTAATTGGCCGGGTCGGGCGCGGCGACCGCGCGGGCCCCAAGCTCTGCGGCGACCGCCTCGGCGCGCTCGGCGGGCGCTGGTGCTGGGTGCCGGCGGCGCGGCCCGGGCTGCGATCTGGGCGCTCGCCAACGGCGGTGAGGGATCGCCGATGGTCGACGGATCCGCCCCAGTCCACATCGCCCCCTTCGATGTCGATGTCTGGAACCGGACCGCGGAGCGCGGCGAGGGGGTCGCGGCCGAGTTGGTGGCTCAGGCGGTCACCGACCCCGATCCCGCCGACTACGCGCTGATCGTCAACACCACCGCGGTCGGTCTCCGGGGCGAGGACCCGTTCGAGCACCTGCCGCTCGCCGCCGATTCATTCGCCCCCGGCCAGGTAGTCGTCGACATGGTCTACGGCGACGAGCCGAGCCCGCTGCTAGCGGCCGCCGCGGCGGCCGGGGCGACGGTCGTCGACGGGCTGGAGATGCTCGTCCAGCAAGGCGCGCTCTCGCTGCGGATCTGGACCGGGGAGGAGCCCTCCCTCAAGGCGATGCGCGCCGCGATCCGGCACTAGATGGTTGATCACACGACGCCCTGCTCGGTCGTGAAGGGACGCGGCCATCTCGGCGGCGGCGCGGGCGGGCTGAGGCCGCCGCCGAGATGGCCGCGTCTGTGGGGTGAGGCGAGGGTGCGGGGGCCGGTGCGGGATCGGGAGAGGTCTCGTGACGAAGGCGCCGGGAACGTCACGGACCGTCCTCCTATTCGAACGGTCAGAGATCTGCGCGGTTACTTATCCGCCTATAGGACGGATTTCTAACCACGCAGTTTTCTGACCGTTAAGGGAGGTGGCATCTCCGTGACAGGCCTCCCATCCCGGTGAAGGTTCCTCCCGAAGACCTTCCGTCCCGGGCGTCTCGGAGGCGGCCACAGCCTGCCCGGGCCGCCTCCGAGACGCCCGGGCCCGCCGTCCTCGGCCGCCCTGGCCCAAACCCTTCCCGGATCCCTTCCCGGATCCCTTCCCGGGCCAACCATCCAGCGCCGCCGTCCGCCACAGCACCTCGCGCCGATAGCCTGTGGCGCTCATGACCGCCTTCCGCTTCACCACCGCCGGGGAGTCCCACGGCCCCGGCCTTACGGCGATCGTCGAGGGCATGCCGGCCGGGCTTCAGCTCGACCGCGAGGCTCTGGACCGCGACATGGCCCGCCGCCAGCTCGGCCACGGGCGCGGCGGGCGCATGCGGATCGAGACCGACACGGTCGAGGTGCGCTCCGGCGTCCGCCACGGCCGCACGCTCGGCAGCCCGATCGCCCTGCTGGTCGCCAACCGCGACTACAAGAACTGGGAAGACCGGATGAACCCTTGGCCGGTGGAGGACTTCGAGCCCGAAGAAGTCCACCTGCCGCGGCCCGGCCACGCCGACCTGGTCGGGGCGCAGAAGTACGGCCACTCCGACATCCGCAACATCCTCGAGCGGGCGAGCGCCCGCGAGACCGCCGCCCGCGTCGCCGCCGGCTCGGTCGCCCGCGGCTTCCTCACCGCGCTCGGGGTCGAGGTCCACAGCCACGTCACCCGGATCGCCTCGGTCACCGCGGAGGAGCGCGACACGCTGGTCCCGGCCGACTTCGCCGGCGTCGACGACGACCCGGTCCGCACCCTCGACAAGGACGCCTCGAAGGCGATGGTCGAGGAGATCAACCGGCTGCGCAAGGCCAACGAGAGCCTCGGCGGCACCTTCGAGGTGATCGCCTTCGGGCTCGTCCCCGGGCTCGGCTCGCACGTCTCCTGGGAAGACCGCCTCGACGGCCGCCTCGCCCAGGCGGTCTGCTCGATCCAGTCGATCAAGGGGGTCTCGATCGGCGAAGCCTGGGACGTGGCGACCCGCCCCGGCTCGGAAGCCCACGACGAGATCTTCTGGTCGGAGGCGCAGGGCTACTTCCGCGAAACCAACCGCGCCGGGGGCCTGGAGGGCGGGATGACCAACGGCCAGCCGCTCTCCGTGCGCGCCGCGATCAAGCCGATCTCCACCTTGACCAAACCGCTGCGCTCGGTCGACACCGAGACCCACGCGCCCGCCCAGGCGCTGCGCGAGCGGACCGACTCGACCGTCGTCCCGGCCGCCGCCGTGGTCGCCGAGGCGATGGTCTGCCTGACGCTGGCCCGCGCCTACCGGGAGAAGTTCGGCGGTGACCACATCGATGACGTGCGCGCCGCGATCGACGCCTACAAGGCGCGGATCGACGCGCGGTGAAGTGAAGCCGTCACTCGTCTTCGTCGGCTTCATGGGCGCGGGCAAGTCGACCGCGCTGGCGGCGGCCCGCGCCGAAGGGCTGCCGACGATCGAGATCGACGAGCTGATGGAAGCCTCGTTCGGCTCGACCATCCCGGAGGCGTTCGAGCGCCACGGCGAGGAGGGCTTCCGCGAGCGCGAGGCCGAAGTGGTCGGCTCGCTGCTGGAGAACGCCGACGACGGCGGGGCGATCGCGCTCGGCGGGGGGAGCGTGCTCTCGCCGCGGATCCGCGCGGCGATGGCCCGCCACACGGTCGTCTGGCTGCAGGTCGACGCGGCCGAGGCCTGGCGCCGCATCGCCCATTCGGACCGCCCGCTGGCGAGCGACCCCGAGTCGGTCGGCACCCTGCTCGCCACCCGCTTGCCGCTCTACGAACAGCTCGCCGACGCGGTGGTGCCGATGGGCGACCGGTCGATCGTCCGCCGCGCCCTGCCGATGCTGCGCCAGTTGCAGGAGCTGCCCGCCGGGACGAAGATGCTCTGGGCGAGCGCCCCCGGCGGCGAGTACCCCGTGCTGGTAGGCCGCGGCCTGATCGACTGCGGCTGGTGGCCGCTGGAGAGCCGCCGCTTCGTCGTCAGCGATCGCTCTGTCAGCCCGCTCTACCTGGAGCGCCTGGTGCCGTTCGTCGCGGTCTGCGAACTCGAAGCGGGGGAGACGGCGAAGACCCTCTCCAACACCGAGAAGGCGCTGCGCGCCCTGGCCCGCGAAGGGATGACCCGCGAAGACCACCTGGTCGCGCTCGGCGGCGGCGTGGTCGGCGATCTCGCCGGGCTCGTCGCCCATCTCTACCAGCGCGGCGTCCCGGTGGTGCAGGTGCCGACCACGCTCGTCTCCCAGGTCGACTCCGCCTACGGCGGCAAGGTCGGCGTCGACCTCCCCGAGGGCAAGAACTACGCGGGCGCCTTCCAGCAGCCCGTTGCGGTGATCGCGGACACCGAGGCGCTGGCGACGCTGCCTCCGGACGAGCTCGCCGCCGGCTTCGTCGAGGTGCTGAAGACCGGCCTCCTCGCCGGTGGCTCGCTCTGGGAGCGGGTGCGGGCGATCGAGCAGATCGTCCCCGCCGAGCTCGATGACGTCGTCTTCGCCTGCGCCCGCTACAAGTGTGCGATCGTCGCCGCCGACGAGCTCGACCTCGGCCTCCGCAACGTCCTCAACCTCGGCCACACGGTCGGCCACGCGATCGAGTCGGCTACCGGCTACACCGCCTACCGCCACGGCGAGGCGGTCGGCCTGGGACTCTTGGCGGCGCTCCGGCTCTCCGACGCCGGGGACCTGCGCGCCGAGGTGAAGGAGATCCTTGCCCGCCACGGCCTGCCGA
>DATEDJ010000013.1:0-19097 GCA_035281725.1 Solirubrobacterales bacterium
ACAGACCCGGCCATCTCGGAGGCGGCCTCAGCCTGCCCGGGTCGCCTCCCGAGATGGCCGCGTCCCTTGGTCGTCCCTTCCCCCCGCCCCCAACCCCTGCTCCCTCCCCCCACCCCGCAAATCGCCCTGCGAAAGGGAAGACCTCCCACCCGATCGCGTTTCCCTACTTTGTCGCTCGACTTTGTGCTACGGTCCTGCCCTTCCATTTATTAGTTAGTTAGTCGAAAAAGGAAGGAACATTGATGCGGAACGCTCGCACCACCCGGCGGCGCGGCGTGACGGCCGGCCTGTTGGCCGCCCTGTTCACCCTGCTGATCGCCCTCGTCGTCGCCGGCTGCGGTGGCGATGGAAGCTCCGATACGACCGGAGGCGGATCGGAAGATTCGAGCGGAGGCTCCTCGGGAGGCGCCAAGCTCAGCGTCGTCGGCTACTCCACCCCGGAATCGGTCTACACCGAAACCCTGGAGCCGGCCTTCGAGAAAACCCCGCAGGGCAATGGGGTCAGCTTCAGCAATTCGTTCGGCGCCTCCGGTGACCAGAGTCGCGCGGTCGCGGCCGGCCAGCCGGCGTCGGTGGTCCATTTCTCCACCGGCAGCGACATGGAACGACTGGTCGAAGAAGGCGAAATCGTCTCCAAAGACTGGAACAAACAGCCCAACGAAGGGATCGCCACGACCTCGCTCGTCGTGATCCTGGTCGAAAAAGGCAACCCCCTCGGCATCAAATCCTTCAAGGACCTGGAGGAAAACGAAGAAGCCGAAGTGATCACGCCGAACCCGTTCAGCTCCGGCTCGGCCCGCTGGAACATCATGGCCGTCTACGGCTCGGCGATCGAAGAAGGCGCCTCCGAAGAAGAAGCGCTGGAAGCGGTGAAGACGGTGCTCGAAAAGACCCAGGCCCAGCCGGGCAGCGGTCGCGACGCCTTCAACGCCTTCAAAGAAGGCGAGGGCAACGTGCTCCTCACCTACGAGAACGAAGCGATCAAGGCGGAAAACGAAGGCGAAGAAGTCGAATACGTCATCCCGCCGTACACGATCGAGATCGAAACGCCGATCGCGGTCACCAAGGAAGCCCCTGAGCCCCAGGCCGAAGACTTCCTCAAGTGGATGTGGTCGGACGAAGGCCAGGAACTGTGGGCCGAAAACGGCTACCGGCCGGTGGTCAAAAAACTGGTCGACCCGAAAGAGTTCCCGGAACCCGAAAAAGGCCTCTTCCAGATCTCGAAATTCGGAGGCTGGGCCAAAGTCAAGGACGAATTCTTTGACGAAGAAGAAGGCTCGGTCGCCAAGATCGAGGAAGACCTGGGCGTCTCCACCTCCGGCTGAACCATGGAGGCCCACGCCGCAGAGTCACCAGTCGCACCGCCCCGGGCCAGGCATCTGCGCCTGCCCGGGGTCGGCGCGGGCCTCGGCCGCGGCCTGGTCGTCCTCTGGCTGAGCATCGTCGTGCTGCTGCCCCTGGCGGCGCTGCTCGACAAATCGCTCAGCGAAGGGATCGGCCACTTCTGGAGCCAGGTCAGCTCCCCCCAGGCGGTGGCGGCACTCGAGCTGATCCTCGTCTGCTCGCTGATCGTGGTCGCGATCAACGCCGTCTTCGGCACGATCGTCGCCTGGCTCCTCGTCCGTGACAACTTCCCCGGCAAGTCGATCGTCAACGCGATCATCGACCTGCCCTTCGCCCTGCCGACGATCGTCGCCAGCCTCATCCTGATCCAGCTCTGGGGCAAGAACTCACCAGTCGGGGTCGACCTCGCGCTGACCCGCACGGCGATCGTCGTCGCCCTCTGCTTCGTCACCCTTCCCTTCGTCGTCCGCGCGGTGCAGCCGCTCCTGATCGAGATGGACCGCGACATGGAGGAGGCGGCGACCTCGCTCGGCGCCGGCGGCGCCACCGTCTTCCGCCGCATCATCTTCCCCAACCTCCTGCCCGGCCTCGCCGCCGGTGTCGCCCTGGCGTTCGCCCGGGCACTCGGCGAGTACGGCTCGGTGCTGATCTTCGCCGGCGGCAGGAAGGACACCACCGTCGCCTCGATCCTGATCGGCCAGCAGATCGAAACCGGCAACGAAAGCGGGGCCGCGGCGATCTCGATCGTGCTGCTGCTGATGGCGCTCGCCTGCCTGCTGATAATCACCCTGATCCAGCGCTGGGGCTCCCGCCACGAACGCGCCCTGGGCGCCGGGGCGGGCGTCGGCCTGACGATGCCGGTCGCCGACGGCGGCATGGAGACGCTCGATGCCGGCGCCGACGATCTCGACATCGGCGCCCCCGGCACCCACCCACCCCATCGCGAGCGGGGGGACGACCAAGATGAATAACTCCGTCAACGGCTCGACCTCCAGCCGCTGGGGCCTGCGCTTCCTCGGGCTCGGCTACCTCGCCGTGCTCCTGGTCGCGCCGCTGATCCTGCTCTTCTACAAAACGTTCGAAGACGGGATCGCGCCGCCGTTCGAAGCGATCACCTCCGGCGACGGCCTGCACGCGCTCAAGCTGACCTTGCTGACGGTGGCGATCGCGGTGCCGCTGAACACGGTTTTCGGGGTCATCTGCTCGCTGCTCCTGGTCCGCCACAAGTGGAAGGGCAACTGGCTGATCGACGCGGTGATCAACCTCCCGTTCGCGATCAGCCCGGTGGTCATCGGCCTCTCCCTCTTTCTCCTCTACGGCAAACAGGGCTGGTTCGAACCGGGGCTCGCCGAAGCCGGGATCAAGGTCCTCTTCTCGACCCCGGGCATCGTCCTCGCCTGCGTCTTCGTCTCGGTCCCCTTCGTGGTCCGCGAGACCGTGCCGGTGCTGCAGGAGATCGGCACCGAACAGGAGCAGGCGGCGGAGACGCTCGGCGCCAACGGTTGGCAGACCTTCTGGCGGGTCACCTTGCCCGCGATCCGCTGGGGCGTCGCCTACGGCGTCGTCCTCTGCACCGCCCGCGTGCTCGGCGAGTTCGGCGCCGTCTCGGTCGTCTCCGGAAACATCTCCGGGGAAACCCAGACGCTGCCCCTCTTCGTCGAGAAGAACTACGAGAACTTCAACCTCCCGGGCGCCTTCGGAGCTGCCGTGCTGTTGGCACTCCTCGCCTTGGTGGTGCTGACGGCGATGAACCTGCTCAAACGAAAGGAGGCGTCCTGATGGGAATCTCAGTCGAGGGAGCAAACAAGAGCTTCGGGGACTTTCAGGCGCTTGACGACGTAACGATCGATGTCCCGGACGGCTCGCTGACCGCGCTGCTCGGGCCCTCTGGCAGCGGCAAGTCGACGCTCCTGCGGGCGATCGCCGGCCTGGAGACGCTCGACACGGGGCGCGTCCTGATCGACGGCGAGGACGTGTCGAAGAAGCCGACCCAGAAGCGCGAAGTCGGCTTCGTCTTCCAGCACTACGCCGCCTTCAAGCACATGACCGTCTACGAGAACGTCGGTTTCGGGCTGAAGATCCGCAAGTGGAAGAAGGACAAGATCCGTGAGCGGGTCGACGAGCTGCTGAACCTGGTGCAGCTGCCGGGGCTTGCCGATCGCTATCCGTCGCAGCTGTCCGGCGGGCAGCGGCAGCGGATGGCGCTGGCCCGGGCGCTGGCAGTCCAGCCGCAGGTGCTGCTGCTCGACGAGCCGTTCGGCGCGCTCGACGCAAAGGTCCGCAAGGACCTGCGCACCTGGCTGCGCAATCTCCACGAGGAGATGAACGTGACGACGATCTTCGTCACCCACGACCAGGAGGAGGCGATGGACGTCGCCGGCCAGCTCGTGGTGATGAACCAGGGCCGGGTCGAGCAGTCGGGCAGCGCCGACGACCTCTACGACAAGCCCGCCAACGAGTTCGTGATGAGCTTCGTCGGCGAGGTGAACCGGCTCGGCGACGCCTTCGTGCGGCCGCATGACATCGAGGTCGTGCGCGACCGCGACGAGAACACCGAGGAGGCGATGGTCCAGCGGATCGTCGCGCTCGGGTTCGAGATCCGGGTCGAGCTGGTGCTCGGCGACGGAACCGAGGTGTGGGCGCAGCTGACGCGCGGCGAAGCCCAACGCCTCGAGCTGCGGGAGGGCCAGATCGCCTACCTGCGCCCGGTCCACGCAAAAAGCTTCAACGGTTCGTCACCGTCCGACACCCGTGGGGCCTCGACTCCCCACGGACCCACGGACGGAGGCGATGCGGAGGTCTCCGCAGCCGCTTGAAGAGGCGACGGGCGGGGTGCGCTTTGCCGGGTGGCGCCCCGCCCAATTCGCCGCTTGTGACGGGATTGTGTCCGATCCGGCGGCGTCGCGCTCGAATTCCCGCCACCGCCTCGACCCGGTGAGTTCGCACATAGCCGCACTATCCGCGGAGAACTGCGAACGCACCCGGCGCGGCCCCTGGCGTTCGCACTTATCCCCGCATTGCGGGGAGAACTGCGAACGCCGCTCCGGGGGGCCGGATTTGCGGGGCCGGCGGTGATAGGAAAGTCCATCGGTCGAATCTCCATCGTGGTAGTATCTTGATTTAGTCGCTCAAGAAACTACGGAAAGGAGCGCAGCAGAGATGGGCAAGAAGGTCTCACGCACCACCTTCACCTCTCGGGGTCGGATCGCAGGGTTGATCCGCGACGAAGCTCCGGCGGGAACCGGCCAAAACCGGACCACCCGCTCCGCCAACCGAGACGATTCGCAGGGCAACGTCGACGACGCGATCTTCCACCGCGCCCGCCTTGTACTCGGCGAGAACCTCCCCCGCCCCGGCCGCTGATCGGCCGATCCCCCAGGAAGTAAAAAAGGGCCGCGCTCCCATCCGGGGCGCGGCCCTTTTCTCGTGCGGCCGAGCTATTTGCCGCCCGAGCTCTTCGTTGGCGTCGTTTCTTCTTCGAGTTCTTCCGGCTGCGGGTAGGCCTGGACCGAGAGGCTCCAGGATTTGAGCTGGAAGTTCAGGCCCGAAGCGCCCGCGTACTGGATCGCGACCGTGTGCCCGCCTTTGCCCAGCACGGTCGTCTGCGAGATCGTGTGGACGAGGGCCGCGGCCGGTTTGGTCGCCGACGCGCCTTCCAGGGTCGCCGGGGCGAAGTTGACTTTGCCCGTGCTCTGACCGTCGACGAGGATCTGCACCGGGCAGGCCTGGTCGGACGTCGGCGCTTTCGTGGTCGAGCCGTTGGTGCAGCTGGCCGTCCCCGAGAAGGTGATCACCGTCGAGCTGGCGAGGGCCTTGGTGGCGAACGAGGTGAACGCGGTGGGAATGTAACCCGCCGTCGTCGCGTTGGCCGAGAACAAGGTGGTGCCGGCGGCGATGCCGACGACCGGCGGCAGCGCGGCCGTTTTTTTCGCCATGTAGGTGTTGGCGGCGGCTTTCTTGGTCAGGTAGTTGGCCGCCTTGGCGTTGGCCTGTGCCTTGGTGACGTAGGTCTTCGCGGCTTTCTGGTTGGTGACGAATTTCTTCTGCGCGGCTTGCGGCGTCAGGAACGACGCGGCGATCGACGGTGCCACCGTCACCGAGAGGGCGACCACGGCCGCCAGCACGATGACGGTCGCCGCTCGAGGGGTTGACAGCCTCTTCTTCAACAACTTGTTCCTCGCTTTCGTGGCCGTGCCGGGCGGCCTTTCTTGACAATGCTCGTCAATAAACTACATAAAGTGATAGCGTAAGGCGACCAAGTTGGTCAAGAAATCGCTCCTAACCCGGCAAGAGAGGAATCACGCGAATGAGAATCAAGACCCTCGCCATTACGGCGCTGGCCCTCCTGGGCCTGGCCGTGCCGGCGTCGGCCGGCGCTCAGACCCTGATCGGGTCGGGCTCCGTGGCCGCGCAGCCAGTGCTGCAGGCTCTCTTCGCCACCTACACGAAGCAGGTCAATCCGAAGATCAAGTTCGTGTACACGGCGGACGGCGGCAACGCCGGGATCAAAGACGTACAGAACGGGACCAGCCAGTTCGCCGGTCAGGCCCGCACCCCGCTCCCCAGCGATGCCGGGACCACCTACATCAAGCTGTACCTCGACGGTCTGTGCATCGACGTCAACCCGAAGAACAAGCTGACCAACATCAGCACCCAGTCGCTCCACGACATCTACCGGGGCATCCTCACCAACTGGAACCAGGTTCCTGGCTCCGGTCTGGAAACGACGATCGACCCGGTCGGACGTGACACCAACGGAGGGACCTACAACTTCTTCCTCCAGTCGGTGCTGGGCAACGAACCACCGGCCTCCAACGTCAACGCGCTGACCGCCGACGGCCTCGTCGTCAACGCGGTCAAGCAGGACCCGAACGCGATCGGCTACGCCGGTCTCGCCTGGCAGAAAAAGGGTCTGAAGCCGGTGAAGGTCAACGGCGTCAAATGCGAAGCGAGCAAGATCAGTGTCGAACCGCTGAAGTACCCGCTGTCGCGGTACATCTTCATCGTCCTGCCGACGGCCAACCCGTCGCCGGCGGTGCAGAAATTCGTCGACTGGGCGCGGACCAGCCCGATCGCCGGTGAAGTGATCAACAAAGCCGGCGGCGTCGCCGCGTTCAACAAGAAGTAGTAAGGGTCGGGGTTGGAAGAACAGCTCCAACCCGAGTACGGCCCGAAGTGGTCGGACCAGCGCGTCGAGCGGATGCTCGGCGCGCTGGTCATCTTCATCGTCGGCCTGCTGCTGGCGCTGATCGTCGTCGTCTTCCTCCGCGGCTGGCCCTCCTTTGCCCATAACGGGCTCGCCTGGTTCGGGCCCGGCGGCAACGTCGACGACCAGCTGAACGAAATCTCACTGTCGGGACAGAACGGCCTCGGCTACGTGTGGGAATTCCACGCCTGGCCGCTGATCTGGTCGACGATCCTGATCACCGGCGGCGCCGTCTTCTGCGGCCTCGTCTCGGCGCTCTTCATCTCCGTCTTCATCGTCGAGTTCGCCCCCACCTGGATGTCGAACATCCTGCAGCCGGTAGTGCGGTTCCTGGCCAGCGTGCCGTCGGTCATCTACGGCCTGCTGGGGGTGTTGGTGTTGGTGCCGTTCATCGGCAACCACCTGATCACCGAGGGCCAGAAGTCCTCGGTCGCCGGGATCATCTCGCTGACCGGCTACAGCCTGCTCGCCGCGGTGCTGATCCTGACCGTGATGATCGCGCCGCTGATGGTCTCGATCTTCAGCGACGGCCTGCGCGCGGTCAAACCGGGCTGGATCGAGGGGTCGCTGGCGCTCGGGGTCAACCGCTGGCGCACGACCTGGAAGATCGCCGTGCGGGCGGCGCGTCCAGCGATCGTCGCGGGCACCGTGCTGGCGGTCGCCCGGGCGATCGGCGAGTCGGTGATGCTGGCGATGATCTCCGGCTCGAGCGGCTGGGCGCCGAACCCGGCCGACGGGCTGATCTTCATCTACGAGCCCTCGCGGCCGCTCGCCCCGACGATCGTCAAGAACGTCGACCAGCTGAGCTCCAAGCCGGCGAACGCGACCCTCTTCGCGATCGCCACCGTCCTCCTCTTCTCCGCCGCGATGTGCTCGCTCGCGGGCTGGCTGGCGCGGCGGGCGATGCGCAAATACGGGAGCGCCTGATGGAGTCCTCGGTCGCCACGCCACCGCCGCCGCAGGCTCCTCCGCCGGAGGGCAAGACGCCGACCAAGGCAGTCGAGGGCAGCGCCACCTGGAGCCTCCTCGACCGGCTCGGGCTCGCCTTCTGCTGGGCCCTCGGCCTGCTCTTCTGCGCGATCGCGGTGGCGATCATCGTCTACCTCTTCCTCCAGGGGATCAAGTTCCTGAAGCCCTCGATGCTGGTCACCCCGGCGGCGACCGGCTTCTCGGAAACCGAAACCGGCGGCTTCTCCGACGCCCTCTTCGGGACCCTGATCGTCGCCACGATGGGGATCGCGCTGGCGCTGCCCGCCGGGATCGCGATCGCGGTCTGGCTGGTCGAGTACGGGCGCCCGGCGCCGCTCGCCCGGATCACGGAGCTGACGATCGAGGCGATCGCCGGCATCCCCTCGATCGTCCTCGCCCTCTTCGGCACGGTGATCTTCTCCAGCACCGCGCTCGGCTTCTTCAGCCGCTCCACCGAAGGCGTCGTCTTCGGCCGCTCCTTCTTCGCCGCCGCGGCGATGCTCTCGCTGGTCGCGCTGCCGCTGGTCGTCGCCTCGACCCGCCAGGGCCTCGAATCGATCCCCCGCCACGTGCGCGAGGCCTCCTACGCGGTCGGCAAGACGAAGGCGGCGACGGTGCGCCGCATCCTCCTCCCCACCGCCCGGCCGCAGGTGGCGACCGGGATGATCCTCGGCCTCGGCCGGATCATCGGCGACACCGCGATCATCGTCGTGCTGCTTGGCGCGACCCAGAACTTCGCCCCGGTCGAAGGGGCGCCGTTCCCGCTCGACTACCTGCGCGGGGCGGGCACCACGCTCACCAACTTCGTCTTCGAGGCGTCCCCCACCGGGAACCTCAACCAGCCGCAGAAAGCCTACGCGGCGGCTTTCGTCCTGCTGCTGATGGTGCTCGGCCTGAACGCCGCCGCCGACGCCGTCCACCGCCGCGCAAGGAGAGTTGGAACGTGGAGTCACTGAGCGCCCCGCCGCCGATCCGGCGGCTCGACCCGCAGGACCCGACCCCGGCCCGGGAGGCCGCGCCGCAAACGGCGACGAACTTCGTCGCCGCCAAACGCTCGATCGCGGCGCCGCAGTTCTCCATCCGGCGGATGGAGGTCGACGACGTCTCGATCCACTACGGGTCCAAAGAAGCGGTGAAAAGCGTCTCGCTGCCGATCCGCCAGGGCGAGGTGCTGTCGCTGATCGGCCCGTCGGGGTGCGGCAAGACGACCCTCCTGCGCTCGCTCAACCGGCTCACCGAGCTGACCGCGGCGGCGAAGCTGAGCGGCTCGATCCGCCTCGACGACGTCGACATCCGGCTGATCGAGCCGACCCTGCTGCGGCGCCGGGTGACGATGGTCTTCCAGCAACCGAACCCGTTCCCGATGAGCGTCTTCGACAACATCGCCTACGTGCTGCGCGAGCAGGGCTCGCGGCGGGTGAAAAAGAAGACGCTGGCGCCGCAGGTGCACTCGGCGCTGCAGCGGGCGGGCCTCTTCGAGGAGGTCAAGGACAACCTCAAGCACCCGGCGCTGAAGCTCTCCGGCGGCCAGCAGCAGCGGCTCTGCATCGCCCGGGCGCTGGCCGCCGAGCCGGAGGTGCTGCTGCTGGACGAGCCCTGCTCGGCGCTCGACCCGCAGTCGACGGCGGTGATCGAGGACCTGATCGTGAAACTGCGCGACGACGTCGCCGTCGTGATCGTCACCCACAACCTGCAGCAGGCCTACCGGATCGCCGACCACGTCGCCTTCATGTACCTGGGCGACCTGGTCGAGTACAACAGCGCCACCCGGCTCTTCAACTCGCCCGCCCAGGAGCGGACGCGGGAGTACGTCAGCGGTGCGTTCGGCTAGGGACACCTTGGCGGTCGCGGCTTGCATCTGCCTGCTCGGCGCGGGCGCCGGAGGCTGCTCGACCACGCAGGAAAAGGCGGAGGCGCAGAAGGCGAAGTCCGAACGCATCCTGGAAGCGCGGGCCGAACGCCAGGCCGCGAAGCAGAAGGCCAAGGCCAAGCACCACAAGCATCACGACAAGCAGAAGGGGAAGAAGTGAGCGACGAGAGCCCGCTGGCCAAACCGCAGGGGCTCGAGCCCTGCGAAGAGTGCGGGGCGCCGATGGATCCCCAGCAGCGCTACTGCGTCGAATGTGCGGCGCGGCGCGGCAACGGTTCGAACCCGGCCTCGCGCTACTTCGCCGCGATGAGCAAAAAATCGCGCCGTCCGCTGACCAAATCGCAGGCGAAGCCGGTGGGCGGGGGCAGCCGTGCGGCGGCGGTCGGGTTCTTCGCGCTGCTGCCGATCGCGGTGGCGCTCGGCGTCGTGATCGGGCGCAGCGGCGGGTCCGGCGACTCCAACGAAGAGGCGCTGCTGAAAGCGCTGCACCAGGCCGAACAGCAGCAGTTGGCGGCGGCACCGGTCGATGAAGAAACCCCGACGACGAAAGCCAACGAAAAAGGCGCGAAAGGTGCCGGCAAAGACAAGAAAGGGTCGGCGAAAACGAATGCCAAGAAAGCCGAAGAAGTCAGCCACGGCAAGGTGCTGAACAAGACCAAGAACGGCACCGTGCACCAGGTGACGGGCTACAAACCGACCAAGGAAACCGAAGAAGCGGACACCAAACTGGTCGAAGAAAACCCCGAACAGACGGGCGAAAACTACATCAAGGCCCAGCAGAACCTGCCCGACGTGACGGTCGTCGGCGGCGAAGGCACCGGGTCCGAAGAATCCTCGACGCCGGGGGTCGAACCGTGAGCGACCAGTCGAACTCGCAGACGGCGAAACTACCGCCCCCGCCCACCACGCCGCCCCCGACGGCGCCGCCCGCCGTACCCGTGCCGCCTCCGCCGCCGGGCGTGCCCGCAACCTCAAACGGGGCCGCAAAGAAGTCCGTGGCGCCTCCGGTAGGTCCTCCCCGCTTTCCGATCCCTGGTCGCCGTCGCTCCGACAAGGCGCCGCCGCCGAAACAGACCGCCGAGGAGGCGGCCAAAGAGGTCGAGCAGCGCGAAGAGGAAAGCGCCGAGCTGATCGCCCAGCGCGACCGCCTGCTGGAGAAGTTCACCGTCATGCAGGCCGACCTCGGCGGCGCCTTCTACGAGATGGCGATCCGTGACCACGTGCGACTCGACGTGCTCACCCGCAAGGCGGCCGAGCTGCAGCGGGTCGACGCCGAGCTCTTGGCGGTCGAGCGGGTGCTCGAACTCGAGCGCGCCGACGCCGCCGGGCTCTGCCCGGGTTGCGGTGCCCCATATGGCCATGCGGTGAGGTTCTGCGCCCAGTGCGGGACGCCGCTGGTCCCGACCGAGGCGGGCGCGTGAGCGGCTGGGTCCGGGAGCGGCTGCGGGCGGCGATCGCCGCAGCGGCGACGCTGACCGGCAAACGCTTCGGGCTCCTCGTCGCCTCCTCGGTGGTGGCGACCTCGGCGATCGTCGCCGCGGCGGCGACCAACCAACCGGAAGCGAGTCCGCTCGCCTCGATCCTCGGCCATAGCCTCGCCGCCGACCATACCCCGGTCGCGGCGATCGAACCGGCGGCGGAACCGGAAGCCGAAGAACCGGCAGAGGCGATCGGCCACGAAGCGACGCCGGCGCCGGAACCGAGTGTCACCCCCACCCCGGAGCCCGAACCGACCTTCGTCCCGGAAGAAACGGCGCCGGGACCCGAACCGGAACCGACCCCGGAAGAAGAACCGACCGAAGAAGCCGAAACGTCCCCGCCACCGCCCGCCACGGAAGCGGGTCGGGTCAAGCACGTCTTCATCGTCTCGCTGGTCAGCTCCGGCTACCAGCCGAGCTTCGGCAAGGCGAGCGCGATGCCATACCTGAGCGGCACGCTCCGTCCCCAGGGGACGCTGCTCGGCAACTACGAAGTGCTCGATCGGGCGACGACGCCGAATGGGCTCGCCGCGATCAGCGGGCAGCCGCCCAACAAGGCGACGAGGGAAGGCTGCCCGGTCTTCGAATCCTTCCCGACCACCTCGACCGTCACCAAGGCCGGGATCGTCACCGGCGAAGGGTGCGCCTACCCGGTCGAAACCCAGACCCTCGGCGACCAGCTCGAAGCGGCGGGCTTCAGCTGGCGCGCCTACATGGAAGGGATGGTGAGCCCGACCACCGGCGAACCCGAAAACTGCGTCTACCCGGCGACCGAACCGGAAACGTCGGTGACCGGCGGCTACTCCGCGCAGCTCAACCCCTTCGCCCACTTCCACTCCCTGCTCGACCTCGGCGCCTGCGCGACCAACGACGTGCCGATCACCGAGTTGAAGAAAGACCTGATGAGCGAAGCGAAGACGGCGAACGTCTCCTACATCGCGCCGGACCTCTGCTCGGCCGGGGTCGCCGGGCAGTGCCCGGAAGGCACGCCGACGGGTGCCGCGGCCGCCGACGCTTGGCTCGAAGAAGTGGTGCCGGAGATCGTCGAATCGCCCGCCTTCAAGAAAGACGGCCTCTTGGTCGTCACCTTCGGCGGGGTCAACCCGGCGGAACCGCCGGTCGAAGGAGTGCCTGCGCCGCCGGCACCGACCAAGCCGTTGAAGACCGGTGCCCTGCTGGTCTCTCAGTTCGCCACCGCCGGCGGCACCGACTCCGCTCCCTACGACCCTTACGCCCTGCTGCGGTCGACCGAGGAACTGTTCGGACTGTCCCAGCTGGCGAAAGCGGCCGACCCGAAGGTGAAGACCTTCGCCCCGGCGTTGCTGGGAGAAAACGGCGGTGACTGACCGCTCCGTGGTTGTTTTTGACAACCTTTCGGGATGAGTCCCTCGAATCAGAGCAACGGCGGCGAGCCGATCACGGCCGCCGGCATCGAAGAACTGAAAGCCGAGCTGGCCGAGCTGAAAGGCCCGCGCCGCCAGGAGATGGCCAACCGCATCCGGGTCGCCCGCGAGCTCGGTGACCTCAAGGAGAACGCCGAGTACCACACGGCGAAAGACGACCAGGCGATGATGGAGACGCGGATCAAGCGCCTCGAGGAACGCCTTCGCAACGCGGTCGTCGTCGAGGCCTCCGACGGGAGCGACGACACCTTCGCCTTCGGCCGCACCGCCGAAGTCGCGGACGAGTCCAAAGGCGAGACCGTCACCTGGACCCTGGTCGGCTCGACCGAGGCCAACCTCGCCGAAGGCAAGCTCTCCGCCGAGTCGCCGATCGGCCAGGCGCTGATGGACGCCGCCGTCGGCGCGACCGTCGAGGTCGAGACCCCGCGCGGGTCCAAAAGCTTCAAGGTCCTGAAGCTGATCGGCTGACCGGCGACCGGGCTGGACCCCCGGCCTCCGTCGGAGCAGGAAAAAGATAAGAAACATTCGGGCCGGATTCTTGACCGGCCCCTCGGGCCTGCACGAGAGTCGCCCGATAATTGGTCGTGCGAGACAGGGGGATCGGCGTCTCCGTGCGGCCGTAAACAGGTAACTGAGGCCGGGGGTCCCACCGCCGGCCGAGTGCAGGGGAGAGGGAGGCAGGTCATGAGGATCAAGTCACGGCCCAGATGGCTGATGGCGCTTTGCTGCGTCACGGCACTGGCCGGAATTCAAGCCGCGAGCGCCTCGGCGCACACCGGCGAATTCGCGAAATTCAATTTCTGCCCGTCGACGACCACCGGCGTTGTCAAGTGCATCAACTCGGTGACCACCGGCGGCGAAGTCGTGCTCGGCACCAAGAAAGTGCCGATCGTCAACCCGGTCACCATCCAGGGCGGCCTTTCGAAAGCCACGGGCGGCAATCGGACGTTCTTCGCCGCCACCAACGGGATCACCCTTTCGAAGACCCCGCAGCCGGTACCGGGCGGATTGCTCGGCATCGTGCCGCCGGAAAAATCACCGCCGTTGGTGAAAGCGCTGTCGGCGTTCTTCTTCGAAAACGCGCTGACGGGTGTCAACTCGACGCTCGAACTGGCGAAGCCCGCGAGCGAAATCGTCCTCAACGAAGTCAACCTCGCCCTTGAAGAAGGGGTTGCGCTGAAGCTCCCGGTGAAGGTTCACCTGGAAAATCCGTTCCTCGGCAGCAAGTGCTTCGTCGGCTCCGAAAGCTCACCGCTGATCTGGAACCTGACCACCGGGACGACGACCCCGCCGAAAGGCACCGAAGCGATCAAAGGGTTCGGTGGTGAAGCCGAATTCATCGAAGAAGAAACGCTGCTGAAGATCAAAAACTCGAAGCTGGTGGAAAACAACTGGTCGGCACCGACGGCTAGCGGGTGCGGCGGAATCCTGTCGTTCCTCGTGAACCCGATTATCAACTCGATGATCGGCCTGCCGAGCGCTGCCGGCAAAAACAAGTCAGAACTCATAACGACCAGCTACCTCGCGACCACGACCTCGGTCAACAACCACTGACCCGCGAGTCGACAAGGAGAACCAGATCATGAGAAGCAAGATGACGAGAGTGATCCTGGCGGGCGTGCTCGCCTTGGTCGCAATGGGATCGGTGTTCTCGGCAAGCGCCGGGGCGGCACCGCAGTGGAAATTCAACGGGACGGCGCTGACCGGAACCGAAGACATCGTCGGTGCTGCGATCAGCAGCAGCCTGACGATCCCGGGAATGACCACCACCTGTGAACATTTCCTCTACAACATGAAGATCGAAAACGCCGCGGGTACCGGCAAAGGCAGCATCACCGAACTACCGCTGTTCGAATGCCATACGGCCAGTGGAAAATGCACGGTCGAAGCGATCGGGGCAAAGAAACTGCCGTGGCCGACGCACCTGACGACGATCTCGAGCAACCAGTATCTGATCGTTGAAGGGGTCGAAGTCGGCATCCTCTACGGGGGCGCCGAATGTGCTCTAAGCGAAGTCGAAATCCTGGTCAAGGGGACCGCCGGCGGTTTGATCAGCAACGAAACCGAAACCGCCACCTTCAACTCATCGACGTTTACGACGACGGGCACCAAATTGAAAGTTGGCGCCACGGCGATCGAATGGAACGGCGTCTTCCCGACGGAAGGCTTCGAATGGCACCGGGAACAAGCTCTCTCGGTTGGCTAGCGGCTGCGACGGTCTGCGTCGCCCTCGTGGTGACCGGGTGCGGAGGGGGTTCGTCCTCCTCCGCACCCGCCACCGCGGGCAGCACGGACCCGCAGACGGCGGAAAACAGTCAGTCGGCCAACGGGGATGCAGAAGGCGGCTCCAATGAAAAGGCCGGGGGAGAAACTGAAGGAGGTACGCAGACGGAACGAGGCGGCGGGATTGCCGAAAAGAAGAATCCGCCTGTGGAAGAGCCGGAAGGCCCGTCGGAAAATGGCGTAACCAAGGAACAGGAAGAAAAGGTTCCAACCGCCAAAATCATCTTGACCGTCCCGCACGGTCTGAGGACCGACAACACCTGCAAAGGGAAAAATGTCTCCCCCGAAATCTCATGGACGGATGTTCCGCCAGGCACGAAAGAACTGGTGATCTTCGCCGTGAGCGTCGAGCCGGTAAGCGAAAAACTGTTCTTCAACTGGGCGATGGCCAGAGTTGATCCAAGCGTGACCAGCGTCAAGGAAGGCGAAGTGCCCGAAGGTGCGGTGCTCGGTCGAAATGGCGACGGCACGAATGGATGGTCACTCTGCCCGAAAAAATCCGGGCCGGAATCGTACATTTTCACGGTCTATGCAATCGAACAGAGCCTGTCTCCGGAAGAAGGGTTCGACCCGCTCGGCTTCCGCGTAAAGGCCGGGAAAGCTTCGGAAGAGATCGGGTTCGCAGGCGTCGAATTCAGCGGCTGACTCCACCGCTGATCGCGAATGACGCCGGGCACGCGCTCAGAATGAGCGCGTGCTCCGGCTTCACGCATCGCTCGACGCCCGGCGAGAGCCAGCCTTCGCCTCCCTCCTGCGCGAGCTGGAAGGCGTGCGGCGGGTCGTCCGCCAGCCGGACGAATCGGCGGACGCCGGTCAGACGGTGTTCGTCGCCGACGTCGAGCCCGCGGCGGCCGACCAGCTGGTCGAGGCGATCGCCGCGATGGGGATCTCGGTCGACGACTATCTGCTGACCCGGGTCGAGGTGGTCGCGCCGCAGCGACGACACCTGACCGGCGAGCGCGGCATCGACGGGTTCGCCTGGGTCGAGGTGATGGGACAGGCGCGGGCCAACTCGCGGCCGCTGGCCCGCTACCTGGCGCTGATCAATGTGGCCGCGGTGATCGCGGCGCTCGGGGTGATCGTCTCCAGCGGCATCCTGATCGTCGGCGCGATGGCGGTCAGCCCCGACCTCCTCCCCATCTGCGCCACCTGCGTCGGGCTCGTCGCCGGGCGGCGGAAGCTGGCGGCGCGGGCCTTCGCGACGCTGGTCATCGGCATGGTCGCGGTCGTCGCCACCGCGGCGGTGCTCTCGTTCCTGCTCAAGGCGACCGGCATCCTTCCCGCCGACTTCCAGGTCGAGCAGTCGAGCCTCCACACCCTCGCCCACCTCGATTATTCGACCGCCCTGGTGGCCGCGGCGGCCGGGGTCGCGGCGATGCTCTCCTTCGAGAGCGGCGCCGCCGCCGCGGTCGGCGTGGCGATCTCGGTGACGACGATCCCGGCCTCCGCCTACCTCGGCGTGGCGATCGGCGGCGGCGGGATCGACAAGGCCCTCGGCGCGGTCCTCGTGCTCGCCGTCAACATCGCCCTCCTGATCACCACCGGCAGCCTCACGCTGCTGGTGCAGCGGGCCCTGCCGAACCGGTCTGGGGCGCCGGTCTAGCCTCCTCCACGGAAGGAGGTGTGGCGCCGGAGGCGACCGGGGCCTCCAACGGGACCGCCGCGGCCGGCTCGCTCAGCGACGACCACGGGGCCGGCGCCGGGCGCCCCTCGTCGTAGATCACTTCCGTGTGGCCCATCCGGTCGGCCCAGCTTCGCCGCGATTCGCCGAAGACGATCCCGAGGAAGCCGATCCCGAAGGTAATCACCGAGAGGCCCATGCCGATCAGCCGTTTGATCGCGCGCCCGAACCGCAACCGCCTTTCATTCAGCCGGATGCCGAGGAAGCGCATTCCCGGGGTCTGCCCGGCGAGCGACCAGAAGCCGACCAGGTAGGTACCGACCACCAGCAGCCAGATGAGGGAGCCCGCCGCCAGCGCGCCGCGCGGGACGCCGTCGCCGCTGCCGCCGAAGAAGGTCACCAGCAAGGTGGCCGCGCCGGCCAGGACGGTGAAGAAGAGGTTGATGATCAACGCGTCGATGGCGAAGGCGACCCCGCGGGTGACCACCCCGGCGCGGTTGGTCGGCAGCGGCCGGCGGCGACGGAAGAAGATGCGGCGCACGATCCGCTCGACCGTGTCGTCGAGGTCGCGGGCAAGTTTGGCGATCTGGCGACCGATGTCGCCGAGCAGGCCGATGCTCTGCGAGGCGATCGCCGCCCGCACCTCCGGGGCCTCGGCGATCCGCTCGACCATCTGCTGGACCTGCGGACCGGCGAGGAGCCGTTTCCACACCTCGTCGACCAGTTCGCTGTCGAGGGTCTCGAGGATCGCTTTCTTGACCGCGGCGCTGTCGAGCGCTCCCTCCACCGCCTCCTCGATCACCGGGCCTTCGAGCACCCGGGCGATCGCCCGCTCGACCGCCTCGCTTTCCACCGCCGAGACGATCGCCTCCTCGGCCGCCATTTCCACCGCTTTGTCGATCCCGGTGGCACGGCCGACCGCGCCGGCGCCACGGGCCCCGACACCCAGCAGCCGCGCCGCCAGTGGCGTGCTCTCGTCGGCCATCCTGGGTCGAGTCTAAGAGGTTCTCTCAAAACCCGCGGGGGTTTTGAGAGAACCTCTAACCCGCCACCGGGCGCCCGAGGTGCTCCAGCAGCCGGTCGAGGAACTCGCTTTGGGCCGGCAGCAGCTTCCGCCGCGCGTCCTCCAGCTCGAACCAGTCGGCCCGGTCGACCTCGGGGAACTCGACCTCGCGGCCGCTCCGCGGCGGCCACTCCATCTCAAATGTGTTGCTGTCGAGCCCGGCCGGGTCGAAGTCCCCTTCCGCCGCCCAGGCATCGACCACTTTGCCCGCCCGCTGGCGGATCGAACCGAGGTCGATCAGCTCCGCCGCGTCCAGTTCGGGACGACCCGACCCGAGCTCCTCGTCGAGCTCCCGCAGCGCCGCCGCGCGCGAGTCCTCATCCTCCTCGATGCCGCCCTTCGGGATCGACCAGGCGCCCTCGTCGCGCCGTGTCCAGTACGGCCCGCCCGGGTGGACGAGCAGGAACTCGGTGGTGCCATCGCGGTCGCGGTAGAGGAGGATCCCAGAGCTGCGCTTCGTCGCCACTGAGACTCAGTCTTGCAGCGCGTGGACGAGAGGGGCGAGCGCCTCCAGCACTTCCTCGCGCGGCGTCGCCGCCAAGGTCTCCAGGGTGCCGTTGGCGCGGGTCATCGCGACCCCGACCGCGAGCGCGACGAGGAGCTCGGCCCGCAGCTCGGCGTCGGCGCTGCTGCGGGCGCGCAGGTCGGCGACCAGACCGGCGAGGACCCGGTCACCGACCACGGCACTGATCTGCTCCCGTGCACCGGGGGTCAGCGACGGGCTGGCGAGGGCGCGGCTGATCGGGTTGTGGCCGCGTTCGTCCCAGCGCTCGAGCAGGAAGCGCAGCAGCTCCGCCGGGGCGAAGTCGATCTCGTCTTCCTCGGGCGAGCCGGCCGCGATCGCGGCGATGAAGAGGCCTTCCTTGGAGTCGAAGTAACGGGCGATCAAGGCCGGGTCCACCCCGGCCCGGTCGCCGATCTCACGCGTCGTCGCGCGGTCGTAGCCGACCTCGTCGAAGACCGCGCGGGCCGCGTTGAGGAGGGCGCGCCGGGACGCCTCGGCGTCGTGGGGACGGCGGGTGGCGGTCGCCTTGTCACCGATCGGTGACACCGGCCGAGGCTACCACCGGCCGCTTTCACCGCGCTCTCATCTGGCCTTTTAACTTCGTCGTTACATTCGTGTAACGATGGAATGGAGCATCCTCCACGCCCTCAACGACTTCCTCTACCACCACGATGCGGTCGAGGATCCGTTGCTCTTCTACATCAACCTCTCCGAGGCGCTCTTCGTCGCCACCCTCGGCGTCATCTTCGTGCTCGCCAACGGCGACCGCTGGCGGGCCTGGCGACGGACCGCGGTGGCCGCCGGGCTGAGTGCCGGGCTCGCCCTCGCGGTCGGCAAAGTGATCTCCGAACTGGTCGATCGCTCGCGCCCGTTCGTGGTCGATCCGAACGGCGTCCACCTCTTCTCCGGCCACACCGCCGACCCCGGCTTCCCCAGCGACCACGCGACCGCCGCCTTCGCGGTGGCGATGGCGATCTGGCTGCGCGACCGCCGCTGGGGCACCGTCGCCCTGCTCGCCGCCGCCGTGCTCTCGGTCGGCCGGGTGGCGATCGGCGTCCACTTCCCCAGCGACGTGGTCGCCGGCGCGGCGCTCGGCTGCGCCGCCGCCCTGGTCCTCTACGCCCGCCCCCTGCGCGCCCGCGTCGACCGGCTAGCCGATCTGCTCGGCCGGCCGCTCGAACGCGGGCTGCGCGCGATCCACCTCGCCAGGCCCTCCTAGTGTCCTGACTCGTTAATTCGGTTGCAGTAGGTGGCGACCGACTCGAGGATCTGGTCGGCGCTCTTGGTCCAGACGTAGGGACGGGGGTCTTCGTTCCAGGTCTCGATCCAGGCGCGGATGTCGGCGTTGAGCGCCC
>DATEDJ010000014.1:0-22047 GCA_035281725.1 Solirubrobacterales bacterium
CGGCCGGGGAGGAGCAGCCCCGCGCCGCGATCGCCGCCGCCGCCGGCGCGGCTGTTCGCCGGGAGCGCTGCGCCACGACAGCCGAAGCCGCCGCCGCTGTTGAGGCCGAGGGGCCGGTGCGCGCCGTCATCGCGGACGCGACCGACGCGGAGGCGATGGCGGCGGTGGTCGCCGCGGCCGAGGAGTGGGGCGGCCTCGAGGCGATCGTCGCCAACGCTGGCGTGATCGCAGGCGGTTCGCCCGCCTGGGAGCTCCCCCAGGCCGAGGAGGACGCGGTGGTCGAGGTCTGTCTGCGTGGCGTCATGGTCGCTGCCCGGGTCGGGATCCCAGCCCTGCTGCGCCACCCCGAGCCGCGATCCGGCCGCTTCCTCGCCACCGCCTCGACGGCCTCGCTGCGCGGCCTCCCCGGCCTCGCCGCCTACTGCGCCGCCAAGGCCGGGGTCTCGGGCTTCGTCCGCGCCCTCGGCGCCGACCTACGCGGCACCGGCGTCACCGCCTGCGCGATCGCACCGGGCTCGACCGACACCCCGATCCTGGCCGAGAGCGCCCGCCTCTATGGGCTCGAGGGCGCCCCCGCCTTCGCCGCCCAGCAGCCGATCGAGCGCCTCATCGACCCCGCCGAGATCGCTGCCACGATCGCCTTCCTCTGCGGACCGGGCGGCGCCGCGGTGACCGGGACGACGATCGCGGTCGACGGCGGGCTGTCGATCTAGCCGCCCGCGCGAGGCGCTGGTCCCGGATGGGCGGCGAGGATGGAGGAACCCCGCCGCCCGGCGTTGGTGGCCGGACGGCGGGGGGATGAAGGGCAAGCCGCTCGGAGGCAGCCAACCCCTCGGATTGCCGCGGCCACCCGGCAAAGTGCCGCGGAGACAGAATAATAGTAAGTTGATCTACTTAGTCGAGTAATGATCGTAAATAGCGATCGCCGATAGGGAAACCCGATCATCGGCGAGGCGAGATGCGGTGCGGCGCGGCGCGCGGTCTAGGTCTCGCGGCTGAAGGGCAGCGCCTCGGTCAGCCAACCGATCAGACCCTGCGGGTTGCGAGTCTGGGTGAGGATGCGGCCGGGACCGGTGAACTCCATCACGAAGCCCTCGCCGCTTTTCAGGGTCTGCATGATGCCCTTGGTCACTTTGCGGGTGATGAATTCGACCGTGGGGTCGAAGGCGACCAGGTGGCCGGAGTCGAGGACCACTTTCTCGCCCGCGGCGAGCTCGAGCTGCTCGATCGCCCCGTAGCAGGCGACGACGATCTTGCCGGTGCCGCTGCAGCGAATGAGGAAGCCGCCCTCGTCGCCGAAGACGTTCTTGAAGCCGCCCCACTTCGTGTCCAGCTCGATCCCGATCGAGGAGGCGAGCCAGCCGCCCTGGGTCACGTTCATATCGCCGCTCACGTCGAGCACGGCGAGATCGCCGGGCAGGTTGGCGGCGACGTCGACCCAGCCGCCGGTCTCGGGAGCGGTCCAGGTGGTCATGAAGAGCGACTCGCCGCCGAGGATGCTCCGTTTGAGCCCCTTCATCAGGCCGCCCTGCACCTTGGCTTCCAGTTCGACCCCGACCGAGTGGGCCATCATCGCCCCGGCCTCGGCTTTCATCTGCTCCCCCGGCGCGAGCGTGCAGCGACCGACGGCGAAGGCGGGCCCGTTGCGGATTTCGACATCCATGCGGCGGCATCCTCCCAGGTCGCGCGGCGGCGATGTGAACATCCTGGACGACCGTCCGCAGTTGGTCGGATGGGTTCACGCCCGCCGCCCCCGTTGTCCGCAAAGGAGATAAAGGAAGGGATCCTGAACCTTTGGTGACACCCCCGCGTACCGCGATCACACCGGTGGCCGCAATCCCGCCGCCGGGTCCACGAACGAAGGGGGAGAAGCACCGATGGCAACGCAATGGTCGCCCGCGATGGCGACGCTGGAGGACTTCAAGAACGGTCTGCGCGGGGAGGTGATCGGCCCCGACGACGCCGAGTACGACGCCGCGCGGGCGCTTTGGAACGGAGCCCACGACGGCCATCCGGCACTGATCGTGCGCTGCGCCGAGACCGAGGACGTGCGCCTGGCGGTGAGCTTCGCCCGCGCCAAGGACCTCGAGATCGCCGTCCGCGGCGGCGGCCACAGCATCCCCGGCTACTCGACCGTCGACGGCGGCCTGGTCATCGACCTGGCGCCGATGAAGGGGATCGACGTCGACCCCGACCGCGCGATCGCGAGCGTCGGCGGCGGGGTGCTCTGGCGGGAGCTCGACGCGGCGACCCAGGAGTATGGGCTCGCCACCACCGGCGGCCTCGTCTCGACCACCGGGATCGCCGGGTTCACGCTCGGCGGCGGGATCGGCTGGCTGATGCGCAAGCACGGCCTCGCCTGCGACAACCTGCGCGCCGCCGAGGTGGTGACCGCCGACGGCGAGATCCTCATCGCCAGCGAGACCGAGAACCCGGAGCTCTTCTGGGGCCTGCGCGGCGGTGGCGGCAACTTCGGCATCGTCACCCGCTTCGAGTTCGACCTGCACCCGGTCGGCCCGACGGTGGCGGCGGGGCCGGTCTTCTACCCGGGCGACCGGGCCGGGGAGATCCTCCGCTTCTACCGCGACTACGTGCGCGGGCTCAGCGACGAGACGACGACCCTGGTCAACCTGCTGACCGCGCCGCCCGCCCCGTTCCTGCCGGAGAAGTGGCACGGCCGCAAGCTGGTCGCGCTGATCGGCTGCCACTCGGGCGATCTCGAGGAGGGGATGGAGGCGCTGCGGCCGCTGCGCGAGCTCGGCGACCCGGTGGCGGACCTGATCGGCCCGATGCCCTACGTCGGGATGCAGGGTCTGATCGACGACCTCTGGGCCCAGGGCACCAAGGCCTACATGAAGGCCGGCTACCTGCGCCAGCTCGACGACCCGGCGATCAACGCGATGGCCAGCCTCCATCAGGAGGCCCCGGGCGCCTCGGAGATCCACGTCCAGCACTTCGGCGGCGCGGTCGCCGAGGTTCCCGACGGGGACACCGCCTACGGCGAGCGCCGCGCCCCGTTTGTGCTGAACGCCTGCGCGGTGAGCCACGAACCCGGCGGGATCGCCACCCACGTCGACTGGGCGCAGCGCGTCTACGCGGCGCTGGAGCCGTCGCTGACCGGCGCCGCCTACGTCAACTTCCTCTCCGCCGAGGGGGAGGACCGGGTCCGCGCCGCCTACGGCGAGGCGAAGTTCGCCCGCCTGCAGGGGTTGAAGGACCGCTACGACCCGACCAACCTGTTCCACCGCAACCAGAACGTGCCGCCGTCGAGCTGACGGCGGCGGTGCGTCTGCATTTTGGGGCGTATAGCGCCCCCAAATGCAGACGGTCAGGCGACCGCGGCGGGCTGCTCGATGCCGTCGAGGATCAGCTCGATGACGCGATCGGCGACGGCGGCGCGGGCGGCGCGGTCGGGCAGGCCGTCCATCGCGCCGCGGCCCATCGCGAAGATCAGGAAGACGTCGTCGAGCGAGACGTCGCGGCGCAGGATCCCGGCCTTCTTGGCGTCGCGCAGCGGGCCCGCGAGCAGCTCGCGGATCCGCTCCCGGTTCCGTTTCAGGTGGGTGTCGGTCTCGACATCGTGGCGGGCGAGGACGGCGAGTCCGTAGAGGTCGACCACCCCGTCGAAGAGGCTGCGCAGGAGGACGAAGAAAGCATCGGGGGCGCCCGCCTCGGCCGCGGCGAGCTCCTCGAAGCCGACGATGTAGGAGTCGAGGAGCTCGGCGGCGAGGGCGCTGCGGTTGGGAAAGTGGCGATACAGCGTGCCCTGGCCGACGCCGGCGCGGCGCGCCACCTGGCACATCGCGACGTCGGCGGAGTCGGCGAAGAGCTCCCGGGCGGCATCGAGGATCGCCGCGCGGTTGTCGCGCGCATCCCGGCGCAGCTGGTCTGGCGGAGCCGTGACGGGCACCGCGCCAGGGTAGCAACCGGACAGGTCTGTCCGGGCCATCCGGGGGGTAGGGAAAGGCGAGTGCGGGGCTTGTGTGATCTACAAGCGGAGTTCGGCTCCGCTTTTTGATATCAATCCTCAGACCTAGCGGACAACCTTGTCCGTTTACGTCCCGGACACACCCCTCTCCCTCCCTCCCTCCCTCGGAACCCAGCCAGATGACCAGAAGCTCTTCCCTCGACCTCGCCCTCGCGGGCGGAGGCAACTGATGCGTCAGGGCCCACTCGCAGGCCGCTACCCGGCCGTCGCCGGGATGGTGCTGCTGGCGCTGATCCCCTACCTGGCGCTGTCGGCCGCGCTCGAGCCGATCACGCCGATCATCGCCGAACAGCTCCACGCCAGCGCCCAGACGATGAGCCTCGGCGCCGGCCTCTCCAACGCCGCCTACGCGGTCGGCACCGTGCTCGCCGTCGGGCTCGCCCAGCACTATCCGCAGCGCCGCATGCTCCTCATATACGCGGTCCTGCTGGTGATCGGCTCGATCCTCGCCGCCTCGGCCGGGAGCGCCCCCGTCTTCATCATCGGCCGCGTCATCCAGGGCCTCTGCACCAGCCTGCTGCTGATCGCCGCAGTGCCCCCGCTCGCCCTCGGGTACCCGACCAGCAGGCTGAAGTCGACGGCGATGATCATCAACATGTGCATCTTCGGAGCGGTCGCGCTCGGCCCGGCGATCGGTGGCCTACAGGCCCAGGCCGACGCCTGGCGGCCGCTCTTCTGGGTCACCGCCGCGATCGCGCTCAGCGCCCTGGTGCTCGCCGTCCTCACCTTCGAGGACGCGCCCCCCGCCGACCCGAGCTCGCCGCGCGACCCGCTCGCGCTGGTGCTGGCCGCGGTCGGCTGCGTCGCCGCCTTCTTCGGCTCCTCGCAGCTGACCAGCCACGCCTTCCTCGATCCGATCGTGATCGTGCCGTTGATCGGCGGCCTCGCCGCGATCGTGATCCTGGTCGTCTACCAGGCCACCGCGCGCAACCCGCTGTTGACGATCCGCGACATGCTCACCTCGACGATCCCCGTGGCGGGCATCGTGCTCGCCCTGCTCGCCGCCGCGGCCTCGGTCTCGGCGACCGGCCTTACCGCCGCGGCGATGGCCAACCAGTACAGCCCGCTCCACCTCGGCGCGCTCTACCTGCCCGAGCTCGCCGGGGCGATCATCACCGCCGTCATCCTTGGCAACGTGATCACGAAGAAGTCGATCCACTACCTGCCGCTGACCGGGATGATCTTTCTCGCCGCCGGGATCCTCGTCTTCCGCATCCAGGTCCCCTCGAACGAGGGGCTGACCCTGGTCGCCTCGCTGCTTACCGGGATCGGGCTCGGCGCGACCGTTGCCCCGGCGCTCTTCGTCGCCGGCTTCGCCCTGCGGGCGACCAACCTGCAGCGGGTGTTCGCGATCGTCGAGCTCCTCCGCGCGGTCGCCGCCTTCATGATCGCGCCGATCTTCGCCCACTTCGCGCTGAACGTCAGCGGCGGTCTCGACGAAGGCGTCGGCATCGCGCTTTGGATCGGTTTCGCCCTGGCGGTTCTCGGCGGGGTGGTCCCGGTGGTCCTCTACTGGCTCGGCGGGGCGCGCCCGGAAAAGCCGGACGTCGAGGGCTTCCTCGCCGGCAAGGGCCCGGCCTACCACTCGCCGCCGCTCCTGGCGCGCCTGCGAGGCTCGCGGCGTGAGGGTGCCGGCACCGTGACCCAGGGGGCGCGCTGATGGTCGACGAGCAAAGCACCGAGACCGCCGGCGGGACACCCTGCCCCGAGGTCGGCCCGGCGATCTTCGCCTACGACGGCTCCGACCTCGCCGCCTACGCGATCGAGCAGGCCGCCCGCCAGCTCGCCCGCGGTCGCGAAGCGCTGGTCGTCTGCGTCTGGCAGCCCGCCGATGTCGGCTTCATCCCGACCAAAGGCCGCAAGCTTCAGGCGGCGGCGGCGAACGAGGTCGAGGCGGCGGCCCAGGAAACCGCCGAGGACGGTGCCGCGCTGGCCCGCGAGGCCGGCTTCGACGCCAAGGCCCTGACGGTCGAGGCGGCCCCGACCTGGAAGGGCCTGGTCAAGGTCGGCGCCGACCATCGCTGCGGGCTGATCGTGATCGGCTCCCACCAGCGCCACGGCCTCCTCGGCCACCTCGTCGGCTCCGTCGCCGCCGCCACGGTCGCGCACTTCGACAGCAACGTCCTCGTCATCCACCGCCCGGATCAAGAATCCGTCTGACGCTCAGATCGGGCGCAGCGACCCTTCGTACCCGGCGACCATATAGCTGATCAAGACCCCCTCGTCGCCCCTTTTCTCAAGCCTTTTCGCGGATCGCTCGGAGACTTTCAGCAGCGCCTCGACGGTTTTGTCGACGATCGCCATCGCCTCCTGGGCGCCGCGCTCATCCACCCGCATCGTGTCCTGGGCGAGGACGGCGTCGTCGCGCGATTCGAACGTGCCCGCGTCGATCGCCGCGCCCATCGCTTCGAAGCCGAGCCGCTCGGTCAGCGCCAGCATGTGCTGTTTGAAGATCGGCGGGATCTCCTTCCATTCGCGCTCCCAGGCGAGCGCGACTGTCTTCGCTTCGTGCACGTGTTCGACCGAGCCCCGGACCTTGATTTCCTCGACCACCTCAAGCAGGTCGTAGGCGACCAGCTCACGGAAGTGGTAGGCGACGACGCTGACGTCCTCGCCCCATGCCTCGGCCAGCTGGACCGGCGAGTGGCGGCGCCTCGGCGAGTTCATCGCGGTGAGGATTCGGACCCGCATCGGATGTGAATAGGCGGCGGCGAGCGCCAGGATGCCTTGCTTCCTGGGAACTTCGCTCCGCTTTCGGCGTTTGGTCGCTTTCGCAGGTTTCGGCTCCACCGACGACTCCATTTTGCGCCGTCTCCCTCTTTTGTTTGAAGTCACTTGATCAGCTTCAAGCATTTCAAGCTTCTGGCGCACGTTGCGCTCTAGTGGTTACAGCACTGAAACATGTTTCGGTAATACCCCCTCCGACCATGAAGTGCGGCAAAGGGAAGGGGGTGATTTCGTGGTCATGAAAGTCGTTTCGGCAGTGATCCCGTCGGTGCAAACCACAAAGCCGACCTAGGGACAAGGGAGACCTCGATTGGTCCCGGCCGGGATCGAGGGTTGTTCCGAATGCGCCGGTACGGATCACGAATTCAAATCCAAGTTTTGGCGATGGCGCCTGGGCTTTTCGCGTGGGAGGCTCCTGGCTTCGGAAGTCCCCCTTGTCGTCTCGGAAGGAAAAGATGAACCGGAAGAAGTCCCAGGCGCTCGCGGCAGCGATGCCCCTCGCGGCGCTTGCCCTGTTGGCGGCGCTGGTCGTCCCGAACCTGGCCACGGCGGAAACGCCGGTGACCGCGGGAGCGGTGACGACCATCGAAATCAAGATGGAAGGCAAGAAGATGGGGTTCTTCGGGCCTGGCACCGTGCACGAAGGCGAAGAGCTGGTGGTCGTCAACGACACGAAGCCGAGCATGGTCGGCCCGCACACCTTCTCGCTGGTCACCAAAGGCTCGTTGCCAAAGACCGCCAAGCAGCGGAAGACCTGCTTCACCCCGGGCAAGATCTGCATGGGCATCGCCCACTGGTACGGCCTCAAAGGTGAAGAAAGCCCGAAGGAACCGCTGGTCGAAGCCGGCAAGCCGGGCTGGGACACGATGGGCACCGCGACGAAGAAGGGCGACTCGTACTTCTTCGGCAAGAAGGGTGCATCGATCGACCAGAAGGTGACCGCGAAGGCCGGCACCACGCTCTACTTCATGTGCGCGGTCCACCCGTGGATGCAGGGCCGGGTCAAGGTACTGCCACCTGAAGTCTGATCCGCAGTCCGGCAGTCGATCCGCACAGCCCCGCCTGGGGCGCCGAGCCTTCCTCGGTGCCCTGGGCGGCGGCGTGCTGGCGACGCTGGTGCCGGGCGGCGGCCTCGGCCGGGCGCTCTCCTGGATCGACGGCGCCGCCGCCCAGGCGGCGGTGCCGTTCCGTGCCCCGCTGCCGATCCCGCCGGAGCTGACCGGATCGCGGATCGAGATCCCGATCCGCGCCGCCGAGCAGCAGATCCTGCCCGGCCGCAAGACCCAGCTCTGGACCTTCGGCGGCAGCTTCCCCGGGCCGACGATCCGCCGACCCGCCGGGGCGCCGACCGAGGTCTCCTTCCGCCACGAGCTGCCGGCCAAGGTGGGCGAGCTGAGCATCCACTTGCACGGCGCCCACAGCCGCACCCAGTTCGACGGCCAGCCGGGCGGGCTGACCGGCGCCCAGCCGTGGTCCGACTACTGCAACATCCCTCTCGACCTCTCCCCGCGCGCCTCCGGCAACGACCTGCTGATCAAGCCGGGGGAGAGCAAACGCTACGTCTACGACCTGCGCGAGGACGGTCGCCCCGAACGGGCCGCGTTCAAGTGGTACCACGACCACCGCCTCGACCGGACCGCCCTGCACGCCTGGCACGGGATGGCGGGGATGTTCATCGTCGAGGACGAGCACGAGGCGGCGCTGCCGCTGCCGGGCGGGGACCGCGACCTCGCCCTGGCGATCGCCGACCGCAGCTTCGACCACCGCAACCAGCTGACCGACCCCTTCACCGACCTGCGCCCGCCGGCCGACGGGATCACCGGCTCGAAGATCCTCGTCAACGGCGCCCACCTGCCCCACCACCGGGTCGAGGCGCGCCGCTACCGACTGCGGATCCTGAACGTCTCCCAGTTCCGCGCCTACGACCTCTACCTCTCCAGCGGCGCGCCGCTGGTCCAGATCGGCGCCGACGGCGGCCTGATGCCGCGGCCGGTGAATCGGTCGAGCATCCTGATCGGGCCGGCGGAGCGGGTCGAGGTGATCGTCGACTTCGGCCTCTCCCGCGGCGAGGCGGTCGAGCTGCGCAGCACCGGCCGGCGGGCCGGGCACGACCCCTACGGCTCCCATTCTTACGATGGCCCGCTGATGCAGTTCCGGGTCGACCCGAGGCGCGTCGCCGACCGCACCAAGATCCCGGCCCGCCTGCGCCCGCTGCCGGAGTGGGCCCGCCACGCCGGCCACCGTCCCGACCACACCTGGAACATCACCGTCGGCGGCATCTTCAAGACCACCTGGCTGATCAACGGCAAGAGCTTCGACCCGGCCTACGTCGACACCAAGGTGAAGCGCGGCGAGACGGTCACCTGGGAGATCCACAACAAGACCGCGGTCGCCCACCTGATGCACCTGCACCACACCTCCTGGTACCTGCTCTCCCGCAACGGCAGCCCGCCACCGCCGTGGGAAGACTGCCTCAAGGACACCTTTTTCGTCTATCCGAACGAACGCATCCTGGTCGCCGGCCACCTCTCCGACTACAGCGGCAAATTCGTCGTCCACTGCCACATGCTCGACCACGAGGACCACGGGCTGATGAGCCAGTTCCGGGTGGTCGGCGGCTGATTCCACGGCGGGGGAGGACGGCGAGGGACGTGGCGGGCGGACGGCGGACGGGGGCGAGGTAGGGGACGGGCAAGGGACGCGGCCATCTCGGAGGCGACCCGGGCAGGCTGAGGCCGCCTCCGAGATGGCCGGGTCCGTGGGGAGAGGTGAGGGTGCGGGTGCCGTGCGGGTCTCGGGAGAGGGACGCGAGGGAGACGACGGGAACGTCACGTTTCCTCAGGGGAGTCGTCACGTCCGTCACACGTCCGTTCAGTGCGGTGCGTTCGCAGTAATCCCCGCTATGCGGGGATTACTGCGAACGCACCGGGGTCGGCGGCGTGGAGGTGTGACGCCTTCCCCCGGAAGCGCACGGAGCCTGCGCACTTCCCGCCGAAAGCCTCACGTCCTGGGCGTCTCGTGGCGGCCACAGCCTGCCCGGGTCGCCACGAGACGCCCAGGACGGGACCGTCCCCAGTCGACCGGGCTCCGAATCGCGCCCGTCCTCGGCCGCCCGCCCCACGAACCCCGCCGTCCCCGCCGCCCGCCGAGGAACTAACCGGTTAGGTCGGGGCGCGCTCGAAACGGGCCGAACGGAGGACGATCCGCGTCTCGGTGCCGGCGGCGCCGCCTTGGCGGATCGCGCGGACCGTCTTGTCGAGGTCGTCGGCGTCGCGGCAGGCGACCCGGCACTGGTAGTCGAAGCGGCCGGTGAGGAAGGCGAGCTCGCGCACCGAGGTGAGTTTGGCGACCCGCCGCTCGAAGTCCTCCGGGTCGGTGGCGGGCAGGAGGCGGATGTCGATGAAGGCGTCGAGCGACCGGCCGACCCCGGCCGGGTCGATGCGCGCCGCGTAGCCGGTGATCACCTGGTCGCGCTCGAGCCGGCGGATCCGGTCGGCGGCGCCGTGCGGGCTGAGCCCCACCTCGGCGCCGATCGCGGCGAAGGAGGCCCTTCCGTTTGTGGCGAGGATGCTGAGGATTCTGTCGTCGATCTCGTCCATCGCTGTGGAAACGAGGAGATTACGGCAGATCTCTTGCCGAATTGCAAAGCGTGTCGCACCCTGAGCGGAACCCCCCAATGCGGAACCCCCGCATAACTGCGCAAAAGGAGTAGGCGAATGAAGATCGGCGTGCCGAGCGAGGTGAAGGTCGACGAGTACCGGGTCGCGATGACCGCGGCGGGGGTACGTGAGTTGACCGACCGCGGGCACGAGGTCTTGGTCCAGACGGGCGCAGGCGTCGGTTCGGCGATCTCCGACGACGATTACGTCGCCCAGGGCGCCGAGATCCTCCCCGACGCCGCGTCCGTCTTCGCCGCCGCGGAGACGATCGTCAAGGTGAAGGAGCCGCAGCCCGCCGAGGTCGCGATGCTGGAGGCTCGCCACACGCTCTTCACCTACCTCCACCTGGCCCCCGACCCCGAGCTGACCCAGGGCCTGATCGACTCCGGCGCCACCTGCATCGCCTACGAGACGATCACCGACATCAACGGTCGGCTGCCGCTGCTGGCGCCGATGAGCGAGGTCGCGGGCCGGCTCGCGGCCCAGGCCGGTGCCTTCATGCTCGGCCGCCCGGCGGGCGGCTCCGGCGTCCTCCTCGGCGGCGTCCCCGGCGTCGCCGCGGGCAAGGTGCTGGTGATCGGCGGCGGCATCGTCGGCGCCAACGCGGCGCGGATGGCGGTCGGCCTCGGCGCCGGCGTGACCGTCCTCGACCGCTCGATCGACCGCCTGCGCGAACTCGACAACATCTTCGCCGGCACCGTCCAGACCGGCTACGCGACCCAGCTCGAGGTCGAGTCCCGCCTCGCCGAGGCCGACCTGGTGATCGGCGCGGTCCTGGTCAAAGGCGCGAAGGCCCCGCACGTGGTCAGCCGCGCGCAGCTGTCGTTGCTGAAGCGGCGCTCGGTCCTCGTCGACGTCTCGATCGACCAGGGTGGCTGCTTCGAGACCTCCCACCCGACCACCCACTCCGACCCGGTCTACGAGGTCGACGGGATCAGCCACTACTGCGTCGCCAACATGCCGGGCGCGGTGCCGATCACCTCGACCCGGGCGCTCACCAACGCCACCCTCCCTTATGTGGTGCGGCTGGCCGACCAGGGCGCCGCCGCGGCGCTGGCCGCCGACCCCGGCTTCCTCGGCGGTCTCTCGGTCCACGCCGGCCGCCTCACCGACGCAACCGTGGCCGCGGACCAAGGGCGGGAGTTCACCGCGCCGACCGAGGTGTTCGCCACCGCCGCTGCCGCCTGACCTCCCAGCGCTGCCGTCCCGACCGGCGCCCCCGCGGGTAGCGTTGGTCACATGAGCGTCGATGCGGAGACCTCGAAAGAGGCCCAGCACCAGCGGCTGATGGAGGGCCTGGCCGCCTCGATCCGCGAGAAAGGGCTCGCCCAGACGCAGGTCTCCGACATCGTCCGCCACGCGCACGCCTCGCGGCGCACCTTCTACAACCACTTCGAAGACAAGGAAGCCTGCTTCGTCGAGCTGATGCAGTCGCTCGCCGACGCCTTCCTCGAGGCGGTCGACCGGGCGATCGATCGCGAACGGCCGATCTCGGTGCAGATCGACCAGGCCGTCGACACCTACCTGGCGCTGGTCACCGGCGACCCCGACCTGACCAGCACCTTCGCGGCGCCGCACGTCGGCGAACGGACGATCCTGGCAATGCGCGATGGCTTCGAGCGCTACGCCGAGCTGATCGTCTCCGTGGTGGAGAGCGACGCGACCCGCGAGCCGGGGGTCGAGCCGGTCTCGATCGAGCGCGCCTACATGCTGGTCAGCGGCCTGCACCAGACCTTGGTGCGGGCGCTGGTCCGCGGCGAAGATCTGGACCGCGCCTCCTACGAGTTCAAGGCAGTGATCAAGCTGGCGCTCTCCGGTTCCGCCGACTGAGCCTCCGGCCCGCCCAGCGCCCGCCGCCGCACCACCGTCGCGCCGCCCTTCGAGGGCGCGAAGGCGACGCCGCGGAAGCTTTCCCGCTCGCCCGGCTCGGTCGTCGTCTGCAGCTCGAAGTTCCGCAGCAGGGTGCGCAGCACGATGTCGATCTCGAACTGGGCGAAGGCCGCCCCGAGGCACCGCCGCATGCCGCCGCCGAACGGGATCCAGGCGTAGGTGTCGGGTTTCTTGCCGACGTAGCGGTCGGGGTCGAAGCTCCGCGCGTTCGCGTGGAAGCGGCCGTCCTTGTGCAGTGCGGCGATGCCGGTGACGACGCGCGAGCCGGGCGGCATCAGCCACTCGCCGATCGCGAACGGCTTCATCACCAGCCGGGCGGTGGCGTTGATGACCGGGCGCACCCGCAGCACCTCCTCGGCGGTGGCGAGGCGGAGCGCGTTCTCGTCGGTGCGCGCCTCCTCTTCGAGTCGGCGCAGGATCTCGGGGTGGCGGCGCAGGCGCTCGACCGACCAGGAGAGCGCCGAGGCGGTGGTCTCGTGGCCGGCGACCAGCAGGGTGAGGAGCTCGTCGGCGACGTCGGAGTGGTCGACCTCGCCGCCGTCCTCGAGCTGCGCCCGCAGCATCATCGCCAGGATGTCGATCCGCTCGTCGAGGCCGGGGTCGGCGAGGTGGTCGTCGATCAGCTTGTCGACCAGGCGCCGGTAGGAGGCGTGCATCCGCTTCCAGCGGGCGCCGGGGCTGCGCCGGCCCCAGTCGCGGCGCAGGATCGGCGTCGTCACCAGGCGCTGGCCGAGGGTCGTCATCGGCGGCAGCAGCATTTCCAGCTCGGCCAGGTCCTGGCCCTCGGCGCCGAACACGGTGCGCAGGATGATCCGCAGGGTGATCTCCTGGAAGGACCCGATCGCGGCGAACTCGACCCCCTCGGGCCAGGAGTCCATCGCCCGCAGCGCCTCCTCTTCGATGATCGCTTCGTAGGAGCGCATCCGCTCACCGTGGAATGGCGGCAGCAGCATCCGCCGCTCCTTCAGGTGCTGCTCTTCGTCCATCGAGAAGAGCGAGCCGGGGCCGAGGATTTCGCCGAGCGGGTTCTTCCCCCCGTGCAGCACGTCGGGTTTCGCCGTATAGACCTGTTTGACCAGCTCGGGGGTGGTGACGACGACCATCTGGCCGAACGTCGGCATCCGCACCGAGAAGGTGTCGCCATAGCGGCGCTGCCATTTCTTGATGATCCGGTTGCGGGCGACGAGGAAGGCCAGCCCGTTGAGGAGTTCGGGGGTTTTCGGGCCGGGGGGAAGGCGATAGGTCTCGCTCATGGGCGCGATGGTACTCGCGAGTACCACCAACTGCAAGTACGTTCGCACTTTCCCGTACAGAGCACGGCGAACTGCGAACTCATCCGGGGGGCCGGTCGACGGCTAGGCCTTCTTCGGCTTCGGCGCCTTCAGCGTGGCGGTCGGCGTCGTCACCGAGCTGATGCCGCCGCCGCTCAGCGTGACGGTGTAGAGGGCGCGCAGCGAGCCTTTCGCCTGCAGCAGGTCTTGCGCCTTCGCCGGGAGCTTGACCGTCACCGTCGCCGGCTTGCCTGCCGTCAGGCTCACCGTCGCCGAGCCGAGCCCGACCCTGAGCGGCTTGCGCCCGCCGAGCTTGAAGCTCTTCACCGTCTGGCCGACGATCGTCGCCTTGCACGACCGGTCGGCCGTGAGCTGGAAGCGAACCTTCGCGTCGCCGGGCAGCACGGTGGAGCGGAACTGGGTCAGCCGGCACTTGGCCGGCGGGGGTGCGGGGACCGGGCTGCCGGGACCGCCGACAGGCCCCGACGGTGGCGTGCCGTTTCGCAGTGCCAGCAGGTGATCGTGCAGGTTCGTCCCGTTCGGCGCGGCCGGGGTCCCGCCGTAGTCGGTGAGGAGGTAGAAGGCGCTGCAGCCTGCTTCGGCGATCTCCTGTGGCGAGAGGACCCACCAGCCCCAGGCCAGGTAGCCGACCCCATGTTCGTCGGCCCAGGTCATGTATTCGTTGTCGAAGTTGCTCGGGCCGCAGACGTCCTGGTCGAACTCGCCGGTGACCACCGGCACGTTGGCGGCGACCGGGGCGACCTCGCCGTTCCAGCAGCCGACGTTGTCGCATTCCTTGCCCTGGTAGTTGTGGAAGGAGGCTGCCTCCTGGTTCAGCGGGTCGTCGGGAGCGTTTTCGAGCCAGCCCGTGAGGTCGTTGGCGTAGTCGAGCCCGCCGACCAGCACCGGCTGGGTGGCGCCGGTGGCGCGGATCGCGTTGACCAACGCCTGCATGCCGACGGCGGTGTAGGTGCTGGCGGTATGCGTTTCGGTGTTTTCGTAATAGGGCACCGTGCAGCCGCCGTTGGCCCAGCAGTTCCAGCTCACGGGGTGGGCTGGGTCTTCGCCGGAGCGCGGGTCGGCGGGCGAGAAGGGCTCGTTGAAGACGTCGAAGACGACCGCGGGGTCGCTCTTGAAGGTGGTCGCGACCGAGGTCCAGAAGGCGGCCGAGTGATCGTCGGGCATCGGCTGCTGCCCATTCGCGATTTTCGCTTCCGGCGCCGACCAGTGGAGGTCGAGGATCGCGTAGAGGCCGTGGGCGTTCAGGTCGGCGACGTAGTTCTCGACTTCCTGCCGGTATACGGCCATCGTCAGCGGCAATTCGCTGGTGTTGGGCTGGCCGTTCAGTCCAAGCCAGCAGTCCTCGTTGAGCGGCACGCGCACCGCGTCGGCGCCCCAGGAGGCGACCGCGGCGGCGTCGGCGGCGTCCATGTGGCCATCGTCGTAGGCGTAGCCGATCTCGCAGGCGTACTCGAAGCTCGGATGGTTGACGCCGAGCAGGCGGATCGTCTGGCCGTCGCCGTTGACCAAGTGGTTGCCTGCGACTCTGATCGAGAGCGGGGCCGCGGCGGCGCCGGGAGCGGCGATCACCGCCAGGGAGATGAACGCCGCGAGGGCCGCGAAGACCACGCGTCGCCTACCCGTCCGTCCCAGACCCCGCCTTACGCCGCTCATGGTCCGCCACCCTAAGGCGCATCGTGCCGTCGCGCCAGCGGTTTCCGCCCACTCCTCCGGGGCCCACCCCCCGATGAGTTCGCACTTATCCCCGCTATGCGGTGATTACTGCGAACTCACCGGGGGGTGGGAGGGGGCGCCCCCCGATGCGTTCGCACTTATCCCCGCTATGCGGTGATTTCTGCGAACTCATCGGGGGGCGAGGTGGTGGGCGGCGGTGCGGAGGGCGGGGAGGGTGCGGGCCTCGGCGATTGATGTGATCGCTGTGGCCTTGGCGGCGCGGGCGAGGTCGTTTTGGCCGACCAGGACGTGGAGGGGGCGGCCGGCCTTGGCGCACGCGGCGGCGATCTGGCCGACGATCTTCCCTTCCAGGCTCTGCGAGTCGATCCGGCCCTCTCCCGTGATGACCACGTCCGCGGCCGCGAGTCGCTCGGCGAACCCGAGCAGCCCCAGCACGAACTCCGCCCCCGGACGCAACTCGGCCCCGAACTCCGCCCACAGACCACCCGACAAACCACCCGCGCACCCGGTCATCGCCACCCCGCGCGGATCCCTTGGCAACTCTCCGGCGATCCGCCCGAGTCTCTCGGTCAACCTCTCGACGGCCGCCGGATCCGCGCCCTTCTGCGGTCCAAAGACCCGCGCTGCATCCTCGAACCTCGTCGTCACATCACAAAGCACCACAAGAGCGGCATCTCCCACGCAACCACAGCCGCCATCTGTTGTGGTTGCGTGGGAGATGCCGTTGTCCCGCAACGCCTCGATTGCCCCGACCCCGCCATCCGTGGTGGCGCTCCCGCCCGCCGCCAGCAGCACCCGCCGCGCCCCGGCCTCCACGGCCGCCGCGATCAGCTCGCCGGTCCCATAGGTGCTCGCCGCCTCCGCGTCGCGCTCCCCCGGCGCGACCAGCGGCAGCCCCGACGCCGCCGCCGTGTCGACCACCGCGGTCGCGCCGTCCTCGACCAGCACGAAGCTCGCCTCGATCGGCCGTCCGAGCGGATCGTGCGCGGCGGCCGTCCTCACCGCGCCGCCGATCGCCGCCCGCACGGTCTCCGCCGTCCCCTCGCCACCGTCCGCCGCCGGGCAGAGGTCGACCGCGCCGCCCGCTTCCTCGATCCCGGCCCCGATCGCGGCGGCGACCTCGACCGCGGTGAACGTCCCCTTGAACGAGTCCGGGCAGACGAGGAACCGCGTCCGCCCGGCGCCCTCGCGCCTCTCGCCCTCGCTCATCCCCGGGTGAGGACGATCTGGCGCATCCCCCAGGTGATCGGGGCGGAGTCCTCGGGCGCCGTCGCGACCCGGCCGAGGCCTTTGGCGACCGCGTCGAGCTCGGTCGTCTCGTGTGCTTCGACCACCTCGCGGCGGTCCCGCCAGGTGCCGAAGTTCATCCCGAACATGCGCGCCGCGACGCCGGCTCCCGGCTGGAACCACTCCACCCCGCTGCTGCGCAACGCCGGATGGGAGCTCAGCTCGGCGTCGAGCCGCGGGCCGATCTCGAGCCGGTTGCCGTTCGCCTCGAGCATCTCCCGCTGCAGGGCCAGGTACCGCGCCAGGGCCGGCTCCTCGGTCTCGATCGACTCGACCTCCTCCACCAGCAGCACCCCGCCGGGCGCCAGCCGCTGCAGCCACAGGTCGACCGCGCCGAGCGGATCGCGCAGGTGGGTGAGCAGCATGCGGACGAAGATCACGTCGGCGCCGGTGACCCGCTCGGGCAGCTCGAGCGCATCGGCTTCCAGCACCTCGACCGTCGGGTCGTCGCCGACCCGCGCCGCCGTCGCCGCCACGTAGGCCTCGGAGAAGTCGACCGCCAGGGTGTGCCGCGGCCGCAGCGTGTCGCGCAGCAGCACCGTCGTGTGACCCGGCCCGCAGCCGAGGTCGACCGCCAGCGCCGGCTCGGCAGATGCCGCCGTCCGCAGGAAGTCCCGCGTGGTGTCCTGGAAGGTGGTGCCGAGCAGCTCCAGCCGACGCTCGGCCAGCTCGGAGTCGCCGAAGGTGTAGTCATCCTGCGCCATCAGCGACCGCCCTGCGCAGCGCCGGCGCCAAGTCGCCTTTGCGTCCCACCTCGACTCCGCCTAGTCCCAGCCATTCGGAGACCAACCGTAGTTCGTCGGCCAGCTCCCGTGCGACGACGCCCTCCTCGCCCCCCGGCTCGGCGAACGCCCCGACCACCCGCAGCACCCCCGCCTGGCGGTCGCTTTTGAGGTCGACCCGGGCGGCGAGCCGGTCGCCGAGCAGGAAGGGGAGGACGTAGTAGCCGTAGGTCCGCTTCGCCGCCGGCACGTAGATCTCGATCCGGTAGCGGAAGCCGAAGAGCCGCTCGGTGCGCTCGCGCGCCCAGACCATCGAGTCGAACGGGGAGAGCAGGGCGCGCGCCCGGATCCGTCGCGGCACGTGGAGATCCGGCCGGACGTAGGCGGGCGCGTCCCAGCCCTCGACCGCCGCCGGCACCAGCGCCCCGGCCTCGACCAGCTCCGCCAGCCGGGCCTTCGAGTCGGCGCGGGGGAGGCGGAAGTAGTCGCCGAGGTCGGGCTCGGTCGCCACCCCGAGGCGGCGTGCCGCGAACAGCAGCAGCTCGCGCTGCGCCTCGGCCTCGCCCGGCGTCGGCATCGCCAGGATCGAGGCCGGGAGGACCCGCTCCGGCAGGTCGTAGAGGCGCTCGAAGTTGACCCGCCGCTCGGCCGCCACCTCGCCAGCGAAGAAGAGGAACTCGAGCGCTTTCTTGCCCTCGTTCCAGTTCCACATCTCGCCCGCCTGGCGGATGCGCTTCGGACCGCCGACCTCGCTCGCGCGGATCGGCCCCTGCTCGCGGACCAGCTTCAGCACCCGTTTGAGCAGCGCCCGCTCCTCGCGCCCGACCCGCGCCACCCCGGCCCAGGCGAGGCTGTCGGCGCGCGCCATCCGCCAGCGCAGCAGCGGCTGCATGTCGATCGGGATCAGCGAGGCCTCGTGCCCCCAGTACTCGAAGAGCTCGCGCCGATCGGCCTTGGCGTTCCCGTCGACCCCGTCCTGGTGGACCGTCAGCTCATCGAGCGTCTCCCGCGGGTAGGGCCCGAGCCGCGAGAACAGCGGCATGTAGTGGGAGCGGCTGAAGACGTTGACCGAGTCGAGCTGGACGATCCCGAGCGCGTCGAGGGCGCGGCGGATGTGGCGCACGTCGACCCGGCCGCGCGGCCGCGCCACCGTCAGCCCTTGGGCCGCCAGCGCCGCCCGGCGCGCCTGCGCGGCGCTCAGCTGGATGTCGGGGGCGGCGGTCACGGCGCGATTCTCACGCATGGGCGACGCCGCCCGCTGCGCTCAGGTGTTCGTTTCGAGCCAGTCGAAGACGCGTTCGTTGCGTAGCTGCGGCGCCATCGGCTCGCAGTGGTACTCGCCGCCCTCGGCGACCGTGAACTTGATCAGCGTGCTCGCGTTGCCGAGCCAGCGATGCAGGGTCTCGGGCTGGCCGGGGAAGAACTGCTCCAACTGCGGCGAGAGGATCGCGGCCGGGGCGTCGATCCGGCGGGCGATCCCGCGCTTCAACTTGAACTTCTGGGCGAGTTTGAGTTTGTCGTAGGTGCTGACGTTGCCGTAGATCTCGAGCCGCTTCTCCAGCCCCACCCGCTCGTATTCGTCGGCCTGATCGATCACGTACTGCTTCCAGTACTTGTTGAACTCGGCCTTCTTGCCGTGGTTCAGCAGCGGCAGCAGCGATTTCAGGTTGCCGCTCCAGCTGACGAAGCAGTCGACGACGCCGGGATCGGTGACGAGGCCGGCGAGCCGGTGCTCGAAGGCGGCGGCGCGGGCGGTCAGGTAGCCGCCGAAGCTCTGGCCGACGAGCGATACGCGGCGCTTCTCGACCTTCGGATGGGCACGCAGCCAGCTGACCACAGGAGTGATCACCCGCTCCCAGTCAGGGACGAACGGCTGGTTGCGGAGGAAGAGGTTGCCGCCCTGCCCGGGCCCTTCGAAGATCAGCGCGTTCCAGCCTCGTTCGAGCGCCGCAGCACCGCCGTAGACGTACATGTCGATGTTCTGCGCGTCGCTGCCGTTGTTGAGGATCACGGTTGGCCGCCTGCCGGGTCCCGGGCTGAGGAACCAGCCCGGCAGCGTGCCCCCGGACCAGGGGATCCGCACCGGCTCGAAGCGCGGCTGGAACAGGCTCGCGGCGCTCGCCCAGGCGCCCTCCATCTCCCGGTAGACGGCACCCTCGTGCGATCGCGTGGGCTGGCTCGAGGCGAGCGTGTAGAAGAGAGCTTGGTCGAAGTACATCGCCGCTCGCAGGAAGCAGAGGCGGGCGCTATCGGTGCGGCCCGCGTCGCGCTCGCGCTCGCCTCGGTCGCGCAGCTGCCGACCGAGCCGGTGGAACTCCTCGAAGACCGCGCGCAGGGTGTCCCCCTTGCCGTGGATGCGGTCAAAGGTGGACAACAGCTCGCCGACCTCGGAAGCGCCGTAGCCGGCCGCGCCGAGGGCGAAGAGGAGTTGGAAGTTCAGCGCTTCTTCGTCGAAGAAGACGGTCGCTGGACGCTGCTGCGGTTCTGCTTCCTTGGTCCCCGGGGCGGCCACGGCGCTGGCTCCGGGGATGCCGACGAGGGCACTTGCGGCGCCCGCCGCGAGGGCGCCGCCGAGCAGGCCGCGGCGGCTCAGGGACGGGGCGGTGGAGGTCTCAGGCTCGTTCATGGACGGGGATCTTTACCTAGCCGCCGGACCCTCGGCCCGGTGTCGGTGGCAGCCCTCCATCTGGCGGGGAGCGGGCGCCCTCCAGGCGTGCCCGCGCCCTTGTGTGAGGTCCCTCCGGAGTAGAAGCTCCGGTTTAACGGAGCGTCCACTTCGTTTTCATGCTACGGTGCCCGGCATGAACCGGAGCGATCACCCCCACTTCAATCCCTGGCTTGCGCTGGTCGTCGTCTGCTTCGGCCAGTTCATGGTCGTGCTCGACGCGACGATCGTGAACGTCGCGCTGCCCGCCATCCAGACCGACCTCGGCTTCTCGGACGCCTCCTTGGCCTGGGTCGTCAACGCCTACACGCTGTTCTTCGGCGGCTTCCTGCTGCTCGGCGGACGCGCCGCCGACCTGCTCGGCAGGCGCACGCTGTTCATCGCCGGTGTCGCTGTCTTCTCCCTCGCCTCACTGGCCAACGGCCTCGCAACCTCGGAGGCGCAGCTGATCATCGGCCGCGCGATCCAGGGCCTCGGCGGGGCGATGCTCAGCCCGGCCGCCCTCTCCGTCATCACCACCTCCTTCGACGAGGGCGCCCAGCGCACCAAAGCGCTCTCCGTCTGGGCGGGTGTCGCCGCGGGCGGTGGCGCCGTCGGCCTGCTGCTCGGCGGCTTCCTGGTCGAAAGCCTCTCCTGGGAGTGGATCTTCTTCGTCAACGTCCCGGTCGGCGTGGGGATCATCTTCGCCGCCCTGCGGCTGGTCCCGAACTCGGTCCAGGAGGGCGCGCTGCGCCACTTCGACCTGGCCGGCGCCGCCACCGTCACCGGTGGGCTCGTCGCCCTCGTCTACGCGATCGTCGAGGCCTCGAGCTGGGGCTGGGCCTCGGGCAAGACGCTCGGCGTCGCCGCCCTCGGCATCGCCTTGCTGATCGCCTTCGTCGCGATCGAGCGGCGCTCGCCCGCCCCGCTGGTGCGGCTGGAGCTCTTCCGGCTGCGCTCGCTGGCGACCGGCAACGGCGTCTTCCTGATGGTCGCCGCGGGCCTCTTCTCGATGTTCTACTTCGCCTCGCTCTACCTGCAGAACATCCTCGGCTACTCGCCGCTGACCACCGGCCTCGCCTTCCTCCCGGTCACCGTCGGGATCGGCATCGGGGCGACCGTGGCGGAGAAATTGATCCCTCGCGTCGGCCTCCGACCGGTGCTCCTCACCGGGATGCTGGTCGCCGCCGCCGGGCTCGCGATTCTCGCCGCGACGACCAAGGTCGGCGGCCATTACCCCGGCGTCGTCAGCGGGCTCTTCCCGATGTCGATCGGGATCGGTGCGGCCTTCGTCTCCCTGACCCTGGTCGCCACCACCAACGTCGAGACCGCCGACGCCGGCCTCGCCTCGGGGATCTTCAACACCTCGCAGCAGATCGGCGGCGCCCTCGGCCTCGCCATTCTCGCCAGCATCGCCAACTCGAAGACCTCCGACTTCCTCGGCGGGATCGTCGGCAAGCCGAGCTTCCTCGAGCAGCAGGAAGCGCTGGTCTCGGGATTCCAGACGGCGTTCATCGTCGCCGCGGCGCTGGTCGCGGTCGGGACGGTGCTGGCGGCGTTGCTGCTGCGCCGGCGCGACGTCGCCCGGATCGAGTCCGGCGACACGGTCGCCGCGGTCGCGGTCTAGGCGATAACGCCCGTGCCGAGCAGACATCATCGGGGGCGGCCTGGGAACCTGTCTCAAGGCCCCGGCGCACGCCTGGCGGCGCCGGACACACTTCGCGGGGCGTCGTCCTCGGTCGGCCAAATGGCGCTGCCATTCGGCCTCCCTGCGTCCTACCCCCGCTCGGTCCGGCACTCGCCAGTCGCACACGGGGATCCCCATACAGACACTCACGGTCCAGGCCTGAAGCCAGGGCGCACCAGCGCCATCTACTGCTCGACGTCGAAGAGGAAGGTGGTGGTGCCGACCGTCACCTGGTCGCCGGGGCTGAGGCGGGTGGAGGTGACGCGGCGGCCGTTCACCTTGATCCCGTTGGTCGAGCCGAGGTCGACGATCTGCCATTCGCCCGACTCGGCGCGGCGCAGCTCGGCGTGGCGACGGGACACGTTGGGGTCGGCGAGCACGCACTCGGCCGACTTCGAGCGGCCGATCGTCGCCCGCGGGCCGTCGAAGACGTAGCGGCGGTCGTCGAGCGAGATCACCGCGCGGGTGGAGACCAGC
>DATEDJ010000015.1:0-2586 GCA_035281725.1 Solirubrobacterales bacterium
AGGCTCCACACCGCCCCCGCGAGGGTCACGTCCCTGTGCCATTCCCCCCGGAAGGGTCGCGTCCCGGGCGTCTCGTGGCGGCCACAGCCTGCCAGGGCCGCCACGAGACGCCCGGGGCTCGCCGTCCCCGATCGACCGGGCCACGAACCCCCTAAGCGCTGAGCAGTTCAGGGTCCGGCGGGGCGAGGATGTCGGCGATTCGCTCGGCGGCGTGGCCGTCCCAGAGCGGCGGCGGCTCCGGCGGGGCGGTGGGCCGCGTGTTCAACGCTGCCGGGATCTCGGCGATCGCGCCGGGCTCGAGGCCGAGTAGCGTGTTGGTGCCGAACTCGACCGTCACCGGTCGCTCGGTGTTGGCCCGCAGGGTGAAGCAGGGGATGCCGAGGTAGGTCGTCTCCTCCTGGATGCCGCCGGAGTCGGTGAGCACGGCGCGGGCGTCGGTGAGCAGCGAGAGGAAGTCGAGGTAGCCGAGGGGCTCGATCAGGCGCAGGTTCGCGGGCGGGTCGAGGTCGAGCGACTCCATCATCTTGCGGGTGCGCGGGTGGACCGGGAAGACGACCGGCATCACCTGCGCAAGGTGGGAGAGCTGGGCGACCGTCTCGGCAAGCAGCGGCCCGTCGACCAGTGCCGGTCGGTGCAGGGTGACGAGGAAGTAGGAGCCGGGGGAGAGGTCGAGGCGCGCCGCCGCCCCCGCCGCCGCGATCCGGTCCTCCAGCGCGACCAGGGTGTCGATCATCGTGTTGCCGACGAAGTGCATCCGTTCCGGCGCGATCCCTTCCGCCCGCAGGTTGCCGATCGCCTCCTGCGAGTGGAGGAAGAGGTGGGAGCCGAAGCGGTCGGCGACGATCCGGTTGACCTCCTCCGGCATCGAGAGGTCGAAGCTGCGCAGGCCCGACTCCACGTGGGCGACCGGCACGCCCATCTTGACCGCGGTCAAGACCGCCGCCAGGGTCGAGTTGACGTCGCCGGGGACGACCAGCAGGTCGGGCTTCTCCGCCTCGATCACCGGCTCGAGGCGCTCCATCGTGCGGGCGGTCTGCTGGGCGTGGGTGCCGGAGCCGACCTCGAGCATGTGGTCGGGGGCGGGCACGCCGAGCTCGTCGAAGAAGATCTCCGACATCGCCCGGTCGTAGTGCTGGCCGGTATGGACGATCGCGTGGCGGCCCTCCGGCAGGCGGGACCGCATGGCGGCGATCACCGGCGCGGTCTTGACGAAATTTGGTCGCGTGCCGACGACGTAGAGGATGCGCATCGGGGCGTGACTGTTGCATGAATGTTGGACGACCGTGTTGCGGATCGAACAGTTCTGCTTCAATGTCGAGCCCGTATGCCGAAGATGAAAACCCATTCGGGCGCCAAGAAGCGCTTCAAGAAGTCGGCCACCGGCAAGATCCGGGGTCGTCACGCGTACTCGAGCCACATCCTCGAGAAAAAGTCGCCGAAGCGTAAGCGGAACATGGCGAGGCCCGCGCAAATCGCCAAAGTCGATGTGCCGAATGTCCGCAAGCTTCTCGGGGGCGGCAAGTGAGCCGCGTCAAGCGCAGCGTCCACGCGCGCAAGAAGCGCCGCAAGGTGCTGAAGGAAGCCAAGGGCTACTTCGGGCGCAAGCATTCTTCCTACCGGTTCGCCAAAGAGCAGGTCCAGCGGTCGGGCATGTACGCCTACCGGGACCGGCGCAACAAGAAGCGGACCTTCCGTCGTCTCTGGATCACGCGCATCAACGCGGCCGCGCGCCAGGAGGGCATGAGCTACTCGGAACTGATCAACGGCCTGAGCAAGGCCGAGGTCGAGGTGAACCGCAAGATGCTGGCCGAGATCGCCGTCTCGGACCCGGAGGGGTTCCGCCGATTCGTGGAGATAGCCCGGGAGGGTGCGGCCGCCTGAGCGCAGGCCGACACTTCTGACTCTTCCGGGCGGGCCGCATAAGCGGCCCGTTTTGCGTTTCAGGAGGGGTTGAAGCCGGCCAGAGGAAGAATCCGCACAGCAACCACACGGAACACACGCCAATGATCGAAAGCAAGGACAACGAGAAGCTGAAGCTGGTCCGCAAGTTGCGGGAGCGCAAGCATCGCGAGCGGGAGGGCCTGTTCGCGACCGAGGGCGAGGACCTGCTCAAGGCGGGGCTCGCGGCCGGCGCGGAGCCGCGGTTCGTCCTCGTCTCCGCGGACGCCGAGCTCGGCGCCCAGGGCGTGGCGGTCGGTGGCGCGGGCGCGGCCTTCGAGGCGGACGAGGTCGTCGCCGAACTGCTTGCCTCCGTTTCTGCGCTTGGCTCGGGCACTCGGGTGATCGCGGTCTGGCCGCTCGTCTGGGCCGAGGATCTCGCCGCGCCGGTGGTCTACCTCCATGGCGTCGGCGACCCGGGCAACGTCGGCACGATCGTGCGCAGCGCTGACGCGCTGCTCGGGGCGACGGTCGCGCTCGGGCCCGACTGCGCCGATCCGTTCGGCCCGAAGGCGACCCGGGCGAGCATGGGCTCGATCTTCGCCCGGCCGCCGGCGCGGGCCGAGGTCGCCGCCACGCCGACGCCCCGGGCCGCGCTCGTCGCCCACGCCGGCGACGGCCTCGATGCCCTTGCCGGCGCCGCCACCC
>DATEDJ010000016.1:0-27110 GCA_035281725.1 Solirubrobacterales bacterium
GGCGGGGCGCGAGATCGCGATGTGGAACCCGCCGCTGATCGACAAGGCGACCGGGACGCGGCGCTCGGCTCTGGCCGAGGCGGCCGACCTGCTCGCCGAGCTGGTCACCCACGGGGTGCGGACGATCTGCTTCCTCAAATCGCGGCGTGGGATCGAGCTGATCCAACGATTCGCCCGCGAAAACCTGGAGCGACGGGGGAAGCCGGAGCTAGCGGCGCGGATCGCCCCCTACCGCGGCGGCTACACGCCACAGCAGCGGCGCGACATCGAGGACCGGCTCTCGCGCGGGGAGCTGCTGGCGGTGGTGGCGACCGACGCGCTGGAGCTGGGGATCGACGTAGGGGAGCTCGACGCGGCGATCTGCGTCACCTTCCCGGGCACGGTGGCGAGCCTGCGCCAGATGTGGGGCCGGGCGGGGCGGCGGCAGCGCGGGCTGGCGGTCTACGTCGCCGGGCAGGACGCGCTCGACCAGTTCTTCTGCCGCCACCCGGAGGAGTTCCTCGGCCGGCCGGTCGAGGCGGCGATCCTCGACCACGGCAACGAGCAGATCGCGATGCGCCACCTGATCGCGGCGGCCTACGAGTTCCCGCTGAGCGAGGCCGACGACGAGTTCTTCGGCGAGGGCTGGCGGGAGCGGGCCGAACGGCTTCTGGAAGCGGGGGAGCTGCGGCGGGCTGGCGGTAGGCTGGCGCCGCGGCGGAACGAGTTCGTCGCCTCGCGGATCCCGCTGCGCTCGGCCTCGGCCGACTCGGTGGCGGTGATCGAGCGCGGGGCGGGGGAGATGCTGGGATTGGTCGAGGCGGAGCGGGCCTTCACCACGATCCACCCCGGGGCGGTCTACCTGCACCTGGGGCGCTCCTACGAGGTCGAGCAGCTCGACGTGCGCGAGCGCCGCGCCCTGGTCTCGAGCTTCGACGGCGACTGGTACACGCGGCCGAAAAAGGAGACCGACATCTACATCGAGCGGATCCACGAGCAGCGCGAGGTCGCCGGCGTGCAGCTGAACTTCGGCGAGGTCTCGGTGACCGAGCAGGTGATCGCCTTCCAGCGGGTCTCGATCGCCGACAACGAACCGATCGACATCGTCGCCCTTGAGCTGCCCGAGCAGAGCTTCGTCACCCAGGCGCTCTGGTACGTGCTGCCGGAGGGGAACTTCGGCACCCTGCCGCCCGACGTGCTGCTCGGGGCGCTGCACGCCACCGAGCACGGGCAGATCGCGGTGCTGCCGCTGATCGCGATGTGCGATCGCTGGGACATCGGCGGGCTCTCCACCAACGTCCACTTCCAGACCGGCCGCTCGACGATCTTCATCTACGACGGGCACCCGGGTGGGGTCGGGATCACCAAGCGGGGGTATGACGAGTTCGAGCGGCTGCTGGGGGACGCCGAGCGGCTGATCGCCGAGTGTCCCTGCGAGAGCGGGTGCCCGAGCTGCGTGCAGAGTCCGAAGTGCGGGAACTTGAACGAATCGCTGCATAAGGCCGGGGCGCTCGAGCTCATGGGGCAGATGCAGAACGCTTCGAAGGGTGTGCGGAGAGCGGCTTGAGGGACCCCCTCTCTCACGAACAGCGGGGAGGTTCGTTCGGGGGTCCCTCAAGCCGCTCCAACGGGCGCCGTCGGCAGGTTGCGGTGATCGGGGCGGGCGGGGCTGCGGAGGGGTCAGAGACTTGGGGGCTCGCCGAGGAGGTGGGACGGCGGCTGGCGGAAGCTGGCGCCGTCGTCGTCTGTGGGGGGAGGGGAGGGGTCATGGCTGCCGTCTCTCGGGGGGCGGCTTCGGCTGGGGGCGAGGTGATCGGGGTGGTGCCGGGGATTGATGTGGGGGAAGGGAATGCGGATTGCACGCAGGTTGTGGCTACCGGGGTCGGGCATGCGCGGAACCTTGCCGTCGTCAGCTCGGGGGAGGTCGTGATTGCGATCGGTGGAGAGTGGGGGACGCTCTCGGAGATCGGGTTTGCGCGGGCGCTCGGGCGGACCGTGGTCGCGCTGCGCAGTTGGGGCCTGGTCGGGCGGGACCAGATGGAGGGCGCGCCCGGCGTGATCCCGGCAGAGACCGCCGCAGACGCCGTCGCCGCCGCCCTCGCCGAGCTCTGACCCGCTGGCGTTCGCAGTTTTCCCCGGTATGCGGTGATAACTGCGAACGCCGGGTGGGGAGGGCGGTTGCCTACGATGGGGCGATGAGCGCTGACGCGCATTCGGGGGCGATTCGCGACGAGTTCGCTCATCAGGCGGACTCGTTTGCGCGCAGTCCTGGGATGACTCTGGCCGAGACGCTCGGTGCGGTGGTCGAGCTGGTGCCGGAGGACCCCGACGCGCGCTGGGTCGAGGTCGCCTGCGGGCCGGGTCTGATCGCCCGGGCGATGGCCTCGCGGGTCGGCTCGGTGGTCGGCATCGACCTGACCCCGACGATGATCGAGAAGGCCCGCGCCGACGCCGCCGACGCCGGGGTCGCGAACGTCAGGTTCGAGCTCGGCGACGCGACCGCGCTTCCCCTGCCCGACGATTCCCTCGACGGCGCGATCACCCGCTTCAGCCTCCACCACATCCCGGCACCGATCAGGGTGCTGGAAGAGATGCGGCGCGTGGTGAAGCCAGGCGGCTTGGTCGTTGTCGCCGATCACGTCACCGATGACGATGGAGCGGCGGCCGCCTGGCACGAGGAGATCGAGCGCCTCCGCGATCCGTCCCACTGGGCCTGCCTCACGCCATCCCGGATCGGCGAGCTGGCCGCCCGCGCCGGCCTCGAAGGGGACGAGGAGCGCCTCGTCCCCTTCTCGATCGACTACACCGAGTGGCTCCACCGCGGCTCCGGCGGCCCCGCCAACGCCGACCTGATCGAGCGCCTCCTCGCCGAAGCCCCACCGACCGTCGAGAGCTTCTGCGTCACCGGCTCCGGCGCCGACCGCCGCCTCAGCCTGCGCAACTCCCTCCACCGCCGGCGAGTTTCGTAGGGGTCCGCGTCCTTAGTAACCCTCTGGGCGACAAAGGACAACCACCCCTGGCTAGGGCCAGAGTTCGCGGAGGGCGAGGACGGCGAAGGCGCTCGACCAGAGCAGGGGGGTGGTGGAGGTCGGGATGCCGGTGCGGGCGCCGACGCGCTCGGGGAGGTTCCCGGCGGGGGTCGAGGCGCGGCGGAGGTCGTCGAGGAGGCGGAGCGAGGCCCGGCGTGAGGGACCCCCTCTCTCACGAACGGCAGGGAGGTTCGTTCGGGGGTCCCTCACGCCGGGCCTGTGGGCGTCGGCGGCGAGAGCTGCCAGGGCCCAGGCGCTCCAGGCGGTCGGCGCCGTCCATGGGTCCTCTCCGCCCTGCCAGCCTTCGCCGGGAGTGATCCCGTAAGGCGTCCCGTCTTCGATCAGCCGCAGCAGCGTCCGTTCGGCCGCCGGGTAGAGGGAGCCGAGTTCGAAGGGCCGCACCGCCCACCCGGCTGCCGAATCGAGCCCGGAGCCGAGATCGCCGGCGCTCCGCACGAGCCCATCCGGCGCCCCGAATTCGCGGAGGACCGACGCCGCTTCCGCCGCATCACGTGGCCGGCCGGACGAGGCTCTGTCGAGATCCCCGGCCTCCGGCGCGCTTGCGGCCGCGGCGATGGCGTTGCCGAGATAAGTGCCGGGGGAGGACTCCTGGTAATCGGCGCGGTCGCGCCAGGCGAAAGACGCGGACGAGGCAGGGACGCCGGTGGCCTTCGCCGCCGCGTCGACCCAGCCCAGCGCGTCACCTTGCGCCGCGCGACCGGGCACCGGTTCGCCGTCTTCGTCGAAGCGCGCCGCGGCGCTGAGGTCGAGGCCGCTGAGGAACTTCGCCACGGCCCGCGCTTCCGCGTGATGCCCCGAAGCCTCCAGGGCGAGCGCTGCCGTCGCCCCATCCCGTGGCCACACATAAGCCCACCCGTCCCGAGCCCCCGCCGCCACGGCCCCGGTCTCCCCCGACGTCAGCGCATGCACCGTCAGCAGCGACCGCATGTACATCAACCGCGCCCAATTCGGCGCACTTGCCCCGAGGCCGTTCGAGCGGAAGAGCCATTCCCTCCCTTCCCGGACCGCAGCCCGAACGACCCCCGCTGCCCTGCCCGAGACGGGTGGCACTCCTCGACCTAACCCGCAAACGAGGTCGAGGAGTGCCGCCCGTCGTTGACGCGCGCAGCGAACTCCATCCGCGACCGTGACCCCGACCGAAGGAGTCACCGGGCCTCCGTCCCCGGCCTCCGTCCGCACCTGGATCGCGAGCTCTTCACCACTCGCCGCCACCGTCATCACCACCCGGACTCCGCCGCCCTCGTCGAACCACGACACCGTCCGCACCACATTCGTCCCGGCGAGGTATCTCTGCGTGACCCGGACCCCATCCCACATCGGCATCGGGTCACCGCCGTCGACGGACACCCGCGGCACGATCCCGGTGTCCTCCGGCACCGTCCCCGCCGCCTGCCGGTCCGAGGGGTTGTCGATCAGCGCCGTGGCCGCCGGCCCCGCCCGTAGATCCACGACGTCTCCATACGCATCGACCGCCGCCGTCAGGCTCCCGTCCCCCGCCACGGCCGTCCCCAGGAACGGAGGCGGCAGCCCCGGCAGCGCGGCCGGCGTCCGCGGGCCGTCCTCCTCGCCCCCGGAGACCAGCACGAAGCCGACCGCCACGACGACGGCGCACAAGAGGACGACCCGGACGATCCGCACGCGCGCATGCAATCACCGCGCGCCGCCGCGCACCGCGCCCCCGGTACGATTGCCCGCTGCGGCAGCCACCAGGCATGCCCCCGGGCGAGGTAGCTCAGTTGGTAGAGCACACGACTGAAAATCGTGGTGTCGCGGGTTCGAATCCCGCCCTCGCCACTCGACGCTGCCGTCGGTAGAGTCTCGTCCTGGGAGATATGACGGACGTCCGCTCTGGATCTGACGGGACCCGGAAGCTCGTCGACGAGCTGGCGGATCGACTCTGCAACTGGGACCGGTGGGATCGGCACGACGGGGTCGGGGCGCTCAACCTGGTCACGCCGGGGAAGCGGCTCGAGGGGAGCGCGGCGGTGCGGAGTGGGGAGGCGTTCTCGCTCGGGTTCGAACTGCGGCCGGACCTGCCGCAGCCGTCCAACTCCGGCCGGCTCAACCCGATCCACCTGATGACCGAGCTGCCGAGCGACTTTCCGCCCGACCACGATGGGCCGGTCTCCGCCGACGATTTCTTGACGATGGCGGTCCATGCGGCCACCCACTGGGACGCGCTCTCGCACTTCTTCCACCGCGGGCGGATGTACGGGGGGATCAGCTCCGCCGAGGTGACGACGCAGGGGGCGGCGCACAACGACATCGTCCCGGTGGCGCGGCGGCTGGTCACCCGGGGCGTGCTCGCCGACGTCGCCCGCCACCGCGGCGTCGAGGTGCTGCCGGCGGGCGAGGGGATCGGGGCCGACGAGCTGCGGAGCGTGCTCGACGCGCAGGGGGTCGAGGTGCGGCCCGGCGACGCGCTGTTGGTCCGCACGGGCCTGCTCGGGGCGACGAAGCGTTCCGGCGCCTGGACCGAGTTCGCCCAGTGCGGCCCGAACCTCCCCACTACCCCCGGGGTCGCCGTCGACGCCCTGCCGCTGCTCCACGAGCTCGGCGTCTGCGCGATCGCCTGCGACAACTGGGCGGTCGAGCAGCTGACCGGCGGCCCGCCCGACTTCCCCGTGCACGAGCTGGCGCTCGTCTACATGGGGATGATCCTCGGCGAGAACTTCGAGCTCGATGCCCTCGCCGAGGCCTGCGCCGCCGCCGGCCGCTGGGAGTTCCTCTTCGCCGGCCAGCCGCTGCCGCTCCGCGGCGGCGTCGGCGGGCCGGTCAACCCGATGGCCGTGCTCTAGGCGCTCATCGCCGCCCGTAGGCGCCCGGGTGCAGGTAGTGCCCGCGCGCGGCAGGCGGCTTCAGCTGCTGGGCCGGCCTCCGGTGGGTCCGGGCGAAGGGATCGTTGCGGACGCCGGTGACCTGCCACGACACCCTGACCCGCGGACGGCTGGTGCGCACGACGAAGCGGTTGTGTCGGGCGGGCTTCCAGACGACCGCCTGGGCGAAGCTGCCGATCACCGTGAGCTGGTAGCGCGGATCGGTGTTGGCGGTGGCGAAGTAGCGCGGCAGTCGGACCGTGGCGAAGCCGTGGGCATCGGTGGTGATGTTGCCGTCGTAGACGTTCTCGGCCTGCGGGCTCTCGATCGCGGTGTGGACCAGGTACCGCTGCCGCGGCGCGATCGGGTCGTCGATCTTGAAGTTCTTGACGCCGCCGGTGATCACGCCGGTCACGTTCAGGTTCCCGGTCACTTTCACCGAGCCGCTGATGTTGGCGGCGAGGCCGCTGCCGCTGCCGCTCACTTCGAGCGCCGGCGAGGTGTTCGACGAATTGGAATTGACGATGTTCGCGGCCCTTCCCTGGCCTTCGTTGATCGACACCAGGGTGGTGCCGGCCCCGGAGGGATTGGTGCTGATCGCGTAGACGCCGTAACCGCCCGTGCCTTTCGCCTCACCGACGACGCCAGCCGTTTTTTCGTTGCCGAAGATGCTGTTGGTCGCGCCGAATAGCGCCGGGCCGACGCTGGTCGTATTCGTGTTTTCGACGTGCACGAGCGCGGTCGAGGAAGGATTCGGGATGTTGCCTTTCGTGGCCCCGGAGAGCGAGATCAACGGCGACATGAGATTCGTGTCGTTCGAGGTGGCGGTCAGGGGCAGGCCGAGCATCGAGCCGTTGATGCCGCCGGTGGGGATCGAGAAGACGCCATTGGTCAGCGACAGGCCGGCGCCGGCGCTGTAGGTCGGACCAGTCGCGTCGTTTCCAGGGGGTCCGGTGAGGCCCTGCGGGCCAACAGCGCCGACAGCGCCGACAGGGCCCTCCGGGCCGACAGCGCCGGCCGCGCCCTGCGGGCCCACGGCGCCGGCCGCGCCAGCCAGCTGTTTCAGGACCTTCGGCTTGATCTGTTTCGTCGAAGTGATCACGTACTTCGATTTCGCGTCGGCTGAACCGCCGAGCGCGAGGAGCATGGTGAGGAGCGCAAAGATGAACGTGGCGACGGCGAGTCGCCGCGGGACGAGCACGGTCATGGTTCTTCCTTTCCCGGCCGCGACCGCCCCAGAGGTCGGCCCATCCGGATCGATTTTGGCCAGCAGGCTACGCGGCGGCGCGGGCGAGGTCGGCGATGCGCTCGGGGGCGCGGGTCGCCATGAACTCCAAGGTGCTCGGGAGGTCGACGATGCCGGAGTCTGAGCCGAGGCCGGTCGCCACCAGGCCGCTCGCCGCCGAGCCCAGCCAGCCGGCCGCCTCGGCGTCCCAGCCGTTCGCGGTGGCGACGATGAAGCCCGCTACGTAGGCATCGCCGCAGCCGGTCGTGTCGACGAGGTCGATCTCGAAGGCGGGCACCCGCGCCTCACCCTCCGGCCCGAGGATCAGGCTGCCTTCCTCGCCGAGCGTGCCGATCACGGTCTCCACGCCGACCTTCTCCCGCAGGAGCGCGACGCCCTCGGCCGGATCGTCGGTCCCGGTCATTTCCGCGAGCTGCCCCTCGTTGGGGAAGAAGAACTGGGCCTCGGACAGGGCCGGGGCGAGGCGGTCGCGCATCGTTTCGTCGGTCATCGCCAGCACGTCGACGGTGACCACGACGTCGTTGGCGCGAGCGTGACGGATCAGCTCGACCAGGGGACCGTCGACGAAGTCGCCGAGCTGGTCGGCGCCGCCGACGTGGAGGACATCGGCATCGGCGACGGCGTCCATGTCGACGTCGTCGAGGGTGAGCGTGCGGGCGCCGGTCGGCCGGATCATGATCGGGTTGCGCTCGCCGTCGGCGCCGATGAAGAGGAGGCTGACGTGCGTCGGCCCGCCTTGGTCGCGCACCATGCGGCTGACGTCGACGCCGTGCTCGGACATCAGGTCGCAGACCACGTTGCCCTCGAAGTCGGCGCCGATCACGCCGATCGAGATCGGCTGGGCGCCCAGCTTCGCCAGGTCGACCGCCGGCCCGGCCGCCGTGCCCGCGGCGGTGATCCGCAGGTCCTCGAGGAGCTGCCAGCCGGGTTTCAGGTTCGGCGCCTCCGGGTGGCGCACCAGCACGTCGAGCAGGTGGACGCCGAGGCAGACGACCTTCGGCGACTTCACGACCGGCCCTCGGCGTCCGCGCCGGCGTCCTCGCCCGCCCCCGCGTAGGCCCGCCGCGCCGCCTCGGTGGCGACCTCCTCGAGCTGGTCGTGGCTGAGGATCCGCGGCTCGCCGAAGACCGAGGAGCGCCAGTAGAGCTCCGCCAGCCACTCGAGCAGCACCGCCAGGTCGTAGGCCCGGGTCAGGTTCGGCCCGTGGACCACCGCGCCGTGGTTGCGCAGCAGCACCCCGCGCCGGTCGCCGAGCGCCGCGTGGACCGCCGCCGCCAGCTCGTCGGAACCGAAGCGCTCGTAGTCGGAGACCTCGATCGAGTCCCCGCCGAAGGCATGGATCATGTAGTGGACCGCGGGCAGCTCGTCGACCGTGCAGGCGAGCGTGGTCGCGTAGATGGAGTGGGTGTGGACGACCGCGGCGGCGTCGGTCTCGCGGTAGACGAGGGTGTGGAGCGGCGTCTCCGAGGACGGCTTGCCGCCGGAGAGGTGGTTGCCGTCGAGGTCGACGATCGCCACCCGGTCGGGCGTGATGTCCGCGTAGGGGACGCTCCCCGGCGTGATCGCGACCTGGTCTCCGACCCGCACGCTGACGTTCCCCGACGTCCCCTTGACGAGGCCCTCGGTCAGCATCCGATTGGCGTACTCGATCACGTCGAGCTTCCCCTGCTCCAGTTGATTCACGTTTCTCCTTTCAGGCGGCGAGCAGCTCGCGCGCCTTCGTCTCGATCCCGGCGGCGTCCATGCCGTAGTGCCGGTAGAGGTGGGTGGGGGGACCGATCAGCGAGTACTCGTCGGGCGGCATGCCGATCCGCTCCATCTTCACGCCCGCCTGGCCGTGCTCGACCAGCGCTTCGGCGCAGGCACTCGCGACGCCGCCGACCACGTTGTGCTCCTCGGCGACCAGCAGCCTGCCGCTGCGCCCGGCGTACTCGGCGATCGTCGCGCGGTCGAACGGCCGCACGGTGTGGGCGTCGATGACCGAGCACTCGACCCCGTCGACGACCAGCGCCGCCGCCGCTTCCAGGGCGGCCGAGACGGTGATCCCGTTGGCGACGATCGTCAGGTCTGTGCCCTCGCGCAGCACCGCCGCCTCGCCGAGGCGCCAGGTCCCCTCGGGGAGGGCGTCGTAGACGTCGACGTCGCGGCCGCGGCCGAGCCGGAAGTAGACCGGCCCGGGCAGGTCGGCGGTCTGGCGCAGCGCCGCCTCGGTCGCGGTCGCGTCGCAGGGGCAGACCACGGTCATGTTGGCGATCGAGCGCATCAGCCCGAGGTCCTCGGTCGCGTGGTGCGAGGTCCCGTAGAAGCCGATCGCGATCCCGGCGTGGTGGGCGAGGATCCGCACCGGCAGCCCGGGGTAGGCGAGGTCGGTGCGGATCTGCTCGCCGCCGAGCAGGCCGACGAAGGGGGCGAAGGCGCCGATGTAGGGCTTCAGCCCGACGCTCGCCATCCCGGCCGCCATCGAGACCATGTGCTGCTCGGCGATGCCGACGTTGACGAAGCGGTCCGGGTGGACCCGCTCGAAGTCGACGGTCAGGTTGGAGAACTTCATGTCGGCGGTGATGACGACGATGTCGGGGTCCTCGTCGGCCATCGCGGCGAGCACCTGGCCGGCGACGAACGACTGCGACATCTGCGCCATCCCGCCCAGGTCCCAGCTCTTGCCGCTGGGCTCCGGCGCGACGTCGACGCGCTCGAGCTCAGCCACGCTGATCGATCTCCGCGAGCGCGGCAGCTGCGTCGTCAGGCGCGAGGTAGCCGATGTGCCAGGTGCGCGACAGCTCCATATATGAGACCCCCTTGCCCTTCACCGTGCGGGCGACGATGCAGCGTGGCTTGTCGGCAGCGGCTGGCGGCAGCGCCGCGGCGGCGGCGAGGATCGCCTCCGGGTCGTGCCCGTCGATCTCGACCACCTCCCAGCCGAAGGCTTCGAAGCGGCCGCCGATCGGCTCCACCGACATCGTCTCCTCGGTCATCCCGTCGAGACCCATCTGGTTGGCGTCGACGATCGCGACGAGGTTGCCGAGGCCAAAGTGCGAGGCCGAGCCGGCCGCTTCCCAGACCTGGCCCTCGTTCAGCTCCTGGTCGCCGAGCATGACCCAGATCCGGGTCTCGTCGTAGCCGCGCAGGCGCGCCGCCTTCGCCATCCCGACCCCGATCGAGAGGCCGTGGCCGAGGCTGCCGGAGGAGAAGTCGACGCCGGGGATGCGGCGCATGTCGGGGTGGTCGCCGAGCGGGCTGCCGAGTCGCGTGTAGCCGTCAAGCCAGTCGGCGGGGAAGTAGCCGCGTTCGGCGAGCAGCGGGTAGAGGCCGATCGCGACGTGGCCCTTGGAGAGGATCAGGCGGTCGCGCTCCGGCCACTCCGGGTCCTCGGCGATCCGCATCACGCCGCTGTAGAGGGCGGCCATCAGCTCGGCGCAGGAGAAGACGCTCGAGTAGTGGCCGTTGCCCGCGATCTCGATCAGCCGGATCGTCTCGCGGCGCACCGTGGCGGCGCGGTCGCGGACTTCCTGGACCTGCTCGGCAGGGACCGCGGCGGGCCCGCTCATCGCCATTCCTCGGGTCGACACGTCACCATGTGTTCCTCTCTGTATCCGGCCGAATTCCCATTGCGCCACGTGTACAAGGCGACGCGGCGCGATTTTATACGTACGTCTGAAATAAGTCCTTGATTCTATTTCGCACGTCTGTTTAAACTCCCGCAATGACGACCACTGCCACGGGCCAGACCGGCCTCGAACTCGACGAAAGAGCCGCGAAAGCCCTCCCCCGAGGCGTCGCCGGACACTTCTCCCCGCAGGTGAACTGGCCCGGTTCACCGCATTTCATCGCCCGTGCCGAGGGGTCCCGGATCTGGGACGTGGACGGCAACGAATACATCGACTTGATGTGCAGCTGGGGGCCGATCGTGCTCGGCTACCTGCACCCCGAGGTCGAGGAGGCGGTCGCCCGCCAGCACGCCCAGGTCGACTGCGGCCCCGGCGCCGCGCCGGTGATGGTCGACCTCGCCGAGAAGCTGGTGCCGATGATCGACGACGGCGCCTGGGCGCTCTTCGCCAAGAACGGCGCCGACGTCACCACGCTGTCGGTGACCCTCGCCCGCGCCCATACCGGCAAGCGCACCGTGCTGGTCGCCAACGGCGCCTACCACGGCGCCCTCCCCTGGTGCAATCCCGACGTCCAGGGCACCGTCCCCGGCGATCGGCAGAGCCTCGACTACTTCGACTTCAACGACCTCGACAGCGTCGCCGCCGCGATCGAGCGCCACCAGGGCGACCTCGCCGCGGTGATCGTCTCCCCCTACCGCCAGCCCGCCGGCTTCGACCAGGTCGCCCCGACGGCTGAGTTCGCGGTCGGCCTGCGCGAGCTCTGCGACCGCAACGAGGCGCTCCTCCTCCACGACGAGGTGCGCACCGGGATGCGGGTCGAGCTCGGCACCGCCTGGCGCCAGTTCGGCGTCGCCCCCGACATGAGCGCCTGGGGCAAGGCGATCGCCAACGGCTACGCGCTGGCGGCCCTGGTCGGCACAGAGGAGATCCGCTCGGCGGCCTCCAGGGTCTTCGCCACCGGCTCCTTCTGGTGGACCGGCGACGCGATGGCGGCCGGCCTGGCGACGCTCGAGATCATGGAGCGTGAGGACTCGCTCGGGGTGATGAACGCGTGGGGCACAAGCTTCCAGGAAGGCATCGTCGCCCTCGCCGAGGCGCGCGGCATCGAGGTCGTGGTCAGCGGACCGCCGACCATGCCCTACGCGCGCTTCGCCGCCGACGGCGACGATCGCCGCCTCGCCGACATCTTCACGGCCGCCTGCGGCAAGCACGGCCTGTACCTCCACCCCCGGCACAATTGGTTCGTCTCCGCGGCGATGGAAGAGCGCGACCTTGACCAGGCGCTCACTGCGGTCGAGGCTGGTGTCGATGCAGTTGCCTCGAACACGAACAATGGTTGAGCCGGGTGCCTGCCACCCCTGACCCGGAAGTACAAGTGCCTGTTTCCCGCAGGCGTCCCTCGTTGATGACCAAGAAGAGGAGAGAAGCATGAGAAAGCTCTTACTGATCGGAACGATGGGCGCGCTCTTGGCGTTGCTCGTCAGTGCCTGTGGAGGGAGCAGCGGCGGCGGGGGCACGATCTCCGTCGCCAAAGAAGGCGAAAGCCCCAAAACCGCCAATGCCGCCTGCGAAGAAGAACCGGTGGCGGGCGGGTCGCTCGTCTACTCGCGGCAGCTGGAAACGGTGACGCTGAACCCGCGCGAAATCAAAAACGGCAATGGCGACATCTTCGCCCAGGAAATGATCTTCAGCGGCATCGTCCGCAACGATCCGAACGGGACCGACAAAGTCGTCCCGGGCCTGGCCGAAAGCTGGGACATCTCCAAAGACGGCCTGACCTACACGTTCCACCTCCGTCCCGGGCTCAAATACTCCGATGGCTCGCCGCTGAGCGCGGAAGACATCGCCTGGAACCTCGAACAGTTCGCCGATCCGGAAGTGAACATCTCACTGGCCGGCGTCGCGGCAGGGATGGAAAGCGTCAAGGCGACGAACGCCAAGACGGTGGTCGTGAAACTCGAACACCCGGTCGCCGCGTTCCTCTACAACCTGGCGATCTTCCCGGCGTTCATCGTCGACAAAGCGAAGCTCGAAGCAGAAGGCGCGGCCTACTGGAAGCACCCGGTCGGCACCGGTCCCTTCATGGTCAAGGAATTTGCCAACGGGTCCCACATCACGTTCGAAAAAAACCCGTACTACTTCGAAAAGGGCAAGCCCTACCTGCAGACGATGCGGTGGAACTTCGTCCCCAACTCGAACACCCGCGTGCTCGCCCTCAAATCGGGTGAAGCGCAGCTGGCCGACGGCATTCCGTTCGCCCAGGTCGAATCCCTGCAGGGCGAATCGAACCTGGGGATCCAGGAGGTCGAACTGCCGCAGGCGGTGATCCTGATCGCCAACAACCGGATCAAGCCCTTGGGTGACGTCCACGTGCGCCGTGCGCTCAGCCTCGCGATCAATCGCGAACAGCTGAACGAAGCGGTGTTCCGCGGCACCGGCACCGTGCCGAACAGCGTGCTGATGAACTTCGAACTCGACGCCTCCGACCAGGAAGTGCCCCCGTTCGAATACGACGTCGCGAAAGCCAAGGAAGAAATGGCGGCATCGAAATTCCCCAAGGGGTTCTCGGTGAAGCTCCAGTACCCGGCGGGCTCCGACTACTTCAAGCAGATGTCGCTGCTGATCCAGAGCGAGCTGAAGGAAATCGGCGTCGACTTGAAGCTGGAAGAACTGGAATCCGCGGCGGTCGCCGAAAAGTGGTTCGGAGGGGAATTCGAAATGACCTTCCCGTTCGTCGGCACCTCCAGCGACGTTCCGGTCCCGGACGAGTACGCGTCCTTCTATGCGCTCCCGGCGGCCGAACTCAACGGGTTCAAATCGTATTGGACCAACAAAGAAGCCGAAGGTCTGGTCGAAAAATTCATCTCCAGCACCAACGAAGCCGGCCGCAAGGCCGAATGGAAAAAGATCCAGGAACTGTTCAACGAAGAAATGCCTTCGCTGAACGTCATGGACTTCCCGCTGATCAACGGGCACCAGTCCAACATCTGCGGCACCAAGGCCAACGGCCTCGGCGTCGATCAGTTGCAGGAAACCTGGATCGCGGAAAAATCCTCGTAGTAGAGGACTGAAGGAGTAACCCGAGGGACCACGATGCTTGTCTATCTAGTCAAACGACTGATCGTCAGCATCGTGGTCCTGCTCGGGATCGCGCTGGGGACGTTCCTGATGATCCACCTGATCCCCGGCGACCCGGCGAAGATTCAGCTCGGGATCCACGCCACCCCGGAAGCGGTCGAACAGCTCCACCACAAGTGGGGTCTCGACAAGTCCTGGCCGGAGCAGTTCTGGCTCTACCTCGGCAACATCGTGACCTTGAACTTCGGCCAATCGACCGCCTTCAGCTCCGGCATCACGGAACTGATCGGTAGCCGGATCGGCGCGACCGCGGCGATCCTGATCTACGGGATCCTGATCGGGCTGCTGATCGGTGTGCCGCTGGCGATCTTCGCGGCGCTCCGCCAAGGTGGCGTGATCGACAACGCGATCCGGGTCTTCACCACCTTCACCTTCGCCATGCCGCCCTTCTGGCTCGGGCTGATGCTGGCCCTGTTGCTTGGTTTCGAGCTCAAGTGGTTCCCGGTCTCCGGCTACGAAAGCGGGCTCAGCGGCATCCTCCGCACCTGCACCGTGCCGGCGCTGACGATCGCCCTCGGCCTGCTCGTGGTCATCGTCCGCAACCTCCGCTCCAGCCTCGTCACCGCCCTGGGCAGCGAGTACATCGAGGCGGCGCGGGCGCGCGGCTATAGCGAATTCCGCGTCGTCGCCAAGCACGCGATGAAAAACTCGGTGGTCACCACGATCACCATCCTCGCCTCGCTCTTCGGCTTCCTCGTCAGCCTCCTGGTGCTGGTCGAAAGCGTCTTCCAGATTCCTGGCGCCGGCACCCTGCTGGTCCAGGCGGTGTCGAAACGCGATTATCAGCTGGTCCAGACCCTGGTCTTCCTCAGCGGCGCCGTGGTCGTGATCATCGGCTTCCTCGCCGACATCGCCTACGCCTGGCTCGATCCCCGCATCCGACTGGCGGGCCGCTCATGAGCGCCGCGACCGCCGACGCCGGAACCATCGCCCGCCCGCGCCGCCGCAGCATCCTGAGCCGGGTGAAGGGCTGGCCGACCTCGGTCAAGGTCGGCGCCGGGATCGTCGGCGTGCTCGCCCTCGCAGCGCTCTTCGCGCCGCTGATCGCCCCCTACGGGCCGAACGAAATCGACCCCTTCTCGCTGCTCCAGTCGCCCTCTTCCCAGCACCTGTTCGGCACCGACGACACCGGCCGCGACGTCTTCTCCCGCACCCTCTACGGCCTCCGCCTGGATATCGGGCTCTGCTTGCTGGTGACCTTCGTGCCGCTGCCGTTCGCGATCATCGTCGGGGCGCTGGCCGGTTACTTCGGCGGCTGGCTCGACATGATCGTCTCCCGCCTCGCCGACGTGTTCATCGCCTTCCCGTTCATCGTCCTGGTGATCGCCGTGGTGGCGATAGTCGGCCCGGGGGTCAAGGGCTTCCTGATCGGCGTGCCGCTCGCCGCCTGGGCCTTATACGCACGATTGGCCCGGGCCGAAATGCTGATCGTGCGCGAGCAGCCCTACATGCTGGCGACGACCGCGCTCGGCTACAGCAAATGGCGGGCGATCCTCAAGCACGGGCTGCCCAATGTCGCCCGACCCTGCTTCGTCTACACGACGATCGACCTGATCGGCAACCTGATCCTGCTCGCCGGCCTCTCCTACCTCGGCTTCGGCGTGCAGCCGCCGACCGCCGAGCTCGGCGGGATCATCGCCGACGGCCAGGGCTACCTCTTGACCGCCTGGTGGATCTCGACCCTGCCGGGCCTGGTGCTGGTCCTCTTCGGCGTCGGCGTCGGGTTGATCGGCGAGGGGCTCTCCGACCGCGGCCTCGAGCGGGGTGGACGATGAGCCTGCTCGAGATCGAGTCGCTGCGGATCGAGTTCCCCTCCGAGGAGGGCCCGCTGGTCGCGGTGAAGGGCGTCGATCTGGCGATCGAGCCGGGCGAGATCGTCGGCTTGGTGGGAGAGTCCGGCTCCGGCAAGAGCCTCACCTGCCGCGCGGTGATGCGGATGGTCCCCGAGCCGGGGTCGATCTCGGCGGGCGCGGTCCGCTTCGACGGCGAGGACGTGCTGGCGATGGGCAAGAAGCAGCTGCGAGACTTCCGCGCCCACTCGGTGGGGATGATCTACCAGAACCCGTTCGGGTCGCTCAATCCCACGATGCGAGTCGGGGCGCAGATCGCCGAAACTTTGAAGGTCAACCGCGGGATGTCGAGCAAAGCGGCGAGGGCGGAGGCGCTGGCGCTGCTCGACCGGGTCGGGATCGAGGACCCGGAGCATCGGTACCGCGCCTACCCGCACGAGCTCTCCGGGGGGATGTGCCAGCGGGTGATGATCGCGATCTCGACCGCCTCGAGCCCGCGGCTGATGCTCGCCGACGAGCCGACCACGGCGCTCGACGTGACCACCCAGGCGCAGATCCTCAAACTGCTCGGCAAGATGCGCGCCGAGGAGGGGATGGCGATGCTGCTCGTCTCCCATGACTTCGGCGTCATCGCCCAGGCCTGCGACCGGGTCGCGGTGATGTACGGCGGCCACATCGTCGAGACCGGGCCGGTGGAGACGATCTACCACGAACCCGAACACCCCTACACGCGGGCGCTGCTCAACTCGGTGCCGGAGCTCGACTCGGCCGGCAACGTCCAGCGCCGCGCCGCCTTGGCCGGGCACCCGCCGGAGCTCTCCGAAGTGATTCCCGGCTGCGTCTTCGCGCCGCGCTGCGAGCACGCGCGCCCGGAGTGCGCGGAGGTCTCGATGAAGCTGGAGAAGGTCGGTGCCGACCATCACTCCGCCTGCCCGGTGCGGCCCTATGCCGGGGCCGGCGCGCGGACCACGAAGCAGGAGATCGAAGCGTGAGCGACATCGGCAGCGAGAACTCCAGCGGCAAAGCGCATCTGCTCGAGGTCGAGTCGCTGGTCAAGGAATTCGGCCTGCGCCGCGGGCTGGCCGAGCGGGTCGCGCGTACGCAGGTCGCCCCGCAACGGGCGGTCGACGACGTCAGCTTCACCTTGGACCGGGGCGAGATCCTCGGCATCGCGGGCGGCTCGGGCTCGGGCAAGACGACGCTCGCCCGTTGCCTGATCCGCCTGATCGAGCCGGACGGCGGCGCGGTCCGGGTCGACGGGATCGACATCCGCGCCCACAAGGGCGCCGAGCTGCGCGAGCTGCGACGGCGGATGCAGATGGTCTTCCAGGACCCCTACGCCTCGCTCAACCCGCGGATGACGGTCGGCGCGGCGCTGCAGGAAGCGGGCAAGGTGCACAACCGACCCGGCTCGGAGAACGAGCAAGCCTTCGTCTCGCGGCTGCTCGGGCTGGTCCAGCTGACCGACCGGATCGCCCCGCGCAAGCCGCGCGAGCTCTCCGGCGGGCAGCGCCAGCGGGTCTCGATCGCGCGGGCGCTGGCGGTCGACCCGGAGCTGATCATCGCCGACGAGGCCGTCAGCGCTCTTGACGTGTCAGTACAGGCGCAGCTGCTGAACCTCTTCCTCGACCTGCGCGAGGAGCTCGGCGTCGCCGTCCTCTTCATCTCCCACCAGCTGGCGGTGATCGCCGAGGTCGCCGACCGGATCGCGGTGATGCAGAAAGGCCGGATCGTCGAGACCGGCCCGACCCTCGAGGTCTTCGCCCACCCGAAGGACGAATACACCCAGGCCCTCCTGAACGCCCACCCGCATCCCGACCCCCGGATGCGGATCGCGGCGGGGTAAGGACGGCGCGATTCGGGGCCCCTGCGGCCGGGGACGGCGTGGTTCGGGGCCCGGTCGACTGGGGACGGCGGGCCCGGGCGTCTCGGAGGCGACCCGGGCAGGCTGAGGCCGCCTCCGAGACGCCCGGGTCGGGAGGTCTGTGGAGGGATCGTCAACGGGTTTGTGGCGTCTTCGGGGAGGAACGGGATCCCTGCGGGGAGATGCCGGGATCCCGTGAGGGAGACGGGCGGGGTGCGTGAGGGAGATGCCGGGAACGTCACGGGGACGTGCGCCTTCGCCGGGGCTTTCCGCCCTCCGATCTGCGCGGGGTGGATTTGGTCCCCTATAGGGGACCAAAAGTGCCGTCACGTGTTTGTGACGGCGGCAAAGGCGAACGAAAGGGTGTCGATCGCGATCTCTCCCTCTAATCGCCGTGACGTTCCCGGCGTCTCCCTCACGGATCCCGCCGTTCCTCCGCACCGCGGCCCCCGCAGGCGCCCCGCACCCCCGCAGTCCCCCCCTGACCCCGCCATTTCGCGGCGGCCACAGCCTGCCAGGGCCGCCGCGAAATGGCCGCGTCCCTTCGCCCGTCCCGTCCCGGCCCCGTCCTCACCCCCGGAGCGCCGCCAGGACCGGGGCAAAGTCGTACGCCGACGGCTGCTGGACCGTGTAGTAGCTGTACCCCCAACGCTCCCGCCGCTCATGCAGCCGCGCGACGATCTCCTCGACGCTGCCGAGGAGGACGAAGGGGGACTCGAGGACGTCGTCGCGGTCAAGCCCGCCGAGCGCCGCGCCGATCTGGGCGGCGGCTCCCCGCGCGTCCTCGGTGACCTGGGCCGCCTGCAGCCAGCCGTGGAAGACGAGGTCCTCGTAGCGGTCACCGGCCGCTTCGCGGATCAGGGCGAACTTCTCGTCGATCCGGGTGGCGACGCCGTCGCGGCGCGCCTCCTCGCGGCGCTCGCTCGTCGGCAGGCTCGGGTTGACGCCGACGATGTCGGCGTGGCGGGCGGCGAAGCGGAGCATCCGCGGGCCGCCGCCGGCGACGAAGATCGGCGGGCCGCCCGGGGTGAACGGGTGGGGGGTGCCGTCGAGCGCGTCGATCTGGAAGTGCTCGCCCGCGTAGCTGAAGGGCCCCTCGGCGAAGAGCCCGCGCAGCACCGCGACGTACTCGATCAGCCTGTCGACGCGGACCTTCGGCGGGTCCATCGGGATGCCGGAAGCCCGGTAGTCGTTCACCTGGTAGCCGGCGCCGAGGCCGACCTCGAGCCGCCCCTCGGAGAGCAGGTCGATCGAGGCGAGCTCGCGGGCGAGCACCGCGGGGTGGCGGAAGTCGGCGGCGAAGACGGCGGTGGCGACGCGCAGCTTGGTGGTCGCCGCGGCCGCGGCCGCCATCGCGGTGAGCGGCCCGAGGCCCTCGTCGAAGTGGTCGGGCGCGAACAGGGTCGAGTAGCCGAGCGCCTCGAGCTCGCGCGCCGACTCGGCCCAGCTCATCCCGTCGAACGGCTCCATCATCTCGACGCCGAAGCGGAAGGGATGGGGGGAGCCGTTCATCGTTCCTGAAGGTAATCTAGATCGGGCGTCCGAGCAAGAATCATGGGGATGCCGACGGCATCCCGCGAGGCTTGCGGCCGCAGCCGAGCATCTGAGCATGCACTCCGAATCGACGACTCCGGACAGCGGTCGCGGCCCGTGGGCACGCGTGCTCGCCGCACCCCAGGTCGCCGCCATCTCCGTCGCCTCGATCGTCGCCCGCCTGCCGTTCGGCATGGGCGGGATCTCGCTGGTCATCTTCCGTCGCGGGCCGCGCCCGGTCCTGGCACCGGCGAGCGTCGTCTGCGCGCTCGCCCTGCTGGCGATCGTCGCGCTCGGCGAAGGCTCGGCGGGAACCCTGCCGCTGGCCCTCGCCTGTGCCGTCGCGGGCGCCTCGGTGCCGCCGGTGAGCGGCGTCCTGCGCCGCACCTGGCCATCATTGGTCCCGCGGGGGGACCTCACCCACGCCTACCTCTTCGACTCGGTCCTGATCGAGATCGTCTTCGTCTGCGGGCCGCTCCTCACCGGCCTGCTCAGCGCCGTGGTCAGCCCGGCGGCGCCGCTGTTCGTGGCGGCCGGGTTCGTCCTCTTCGGCACCGCCTGGTTCCTGCTCGTGCCGGTGGTGCGCGCCGAGCAGCCCGCCCCACCCGAGCGCCACACCCGCGCCGGCGCCCTCGCCTCGCCCGCGATCCGCTTCATCATCCTCACCGGCCTGCCGATCGGGGCCAGCTTCGGCGCCCTCGACGTCGCGCTGCCCGCCTTCGGCGCCGACCGCGGCTCGACCTCGCTCGGCGGCCTCTTCGCCGCCTCGATCCCGCTCGGCTCGATGCTCGGGGCGGTCGCCTTCGGCGCTCTCGGCCCGCGTTTCGGCAACCTGCGCCAGGCGTTCCTGCGGCTCGCTGTCCTGCAGCCGCTGGTGATCGCGCCGCTGCTGCTGGCGCCGAGCTCGCTCGTTCTCGTCTTCCTCGCCGTCCTCGCGGGCACCTTCGCGGCGCCGATGGTCACCCTGCGCAGCCGCGTCGCCGAGCTGACGATGCCGCCCGGCACCGGCACCGAAACGTTCACCTGGCTCCTGCTTGCGGTGATGGGCGGGGTCAGCGCCAGCGCCGCCCTGGCCGGGCCGCTGATCGAGGCCGCGGGGTGGCGCCTGGGCGTCGTCCTGGGCGTCGCCGTCCCGTTTGCGGCGCTCCCCGCGATCTTCGCCGGCCGCCATCTGCTGCCGACCGCACAACTCCAACATGGTTAGGAATCCGGAAAGGGATGTGAGAATGCACGAGTTCGATCCTGTGGCCGCTGGGCCGACTGCGAGAATCCGCCGCAATGCCTAAGAAAGTCGACCACGACGCCCGCCGTGAAGAGCTCGTCCTCGCCGCCTGGCGGGTGATCGCCGCCCGCGGTATCGACGAGGTGACGATCCGCGAAATCGCCCGCGAGTCCGGTTACTCCTCGGGGGTGCTGGCGCACTACTTCGAGAACAAGGACGACCTGCTGGCGCACGCGCTGCGGCTGTCCCACACGCGGATCCGCAAACGCTACGACGCCGAGGTGGAAACGCCGATCGCCGCCGACGCGCTGAAGGGGATCCTGCTCGACAACCTGCCGCTCGACGAGCAGCGCGAGCTGGAGACGCGGATCGAGATGAGCTTCTGGGCGCGGGCGCTGCGCAACGAGGCCCTGCACGAGATCCAGGAGCGGGAGTCGGAGACCCTGCGCGAGCTGCTCCGCGAACTCGTCGAGAAAGCGAAAACAGACGGCGCGATCTCGGCCGAGCACGATATGGAGGACGTGATCGAGCTGCTCGGTGCGGTGATCGACGGGGTCAGCCTGCACGCGCTCCTCTATCCCGACCGCCTTCCCGCCGAGAAGCAGGCGCGGGTGATGGAATTCGCGCTGCAGTTGCTTAAGTGAGGGCGGTTACACGCCGATCCTTTTCCGGTGACGGCAGATCCGCATAGGCAGCGCCCCGTCGGACTGAAGCGGCGCCTCCAGGGCTGGCTGCGGCGGCTGCCCGCGCCGGTCTGGGCGCTGGCGCTGATCTACGGCATCGGCGGCCTGATGTGCCTCTTCGCCGCCGTCTTCCCGATCTCGAAGACGGCGCCGACGACGCTGGCGACTGTGCTCGGGATCCTGCTGATCCTGATGTCGCTCGGCCTGCTGCGCTTCGGCGTCCGGCTCTCGACCCGCGGCCTGCAGGTGGCGGCGCTCGCCGGAACGATCTTCAACTCGATCCTGGTAGCCAACTGCACCACCGATTACGGCGGCGCGCTGAACAGCTTCGCCTACCTCTGGATCGGCATCTACGCGGGCCAGTTCTTCGAGCCGCGCGCGGCGCGCTTTCAGGCCGCGGCGCTGGTCGTCGCCTCCGGCGTCGCGCTCTGGCTCAGCGGGCTGCCGGGGATGGTCACCGCCTGGTCGCTGGTCGCCGGCTCCTCGGTGCTCGCCACCGAGTCGCTCGCCCGGCTCAACTCGCGCCTCCGCCTGCAGCTGGTCACCGACTCGCTCACCGGCCTGTTGAACCGGCCCGGATTCGTCGCCGCGGCGGAACGGATGCGCTCGGTCGCCGACCGCGCCGGGCTGCCGATCTCGATCGCCCTGATCGACCTCGACCAGTTCAAGCAGGTGAACGACCTGCAGGGGCACGCGGCGGGCGACGAACTGCTGGTCGAGCTCGGCCGCGACTGGCAGGTGGAGCTGCGCGGGTCAGAGGTGCTCGCCCGCTTCGGCGGCGACGAGTTCGCGCTGGCGCTGGTCGGCACCGAACGCGCCGGCGCCGAGGACGCGCTGCGCCGGCTGCGCCTCGCCTCGCCCGCCGACTGGAGCGTCGGCCTGGCCGAGTGGCGGAGCGGCGAATCGCTCGACCGGGCGATGGCCCGCGCCGACGAGGAACTCTACCGGGCCAAGCGCGACGCGCGCGCGCTGCGCCGGACAGCCTCGCTGGTCGCCTGAGCTACCGTCCTCATATGACGGGCCGCCTGCTCAGCGTCAACGTCGGCTTGCCGAAAGTCGTCGAGACCGGGCGGCGGCAGGTCGAGACGGCGATCTGGAAGCACCCGGTCGAGGGGCGGGTGAAGGTCCGCGGGGTGAATGTCGACGCTGACCGGCAGGCCGACCTCAGCGTCCACGGCGGGCCGAACAAGGCGGTGTACGCCTACGCCGCCGAGGAGACGCGGCTGTGGGAGGGGGAGCTGGGGCGGGAGCTCGGCCCCGGCGCCTTCGGCGAGAACCTGACCACCGAGGGCGTCGACGTCTCCGGCGCCGTGCTCGGCGAGCGCTGGCGGATCGGGACGACGCTGCTGGAGGTGGTGCAGCCGCGCCTGCCCTGCTTCAAGCTCGGCCTGAAGATGGGGGACTCGGGGTTCCTGCGGACCTTCGCGCGGGCCTCGCGGCCGGGCGCCTACCTGAAGATCGTTGAGGAGGGCGAGCTCGGGGCCGGCGACGCGATCACGGTCGACCTCGCCGGGCGGCCCGATCACGGCGTCAGCGTGCGGCTCGTCTCCGACGCGATGCTGGTCGACCACAGCCTGATCCCGCGCGCCCGCGAGGCGCCGCAGCTGATCGACTCGCTGCGCGAGCAGATGGCGGAGCTGGCCGCATGAGCCGGGGCCCCAGCCAGGAGGAGCTCGGCCGCCGCTTCGCGGCGCTCCACGAGGAGGGCTGCTTCCTGATCCCGAACCCCTGGGACGGGGGGAGCGCGAAGGTGCTGGAGGCGCTCGGGTTCGAGGCGCTGGCGACCAGCTCGAGCGCCTTCGCCTTCACCTTGGGGCGGGCGGACGGGGCGGTGACGCTGGACGAGCTCGCCGAGCACCTGAAGGTGCTGACCGAGGCGTGCGACCTGCCGATCTCGGTCGACCTCGAGAACGGCTACGGGGCGACACCCGAGCACGCGGCGCGGGCGGTCGAAGTGGCGGCGGCGGTGGGCGCGGTCGGTGGCTCGATCGAGGACTGGGACGCCGACGCGGGGATCTACGAGCTGGGGCCGGCGGCGGAGCGGATCGCGGCCGTGGCCGAGGTCGCCGCGGCGCTGCCGTTCGACTTCACGCTGACGGCGCGGGCGGAGAACCACATCCGCGGCAAGCCCGACCTCGACGACACGATCGCCCGCTTGCAGGCTTACGAGGCGGCGGGTGCCGACGTCCTCTACGCGCCGGGGCTGGCGAGCGTCGAGGAGATCGGCGCCGTGGTCGAGGCGGTCGGGCTGCCGGTCAACGTGCTGGCGCGGCCGTCGCTGTCGGTGGGTGAGATCGCGGCGACCGGGGCGCGGCGGATCAGCGTCGGCGGCTCGCTCGCCTGGGCGACGATCGAGGCGATGGCCGAGGTGGCGACGCGGATGCGCGACGACGGCGACCTCTCCGGCCTCCGCGGCGGTCGTCGGGTCGACGAGTGGCTCAGCTCATGACTGTCGACAACAAAGAGCAGTCGCGCTACGAGGTCCACCTGGACGACGAGCTCGTCGCGGTCGCCGACTACGTCAAACAGCCCGGGCTGGTCTCCTTCACCCACACCGAAACGTTCCCCGCCCACCGTGGCCAGGGACACGCCGGGCGGATGATCGACCGGGCACTCCGAGACGCCCGCGACGAGGGCCTCGAGGTGGTCCCGTTCTGCTGGTTCGTCGCCTCCTACATCGGCGCGCACGACGAGTTCCTGCCGTTGGTGCCAGCCGACCGGCGGGCCGAGTTCGGCTTGCGCGCTTAGGCGGTCGATTCCGCGGCGGGGACGGTGTGGTTCGGAGGCTGGTCGATTGGGGACGCAGAGCCAGGTCGGGAGGTCTGTGGAGGTGTGCGTGAGGGAGACGCCGGGAACGTCACGGGGACGTGCGCCTTCGCGGGGGTCCTGCGCCGGCCCGCGGAGCGCGTTCGTCGCTTGTACCCCTATACGGCTACAAGCGACGAACGCACCGAGGGGACCCGTGCGTCCCCTTCCCAGCCCGTAGATCAACCACCAACTGAGTTCGCACTGACGACCGCAGAGCGGCGATTGGTGCGAATGCGTTGGCTACGCGGCGGCGCCGAGGGCGGGCTCGGCCGGGACGGCTGAGGCCGGGCGCCAGAGGGCGTCGGAGCCGGCTGGGGTGACGACCAGCTCGCCGTCGGCGACGGCGGCGATCAGTTCCTGCTCGGCGGCCGGCAGGTCGGCGTCCTCGAGGTCGGAGGGGCGCATGATCGAGGCGATCTCGGCGGTGGTGAGGCCGATCGGGTAGGTGAGCACCGCGTCGGCGGCTCGCTCGGGGGCGGGGCGGCGCTCCAGCGAGGGATCGAGGTTGGCGAGCGCGTTGTCGTAGGACTCGAAGGGCTGGAAGCCGCCGACCTCGAGCCAGCGCTCGTCGTCCTCGAAGACCACCGAAGGGGCGGTGTAGCGGACCGGGCCGCCGGCTTCGGAGTGGCGGTTCTGGACGTGGGTCGGGCGACCCTCGGCGGAGCGGGCGCAGGCTTTGTCGGCCTCGTAGACGGCGAGGATCTCGGGGTCGTCGATGCTGGCGACGACGGCGGCCGCGTCGAGCCCGTCGACATCCTCGAGGGCGCAGCGCAGCGCCTCGTCGTCGTCGAGCAGGTCGGTGGTCGTGAACTGCATCAGCTGCAGGGCGCGGAGGGCCGCGTAGCCGAGCGCGGGCGACTCCTCGCGGGCGGCGATGATCGCCCGGCAGGCGCGCGTGGTGGCGCCCATCCGCGGCTTCACGCCGCGGCCGAAGGGCATCCCGAAGCGCTCCTGGAACTTGCGCCAGCCGGTCGCCATGCGGGCCGGGGTGTAGCCGATCTCCTCATAGCGCTCGGTGGTCTCGGTGAGGCCGATCAGGACCAGGCGCCAGTCGAGCTGGTCGCCGAAGCGCCAGCGCAGGCGGGCGACCGCGGGGCGCGAGCAGTAGGCCCAGGGGCACCCCGGGTCGGTGAAATGCCAGGCGACGATCCGCTCCACTTACGGAACGTTAGTGAAGCGGGCACTCCGGTCCGACGGGCGACCCCCACCGGAACGGGGGTCGGGGCCTATTTGAGCTGGGTGATCGCCACCGCGACGGTCGCCGAGCCGGTCGAGGCGCAGCGCGGCCCGCCGATCAGCTTGGCGCCGATCGTCTCGGTGACCCCGGGGGCGGCGAGGCCGATCGGGCTGGTCTGCCCGGCCGCCGGGACGACGCCCGAGGGCGCTTCCGCGGTCGGCGCGAAGGCGCTCAGGACGAGCGGCGTCGCGGTCCCCCATTCGGCGCCGTTGACGAGCGGCACGACCGTGACCCGGCACGGTTCGGTGCCCGAGCGCGCCAGGTTGGTGCCCCGCGCTTCGACGCTCAGCATGTAGACGCTGCCCGCCGTCGGGGTGAAGGAGAGGGGGGCGCTGAAGGTGACCGGGACGGCGCTCGGCCCGTCGACCGCGACCGGCGCGCTGATCGCGGTGCCGATCACGTTCGTGCCGGCGGCGATCTTTTCGAAGTTGACCGCGCCCTGGCGCAGCTTCGCGTTGGTCACCGCGTTGTTGCGGATTTTCGTCTGCGTCACCGCGTTCGCCTTGATCTTGCCCGCCGTCACCGCGTTCTGCTTCAGCTTCCCGGTGCCGATCTGGTTTGCCTTATGTGACGCCGCGTAGACGGCTCCGCCCCCCAGCGCCAGGAACAGCGCCAGGCTCGCGATCACGTTCGCGTAGGTGAGCCGTTTTCCGATCGCCCGCAACATCTCTTCCTCCTCCGGTCGTTTCCGATGTAACACCTTCGACCTCGGCTAAGGTTCGCCTCCTGATCCGAGCGATGGGGCTCGCTCCATAACCGCGGCGCGACCGCTGATGGCTCCTACCGACGTCGTTGAAAGACGGTAGGAGTGCTGCGGAAATGAGACAGAGACGATTCGATCGCCGCGAGTTGGCCGCGATCTACGCGGGGGGCGTGCTTGGCGCACTGGGCCGCGTCGGCCTCTCCGAGGCGCTGCCGCACGGCGCCGGCGCCTGGCCCTGGGCGACCTTCGTCGTGAACATGGTCGGCGCCGCGCTGCTCGGCTGGTTCGTCACCCGGCTCGGCGAGCGGCTGCCGCCCTCGACCTACGGCCGGCCCTTCCTGGGGACGGGGATCTGCGGCGCGCTGACCACCTTCTCGACCCTGCAGCTGGAGCTCTTCCGGATGCTCGAAGGGGGCTACGTGCCGCTGGCGCTCGGCTACGCCGCGGCGACGATCGCGGGCGGCTTCGCCTGCGTGCATTTCGGCACCGTCGCCACCCGCCGAGCAAGGGTCCTCCGATGAGTTCGCACTTCTCCCCGCTATGCGGTGATTACTGCGAACGCCAGGGGTGGGGGCGATGACGACGCTCGCTTGGGTGGCGGTCGGGTTGCTCGGCGGCGCGATGGCGATCGCCCGGTTCCTGGTCGACACGACGGTGGCAACGCGGCTCGGCGCCGGTTGGCTCGGCGACGACTTCCCGATCGGCACCCTGGCGGTGAACCTGAGCGGCGCGGTGATCCTCGGCGTGCTGGCCGGAGTGGCGCTGAGCGGCACCGCCTACACGATCCTCGCCGGGGGAGGCGTGGGGACCTACACGACGTTCTCGACCTGGATGTTGGAGTCGCACCGGGCAGGCGAGGACGGCGACGCGCGGGTGCTGTGGGCGAACATCGCGCTCTCGCTCGTGGCGGGGATCGCCGCTGTCGCGCTGGGGCATTGGATCGGCGGGCTGCTGTGAGCGCGCTTCAGCTCCGCTTCCACTTCGGCGAACGCGACAGGGACGGTGACGGGCCGCTCCACGCTGCGGTGATGGATGCGTGCGCGCGGCACGGGGTGTGGGCGGCGGCGTTGCTGCGAGGCGTCGAGGGATTCGGGTCGAACGCGCTGGTGAGGACGGAGAGGTTTCTGTCGCTGTCGGAAGATCAGCCGCTGGTGGCGGTCGCGGTGGGGGAGGGGGAGAAGGTCGAAGCGTTGGCGGAGGAGGTCAAGGCGATCGCCGCGGAGGGATTGATGGTGTTGGAGGAGGTGGGCGTTTGGGTTGGGGACGCGGGACTCGCGACCACCGGCACACCCACCACTACTGCCGCTGGGGTGGGTGTGCCGGTGGTCGGGTCTGCGGCCGAGGTGGCGGGGGATGTGGTGCGGGCGACGATCTGGGGGCCGAGGACGGGGGCGGAGTCGCCGCACCTGCGGGCGGTCGATGCGCTTTATCGG
>DATEDJ010000017.1:0-13546 GCA_035281725.1 Solirubrobacterales bacterium
GCCATGGCCGGGTCAACTCAGCAGACGGGGAGATCCCGTTGTGGATGTGTGTCCTCTCCCCGCGCCCGAGGAGCCGTGGATGCCGGGCCGACCTCAGAAGACCCGGGTCGGACCGGCATCCACGGCTCTGCGGCTCCCGCGCACACCGCACCGGTGAAGAGCCCTAGTAGATGTAGTTGCGCAGCTTGCCGGGCTGCAGCACGGTGACCCGGCCGCGGCCGGAGCGGACCACGCCGGCCCGCTCGAGCTCCGCCAGGAAGCGGCTGACCGACTCGCGCGAGGTCCCGGCCAGCTGGGCGAGGTCGGTCTGGTTCATCCGGATCGTGATCTCGGCTTCTTCGCCGTCCTCGCCCTGCCCGTCGCGGCTCAGTTGCAGGAGGATGCCGGCGACCCGGCTGGGCACCGTCTGGAAGGACTGGCGCGAGAGCCGGGCGTTGGCGGCGCGCAGTCGCCGGACCAGCCCGGCGACCAGCTTCAGCGCGATTTCCGGGTTCCGCGCCAGGAGGCTGCGGACGTCGTTGGCGGGCAGCGCCAGCAGGGTGCCGTCGGTGATCGACTCGGCCGAGGCCGAGCGTTTGTCGCCGTCCAGCATCGCCAGCTCGCCGAAGATCTCCCCCGGGCCCAACGTCGCCAGCGTGATCGCCCGGCCGTCGGAGTGTTCGCGGGTGACCCGGAAGTTGCCTTCGCTGACGATGTAGCAGGCGTCGGAGCTGTCGCCCTCGTGGAAGACGCGGGTCCCGGCCGGGAAGGATCGGGGCACGGCGACGTGGGAGAAGCGCTCCAGCTCTCCCTCCTCGAGGTCCGCGAAGAGCGGGACGCTCCTCAGCAGCTCGACCGCGCTCTGCTCCCTGGTCTCAGACACCCTCATCGATTATGGCAATGGGTCGTGGCACTGTCGTTGCGCTCCCGACATTCGGCTAGGCCGAAGCGGTCAGTTTGCGGGGACCGCGGCTGAAGCCGGCGCCGATCAGCGCCTCCTCGAGGCCAGAGCCGATCACCGCCTCGCCGTCCAGTTTCTCGATCGCCAGTTTGGGCAGCCGGCCCGCGGTGACCGCGTCGGCGAGGGCCTGCATCGCGTTGCCCAGTTGGCCTTCGTTCATCTCCCGCAGGCGCAGCAGGCCGCGGCCGCCGCGCTCGACGAAGACCTCGGGCTCGCCGTCGCGCAGCAGCAGGTAGGCGCCGGGGGTGCGGCCGGGGCGCCGGCCGCCCTCGAGTTTCGGCCAGGGCAGCGAGGCCCCGTAGGGGTTGGCCGGGTCGGTCGCCGCCAGCACCATGTACTCGCCCGGGGCTTCGGGCAGGGAGCGGAGGCGCTCGACCGCGCCGGGCAGCGCGAACTGGGCGCCGCCGAGGCCCTCGACGAAGTAGCCGCGCCGCGCCGTCCCCAGCAGCTCCAGGTTGCCGAGCTCCGAGTAGAGGGTGGAGAAGCCGCCGGGGACGCCCTCGGCGAGGACCGTCTCGCGGGTGACGATCCCGTAGCGCTCCATCATCAGCTCGGCCTGGGCGCGCAGGCGGGCGCCGGGGCCGGGCGCGCCGGCGAAGATCGGCGCGGTCAGCGACCAGCGTCCCTGCACGGCGGCGCCGGTGCTCGAGCGGCGGCGGGCGAAGCGGCGACCGGCCCGTTCGGTCCGCGGGACCGCACGCAGGCGCGGCGCCCGCAGCGGCGAGAAGGCGTCGTTCGTCACCTCACCCGCCCAGGCGAGGTCCCAGAGCGCGTTGTGGAGGTCCTCGGCGGGCTGCTCGATGTCGGCGACCAGGTCGAGCCAGAACGACGGCCCGGCGGCGAGCCGCTCGCGGATCGCCTCGTGGACCTCCCCCTGGGGGATCTCCAGCTTGCCGTTGGCGGGCGGCGGCCCGGCGAGGCGGACGTCCTCGCGGAAGTAGAGGGCGACACGGCCGTCGCTGCGGCCAAGCGATCCCGCCCCGATCCAGATCAGCTCGCCGCTGGTGCAGAGCTGGTCGAGCCAGTTCTGGGAGTAGGCGCCGAGGCGGCGCGGCAACACGTCGCGCTCCCACACCTTCGGCGTCAGCGCCACCCCCTGCAGGGGCACGAGCGCCTCGCGCAGGCGGTCGGGACCGGCGCCCGCCGGGCGGAAGGCGTCGACGTTCTGCCAGCTCGGCAGGAAGCGGGCCAGCTCGGTGCGGTCGGCCGCCTCGACCTCCTTGCGCAGGCGGGCGAGCGAGGCGCGGCGTACGCGGCGCAACACGTCGGAGTCGCACCACTCGCGCTCGGTGCCGCCGGGCAGGAGCTCGCCGCGCACCATCGCTCCTTCGGCCTCCAGCTCGCGCAGCGCCGGGCCGGGGTCGACGCCGTAGCGCTGCATCAGCTGCCCGATCGGGAACGGGCCGTGGGTGCGCGCGTAGCGGCGGACCAGGGCGCGCATCGCGTCCGGGTGGTCCTCGAGGAAGGTCTCCGGCAGCCCGGGCGGTGGCGGCACGCCGAGCGCGTCGCGGTAGAGCCCGGCGTCCTCGGCGGCGATCCAGCGCTCTTCGCCCGCGATCCGCACCTTGGCGATCCGCCGCTCCCCCGCCAGTTTCTCCAGCATCGATTTCGCCGAGTAGCCCGCGGCGACGCGGTCGGCCGCCTCCTCGGTGGTCAGGTCGCCGATGTTGCGGAGCAGCTGCTGGAGCCCGTCCCGGTCGCCCGCCTTGCCCGCCTCGGTGCGGTGCTGGAGCTGCGCTTCGACTTCCTCCAAGGCCTCCGGGTCGATCAACTCGCGCAGCTCCTCCTGGCCGAGCAGCTCGCGCAGCAGATCGCGGTCGAGCGCCAGCGCCGCCGCCCGCCGCTCGGCGTTCGGCGTGTCCCCCTCATACATGTAGGTGGCCACGTAGTCGAAGAGGAGCGAGGAGGCGAAGGGCGATGCGGTCGGCGTCTCCACCTCGAGCAGGGAGAGCGACCGCGCGTGCAGTTTTTCCAGCAGGTCGGCGAGGGCCGGCAGGTCGAGCACGTCCTGGAGGCACTCGCGGTAGGTCTCGAGGATCACCGGGAAGCGGGGGAAGTCACGGGCGACTTCGAGCAGCGACTGCGACTTGAGGCGCTGCTGCCAGAGCGGCGTGCGTTTGCCCGGGTAGGCGCGCGGGATCAAGAGCGAGCGGGAGGCGTTCTCGCGGAAGCGGGCGCCGAACAGGGCCGAGCCGGAGAGCTCGCCGACGATCAGGTCTTCGAGCTCGGCCGGATCGACCAGCACCATGTCGGCGGGCGGCGGCTCGTCGGCGTCGGGAAGGTGGATGACGATGCCGTCGTCGGACCAGATCGCGTCGGCCTCGAGGTCGCGCTCGTTACGGATCTTCCCCGCCAGGGCGAGGCCCCAGGCGGCGTGCACGCGGCCCCCGTAGGGGCTGAGGATGCAGAGGCGCCAGTCGCCGATCTCGTCGCGGAAGCGCTCGACCACGATCGTCTGGTCGGAGGGGACGACCCGGGTCGCGTCCTGCTGTTCGCGCAGGTAGGTGACCAGGTTGTTGGCGGCGCGGGCATCGAGGTCGTACTCCTTGGCGAGGTCCTCGGGCGCGCGCGAGACCGCCTCGCGGGCGAAGGCTCCGATCGCCCGCCCCAGCTCGGCCGGCCGGCCGATCCCGTCGCCGCGCCAGAACGGCACCGCGCCCGGCGCCCCCGGGGCCGGGGTGACGATCACCCGGTCGCGGGTGATTTCCTCGATCCGCCAGGTCGAGGCGCCGAGCAGGAAGGTCTGCCCGGGCCGGGCCTCGTAGACCATCTCCTCGTCGAGCTCGCCGACCCGCCGGCCGTCCGGCAGGTGGACGCCGTAGAGGCCGCGGTCGGGGATCGTCCCGGCGTTGGTGACGACCAGCTGGCGCGCGCCTTTGCGGCCGTGGATGGTCCCCTCCATCCGGTCCCAGACGATCCGCGGGCGCAGCTCGGCGAAGCGGTCGGAGGGATAGCGGCCGTCGAGCATGTCGAGGACGTTCTCCAGCTGCTCACGGGAGAGGTCGTGGAAGGACTCGGTCGCGGTGACCACCCGCTCGACCTCGTCGACCTGCCACTCGTCGAGCGCCGCCATCGAGACCAGGTGCTGGGCGAGCACGTCGAGGGGGTTCTGGGGGATCGTCGTCTCCTCGATCTCCCCTTCGCGCATCCGCCGCGCGACCACCGCGCACTCCAGCAGGTCGCCGCGGTATTTGGGGAAGATTCGGCCTTTCGAGGTTTCGCCGATCCCGTGCCCGGCGCGCCCGATCCGCTGCAGCCCCCGCGTCACCGACTTCGGCGACTCGACCTGGATGACGAGGTCGACCGCCCCCATGTCGATGCCAAGCTCGAGCGATGAGGTCGCCACGAGGCAAGGCAGCTCCCCCGACTTCAGCATCTCCTCGACCAGGGTCCGCTCCTCGTGGGAGAGGGAGCCGTGGTGGGCACGGGCGATCTCGACGGGGGCATCGAGTGGCGGCTCGCCCGACGATCCTGCGCGCGAGGTATTCGTGCTCGGACCATCGGCCGAGCCGCCCGAGCTCGGGGCGCCGTGCCCACCGTGCACGGTGGCCGGGAGGTCCTGCTCACCTTCGCCGTTCGCCAGCTCGTTCAGCCGCTTGGCGAGGCGCTCCGCCGCCCGGCGGTTGTTGACGAAGATAATCGTCGAGGTGTGCTCCTGCACCAGGCGCAGCAACTCCGGGTAGATCGCGGGCCAGATCGAGCGCACGTGGGCGCTTGGCTCGATTTCCGACGGCTGCGCGGTGCCGTTCTCCGACGGATAAGCGGGCGCCCCCGGATCAGCCATATCCTCGACCGGCACGACGATCTCGATATCAAGGTCTTTCCGCGTCCCCGCATCGACGATCTTGCACTTCCGCTTCGGCCCGACCAGGAACTGAGCAATCCGCTCCAACGGCCTCTGCGTCGCCGACAAGCCGATCCTCTGGGGCCCCTGTGAGGAGGCAGTTGAGGATGACCCGCCGGAACCTCCCCGCTGTTGTTCCGCCGGGTCATCCTCAACTGCCTCCCCCGCCTGCCGAACCAAATGATCGAGCCTCTCCAAGGTAAGCGCCAGATGCGACCCGCGCTTGGTCTGCGCAACCGCGTGGATCTCGTCGACGATCACCGCCTCGACCCCGGTGAGGATCTCGCGCACCGCCGAGCTCATCATCAGGTAGAGCGACTCGGGGGTGGTGATGAGGATGTCGGGCGGCGTTTTCGCCATCGCCCGGCGGTCTTTCTGCGAGGTGTCGCCGGTCCGCAGGCCGACCGCGATCTCGGCGCCGATCCCCCGTAGCGGCGCCCGCAGGTTGCGCTCGATGTCGTAGGACAGCGCTTTCAGCGGCGAGATGTAGACCAGCTTCACCCCGGTGCCGAGCTGCGGCTCGCGGGAGAGCTTGTCGATCCCCCAGAGGAAGCTGGCGAGCGTCTTGCCGGAGCCGGTCGGCGCGCAGATCAGCGCGTTGTCGCCGCCGGAGATCGCCTCCCAGCCGCCCGCCTGGGCAGGCGTCGGCCCCTCGAAGGAGGCTTCGAACCAGCGTCGCACCGGCGCCGAGAACGGCGCCAGCGGATCACTTGCGGTGCTCTGTTTCGACCGGGTCGCCAACCCACCGATCTTACGCAGATCGGTGGGCCGGCCCGGCGGCAGCTACGGCGTGCCGCCGGTGAACTTGACGAATTCGGTCCAGGACTTCTTCGGCACGAAGCCTTTCTTGAACAGGCCGGAGCCGTTGCAGAAATTGCAGGTTTCCGGGGCGTCGTCGACCGAGAACCAGTAGACGCGCTGGAGGCGGAATTTCGCCGCGTCGGCTTTCAGCAGCGTGAAGGCGCCTTTCAGTTCGCGCGCCTGGCCCGCGGCGCCGACCGCGAACACGTTGCTCGGGCCCTGCGGCGGTTCCGAGCTCCAGCCGAGCTCGGTGATCCAGAGGCCCTTCGAGCCGTCACCGGCTTTGGTGAGGACGTTGCGGACTTCTTCGATCTCCGCCGGGAGCTGCCGGTACCGCGCCACGTAGGGGTGCAGGGAGACACCCTGGAAGCGCGACTTGATCCCCGGATTCGTCTTGTACATCTGTTCGAGGAAGTAGCCGGCCCACCAGTTGGGGCTGGTCCCGGCGGCAACTTTGCCCTTGCTGTTCAGGTGGCGGCCGCCGGCCGGCTTGGCGAAGAGCCCGGCGAGGACGATCTGCGCGGTCGGGTCGACCGATTTGATCGCCGCGGCGGAGTTCTTCACCAGCTTCCCGTATTCGGTCGGGTTCGGTTTGGCGACGAAGTACTTGAAGTTGGGCTCGTTCCAGATCTGCCAGGTCTTTACCGGTTGTTCGGTCAGCAGCGGGTGTTCGGCCCAGAATTTGCCGCTCGGCCCGTAACGCTTTACCGCTTCCGTGACGAAGGTCGACCAGGCGGTCGCCGCGGTCCCGGAGGCGGGTAGGCGCGCGTTCGTTTTCGCCCCCCCGCCCTGGGGCACGTTGACCACGGGCACCGCCCAGGACGGCGCGCCGGAGATGAAGGGGAGCAGTTCGATGCCCGATTCCGTCGCCCGCTGGAAGAGGGTGTCGACCCCGGACCAATCGATCGGGCCACCCTTCTTCTGCTGCAGGCCGCCCCATTCGATCGGGATCCGCATCGACTGGACCTTGCCCTGCTGGAGGGTCTTGAACTGTTCGAGGGTGAGCACCGACTGCGGCACCACACCGAAGAATTTGGCGGGCAGCGCGGAGGCGCTCGCGGCGAGGGCGCCGAGCGCGACGACGACCGCCAGCACGGCCGTCAGGGCGCGCGTCTTCCTGCTGATCTCAAGCATCGATCTCTCCATCCTGGTCGGGTCTAGCTTGCGTTGGACGAGGAGACGCGGCCATCGGAGCCGGGTCCCTGACTCTGCTTGCGCTGGCGGTAGAGCACCACCCCGATCGAGATCGCCGCGAGAATCGCGACCGCGATCAGGATCGGCACCACCGGCGAGGAGCCGCCGCTGCTACTAGTGCTCGTGTGGGCTTCGGGCGTCGTGCCGCCGCGGGCCTGGTTTTCCGACAGCCCGGTCTTGCCTTGGCCGCCGCCCCCCTGGTTGCCGGACTTGGCGCCGTTACCTTCGCCGCCCGTGGGAGGATTGTTGCCGCCGCCGTTACCGCCGGCCGCTCCGCCCGTGGAAGATTCTTCCTCATTCCCGCCACCTTCGGCCCCGCTCTGCGGGGAGGAAGTCGCGCCGTGGTTCGAACCTTTCGCCTTCGGATTGGTTTCAGGCTGCGTATGACTCTTCGGCTTCGACTTCGGCGGGGTAGAGGTTTCGTTGCCGACCTGCGGAACTTCGGGGGTGTAGACGGCTCCCCCCGACGTTTCCGCGCGAGCGACCACCGGAAATAGAACCAATGCCAGCAGAGCAAGCACTGACGGAAGCAAGAAAAAGAAGCGGGCCGAGCTACGGCCCTGGCGGCGAGGGGCACCTTGCATTCCGCAGGAGGTTAGAGGAATCGGCGGCGTTCCTCGCTCCGCTTGCCCTGATCGGGGGTCTTGCCCTTTCCGGTGGAGGCTTCTCGGTGAGCTCTCGCCACATCGGCGGACTGATCGTCTGGCTCGTCGTCGTCGGCCTGCTGGTGCTCGGTGCCGCCGGTCGGACGCTTCTGGCGAAGCCGTTCTACTGGGCTGCGGGACTGATCCTGGGTCTGGCGATTTGGTCTGCAATCTCATCTCTCTGGTCCGGTTCTGTCGAGTTGAGCGTCACCGAAGCCGACCGCGTGCTCGTCTACCTCGGTGTCTTCCTTGCCGCGTTTCTCCTGGCCCAAACCACCCAAAGGCGCCAACGTTTCGGTGAAGGCATCGCAATTGCCTTGGCCTTATTGGCGATCCTGGCCCTCGCGACCCGCCTCCTGCCCCATGTCTTCGACCTCTCCTTCGAAGACAGCAAGGGCTCACGCCTGCAGTACCCGCTCGGCTACTGGAACGCCGACGCGATCATGTGCTCCTTCGCTGCCACGCTGATGTTGTGGATGAGCAGGCGCTCTTTGAACGCAATCTTGCGTTGGTTTTCCGTCGGCGCCCTGCCCGCCGTCCTCCTCGCCCTCTACTTCACCGAGTCGCGCGGCGGCGTCCTCACCCTGCTGGTCGGCGCCGGGACGCTGATCGTCCTCTCCCGCGACCGCCTCTGGTACCTGGTGACGCTGCTGATCGCCGCGCTGCTGACGCTGCCCGCGGTCCTCGCGACCCACTCCTACAGCGACCTCGCCAACAACTTCGACTTCCCGGCGATCGTCGGCCAGGGGCTTAAAGTCGGCGGCATCCTGCTGCTCGGGATCGCCGTGACCCTGCTCGCCTTCTGGTGGCTGCGGCGGCTCGAGGCGGGCGGCTCGCCGGCGGTCGAGCGAGCGGTGGAGATCTCCCGCGACCGGCGGGTGCTGCGCGGGATCGCGCTGGTCGGCCTGGTCGTCGTGATCGTGGTCGGGATCGTCTACGGCCAGACCGCCTGGCACAAGTTCACCAGCTCCGACCTCGCCACCCCTTCCAGCCTCGGCGAAGTCTCCAGCCACGGCCGCTCCCAGTTCTGGGACGTCGCCCTCGAAGGCTTCGCCGAAAAGCCGATCGTCGGCCAGGGCGCCGGCACCTACCAGTTCTCCTGGGACCAGTTGCGCACGCTCGACATGAAGAACACGCAGGCGCACTCACTCTACCTACAGGCGCTCGACGAGCTGGGGATCGTCGGCGGCCTGCTGGTGCTGGGCATGGTCCTCTTCCTGCTCTGGACCGGATTCGCCGCCTGGCGCGCGGCGGGCGGCCGCGAGCGCGAGCTCTACGCGGTCCTGCTCGGGGTCAGCCTCGCCTTCGCGGCCGGCGTCGCCTACGACTGGTTCTGGCAGCTGGCGGTGATCGGCTCGGTCTTCTTCATGGCGACCGGGGCGCTGGTCGCGGCCCGCTGCGGGCAGCTCTGGCGTGCCCGCGCCGCCGCCCGGGCACGCGCCGGGATCGAGCCCGAGGCGAGCCCGGAAAGCCGTCGCTTCGGCCTCGCGATCGCCGGGCTCGCGGTCGCCTGGTTGACGATGCTGGCCTTGACCGGGCCGCTCCTGGTCGACCATGAGATCGAGCGGTCGAACGCGGTCGTCGGCACCGACTTCCAGAGCGCGGTCAACCACGCCGAAACCGCCCGCTCGATCGAGCCCTGGGCCGCCACGCCCTACCTTCAGCTCGGCCTGCTGGCGCAGTCGAACGGCGAACTCGAGGTCGCGATCGAACGCTTCGGCCAGGCCATCGACCGCGAGGATCACAATTGGGTCCTCTACTACCTGCGGGCGAAGGCCAGGCACCAGGCGGGGGAGAACGAAGCCGCCCGCGACGACTTAAACGAAGCAAAGCGCCTCAATCCACTCGAAACTTGTCTCACCGAAGGGTTTGAAGGTTGCGGATGACCCAGACGCCGGACACCGAGAAGATGGGCAAGGAACGGCCGGCGGCCGAGAACGAGCCACGGCCGACGATGCCCTATCGGGCGGCGGACCGGCTCGGGCTGAGCGGCGCCGAGGGGTCGCGCCGCCGCGGCGCGCTGCTGCGGCGCCTGCTGGCGATGAGCGACTGGGCGGCGCTGATCGCCTCCCTCTGCGCGGTCACCGCGGCGACCTCGTCGACCGATCTCGCCGACCTCTTCTGGGCGGTCCTCTTCTCCCCCAGCTTCATCCTCGTGGTGAAGCTCCACGGCCTCTACGACCACGACCACCGGCGGATCCGCCACTCGACCCTCGACGAGGTGCCCTCGCTGGTCTCGGCCAGCGTGCTCGGGACGCTGGTGCTCGACGGGCTCCTGGCGATCAGCCCGGTCGGGCCGCTCTCGCCGAAAAGCGCGATCGCGCTCGGCATCGGCACCCTGGTCGGCAGCTTCGTCGCGCGCGGCGTCCTGCGCTGGGTCTGGCACCGGGCGACGCCGCTGGCGGTCGGCCTGGTGGTCGGCCCGCCCGCCACCGTCGACACCGTCGCCCGCCGGGTGATGACCCACCCGGAGACCCGCCTCCACCTGGTCGGCTACCTCTCTCCGGCGACCGAGGAGGACTCGGCCGAGCTGCCGCGGCTCGGCAGCCTCGCCGACATCTCCGAGGTGGCGCGGGCGGAGGGGATCGAGCGGGTCGTCGTCACCGAACAGCAGATGTCGGAGCCGGCGGCCGAGCGGCTGATCGAGGAGTGCAAGGAGGAGGGCCTGGCGCTCACCTTCCTGCCCCAGCACTACGGCCTGCTCGGCCCCGGGATCGAGCTCAACCGCCTCGCCGAGCTCCCCGTCCTCGACTTCCGCTTCTCCGACCCGCCGCGCTCGACCCAGGCGATGAAGCGGGCGATGGACCTCTTCGTCTCCACCGTCGTCCTCGTCCTGATCTCGCCGATCCTCCTGCTCACCTCGGTCGCGATCCTGATCGACACCGGTCGGCCGGTCTTCTTCCGCCAGCGGCGGGCGGGCAGGGACGGCGCTCCCTTCACGATGGTCAAGTTCCGCACCATGGTCGCCGACGCCGAGGACCGGCTGAGCGAGCTGGTCGACCTCTCGAAGCTCGACGAGCCCGCCTTCAAGATCCCCGACGACCCGCGGGTGACCAAGGTCGGCAAGTTCCTGCGGCGCACCTCGATCGACGAGCTCCCCCAGTTCATCAACGTCCTGCACGGCGAGATGTCGCTGGTCGGGCCGCGGCCCGAGGAGGAGGCGGTCGTCGCCCTCTATGACGAGCGCCAACGCGGCCGCCTGGCGATCAAGCCCGGCCTGACCGGGCCGATGCAGGTCTACGGGCGCAGCGACCTCACCTTCGAGGAGCGCCTGGCGATGGAGCGCGACTACCTCGACAACCTCTCGCTGCTCACCGACGTGCAGATCCTGATGCGGACGCCGCGCGCGATCGTGCGCGGCGAGGGCTCCTAGGCCTCGGTCCCCGATCGATGAGCGAGGCACCGGTACCCGTCCTCCTGCTCGCGGCACGGGTAGAAGAGGATGCCGCGGGAGCGGACGTCGGCGAGTGGCTCGCCGGCCTCGACCGGGAGCGCTGGCCGACCCACCTGATCACCACCCAGCCGGCGGCCAACCGGGGCCTGCGGGCGATCGAGTCGGCGGCGCGCGAGGTCTGGGACCTGCCCGACCTGATGCCGGGCCAGGGAATGCCCGAGTTCATCCTCGGCTTGATCGAGAGCCGCGGGATCGGCGTCGTCCAGATCCTCGACTCGCGGCTCGGCTTCGACCTCCTGCCCGACATCGCCTGCCTCGAGGCGCCGCCGGTGGTCGTCGCCAGGATGCTGTCGCCGGAAGCAGGCGAGGGCGGCTACGAAACCTACGTCGGGCGCCGCTACGGCAACCTCGTCGACGCCTTCTCGGTCGCCGACGAGGCGGTCAAGGAGGCGCTCACGGCGCAGTTCATCCCGCCCAGCCGGATCGCCGTCGTCCCCCCCGGCGCGGGCGCCGCGGCGGCCCAGGCGGAGCTCTACGAGCGGCTGCTGGGAGCGCGGCCGGCCAGCAGCCGCTGGCGCGCCGACGAGCTGTTCCGGGCCGAGGACGACGATGGCGGCGGCAGCGCGCGCTTCGAGCCGCGGCCGATCCCGCTGCCCCGCGAGCCGGGGCAGGACCGCAGCGTCGGGATCATCGTCCCCTGCTTCCGCCACGGCGTCTTCATCGCCGAATGCATCGAGTCGATCAAGGCGCAGACGCTTCTCCCCGAGCGGATCGTGGTCGTCGACGACGGCTCCGACGACCCGGAGACGATCGCCGCGCTGGCGGCGCTCGACGACGATCCGGAGGTCGAGGTGCTGCGCCAGGAGTCGAACCGCGGCCCGAGCGCCGCCCGCAACCGGGCGCTGGAGGTGCTCGACACCGCCTACGTGCTGCCGATCGACGCCGACGACCGGCTGCTGCCGGAAGCGGTCGAGCTGATGGTCGGCCAGCTCGCCGAGGCGCCGGGAGACGTCGGCTTCGTCTACCCCCACGTCCGCCACTTCGGCAACCGCGACGACTTCGTGCGGATGCCCGCCTACAACCTCTGGCTGCTGATGAACGAGAACTACTGCCCGGCGCCGGCCCTCTTCGACCGTCGTGTCTTCGGCCCCGACGGCGTCCGCTACCCGGAGGAGATCGTCGTCGGCCACGAGGACTGGGACCTGATCCTGCAGCTCGGCGCCCGGGGCGTGCACGGCATCCACGCCGCCGGGCCGACGTTCCTCTACCGCCGGCTCGGCTTCAGCCGGGTGAACGCGATCGACTACGGGCCGCACCAGTTCCACGATCTGGTCCGCAAGCGCCATCGCGAGCTCTACGACGCGGCGACCGAGATCAAGGTGGAGTGGGCGCCCGCCGTCTCGCTCGTCCTGCTCGACGGCGCGGAGCCCTGGCGCGGCGAGGACCTGGCCGCGCTCGGAGCGCAGACCTGTGCCGACTTCGAGCTTCTGGCGCGGACCGCGGTGACGCCGCGGGTGCGGGCCGTCGGCGCCGACCTCGGCGGCCCCGCCGGCTGGCTCCAGGCGGCGCTCGACGCCGCCCGCGGGCGCTGGCTCTGCGTCCTCACGCCGGGCGCCGCGCCCGCCCTCGCCAACCCGGTCTTCGTCGAGCGGCTGATCGCCGGCTTCGACTCGCGCCGCGGCACCCCCGCCGTCGCCTTCGCGATCCCGCCCGCCGCGGGCCGTCCGTCGCTGGCGCTGCTGGACGAGGGGGATCGCCAGGGCTCACGTCCGGTCGGCCTGGCGCTCGAACGCCACGCCGCCTACAAGCTGCCGACGCTCGAGCTGACCGGCGAGGACGAGCTGCTCGCCGATCTGCTCCTGGAGCTGCAGGTGACGAAGAACGTCGAGTGGCGGGCCGCTCCGGGTGAGGCCGGCGCGACGCGAGGACCGCGCTCCGAGCCCGCCGCGGTGCGGCTCGACTTCGACCCGACGCTCGATCGCTCCGAGTTCGCCACCCTCGACCTGATCGCCCACCAGGCGCCGCGGCTGCCCGAGCAGGAACGCCGCTCCGTGCGCCGCTGGTCCGCCAGCGAAGGTTGGACCCCGCCGGCGACCAGCTTCCTCTGCCGCCACATCGCCACCGATGGCTCGCACCGGATGGTCGCCGATCACCTCGGCTCACCGCCGGGGTACATACTCGAATTCATCCTCGGCGCCATCCACCGCGATGCCGCGCCGGGCCTGCGCCGGTTGGTCCACGGGAACCACAACTTCACCCTCACCGACGAGCAGGGGCCGCTGGGCGACGACCGCCACCCGCTCGGCTACGTCGATCAGCAGCCGCTGCCGCTGCTCGACCCGCTGGAACTGCGGCGGATGCCCGAGAGCGGGGAAATCGTCCTCGTCGCGGGCGAGCGTGACCCGCTCTACGCGATCGCCGAGCCGCTCGGCGAGCTCGGCTGGGTCGAGCCGCTGCCGCTGAACCCGCAGGAAGCGGAGCACCACCTCGGGCCCTGGCGGGCGCTCGACCTGCGCCGGCTCACCGAGGTGGGCGGCGGCCACAGCTACACCCTCGGGGCCGACGGCACCTACCTCGGCGGTCTCTTCCCGCGCCCGGGCCAGGACCTGGTGGCGCTCCGCCTGCGTACCGACGGCCGGCTGGTGACCGACCTCGCTGCTCCCGGGCGCGCCAGCCGCGACCCGCGGAAGCTGGCCCGGTGGGTCGGCGGCGGCGACGGCGAGGCGGGC